>JBBQZS010000003.1:0-286973 GCA_038207495.1 Chloroflexia bacterium
GCGTTTGCTCTTCGTGCAGCAGTTCCTGCACCAATTCGGCCTTAAAAGTTGGCGTATAGTGTTTTCGGGTGGTTGTCATGTTCTTTATTATATACCTTACACCACCCTATCCCTCTGTCCAGTTTTATGGGTCCATTATACAATTGCAGCTCATTAAAAGCGTAATCTATCAAAGCCTGACAGGAGTTGGTCACCAAACCCTTACCCTGAAACCGCTCGCCCAACCAATAGCCGATTTTAGCATTACGGGCTCTTAAATTAAGATCTTCCAAAGCAAGAAATCCGGCTAACTCAGCGTTAAACCAGATTCCGGCAAAGAAACTTTCATTTTTTAGCATAATTTGCAAACCGGACTTAATCAGACCTCTGGCAGCCTCAACGGTTTTGATGTCCCCAAGATAAGGCTGCCATTTTTCCAAAAAAGCGCGGTTGTGTTCAATTAAGGTAAAAAGGGCTTCGGCGTGGCGTTCTTCCAAAAGCCGCAAGCTAATATCCTCAGTTACCTTAAAGAAAAACACCCCTTATTCTTGCCCCTTACTCCGTGCTTCTTGCTCCAATCTCTCCATCCAGTCCAGTAATTTAGCCCGAACCTGGGGGGCATCGGGGTCGTTCAGGATGGCGTGGAAAGCGTCAGGGAAAACGTGCATTTCTTTTTGGATTGCAGCGATATTGTTGAAAAAAGAGCGAGTAGGGCGATGGCGCACCGTAATATCTTTGCCACCTTGCAAAACCAAAGTGGGCATTGTTAGTTTATGGTGGAGTTTGGCGGCGCGATTCATGGTTTTAGTCATATTCAGCAAAAAACGCACACTAATACGCCGATTGAAAAGCACATCCGATTTCAAGACCTTCACAAACTCAAGGTCGCGCACGCCCTGTTCCTCCCGTCCGGTAATTGGCAGAGCGATTTTGCGGCGATTTGTTGCTAGATAAAAACTGGTACGGAAAACTTCATCAAAGCGGGGAGTGATAGTAGGCGCAACCACACAGGCCGCCAGCACCAAATAATCGGGCCGCAACAGACCCTCACTGGTAGCGGCGTGGATAATCGCCAGCGGTGTACCCATGCTCTCCCCTAACAAATAAAGCGGTAAACCGGGATGACGTTCTCTTGCCCAGCCTACTGTCGCCGATATATCAGCCTCTAGTTCGGCAAAACTTTCAATATCCCCGCGTATTCCATCACTAAGACCATGCCCGCGCAAGTCCGGTCCGTAGATTGCCGTGCCAAGCGGGGCAAGGTAAGGAGCCAGGGATGAAGCATAATATCCGGCATGCCCGCCCAGTCCATGCACAATCACAAAAACCCGCTTAACAGGCGAATTGAAGGGCAACCAGCAATGAAGATTCAGGCGGGTACCATCTGCACTAATAAGGTTCTCGGTTTCTTCAACGAATTGTTCATTTATAATTTGCATACATTTACTCCAGATAGGTGTGAGGTATTAAGCAGGAATTTTCTTAAAATACAGAGGCAATAAGGCACGGCATTATGCTTTAATAATGCGGTGTTTTTGATGGTTAGACTCAACAAGTAGCACACCTACCTACTACTATTATACTACTATCATGTTCAATTTTTACTTTCAGTGTTGGTATCCGACAGGGGTGCTTCCACCACAACTTCGGCATTTTCAGCCTGGGATTCTTGGGGTAATGTTTCGATAGCCTGACTGTCTACTAGCGTAGATGTGTCAGTTTCCGGGGAATTAGTAGAGGGGATAGGACGCAGTTTCTTGCGTTTGGGGCGCACTTGAGTCTGAAAATAGACGAAGCCAGCCGCTGCCATTGCCGCTAACAGCAGGAAAGCGATAAAACCCTGCTCAAACCAGAAACGTAACCGCAGCCACAACCAGGGAAATCCCACAATTTCTCGCAACCCGGCTTCGGCCCTATCGCCTGTCAGCAGGGTATATTTGCCAGCCTTTTCGCCCGGACTAAAAACCGCCACATAATAAGTTCCATCCTCTGAAAAATCGCGCCCGATACGCTGCCCATCCCAATAACCCGTCTGGGTAAAAGGCTCATCAAGTTTGGGGCGGTCTACCCGCACCTGGGGATCATCCTCGGATAACACCAAACCATAATCGGTGGGAATGGCAAAAGGAAGCCGCTGAATTTCCGACAAAGGCGGTTTGGGCAGACCGGGGCCAAACAACGCTAGACCTGCGCGGAAATTTTCCAAACCCGCTAAACGCGGGACATTAAGCTTTAATTCAATACTATCGCCCTTGACCGCCTTAAACGAAAAAAACTGCACCTTACGATTGCCAGCATCCAACTCACCGTAAAAAGTCCGAGCCAGAGTTGGGTCATCAAAATTTAGGGCGTTTTCTTTAGTTAATTTATAATTATCGACAAAAACCGCTTGACGAGCAGAAATAGCCCCTGAGTAAAAAACTATCCCAACGATACCCACCAAACAGAGAATTATTACAGTCTGTAAAAATCGGTTTAACACCTATTGCACCTTTGAGAGGACCCGTTTTAATATTTCGTTGGCGCGGGGCATGGCATCCCGCAAACCTTCGGCACCCCGCCGATGGTCAATAACTACGGCAATGGCAAAAGCTCTGTCACCTTTGGTAGCCCAGGCAATATACCAACCGTTGTTAATAAGTTGAGCGGTGTCCACCTCCGCCGTCCCGGTTTTGCCACCCACTACCGCGCCCGACCCGGCTAACCCGCCACCGTTGAGACCAACATAACCTTTGGTGGCGGATTGTATCATTATTTCGCGCACATTTTTGGCAGTTTCAGGTAGCAACGGCCTTTTCCAGACTTCGGGCAAACTCTTTTTTACTATTAGCCCTTCGTGGGTGCGAATCTCTTTAACCAATATCGGTTTAGGCATCGAAGCATCGTCGCGGGCAAACGTCGCCGCCACCAACGCCATCTGCAAAGGTGTAACCAGCAACTGACCTTGACCAAACCCGGTAGAGGCTACCGCCGCGCGTGAATTCAGAAAACCTTTGGTATTGTAGGGCTGGCTGGGTGCTACCGCCAGGTCAAAAGGGATTTTTTCGCTAAAACCAAACTTCTGCATATATTTTTCTAAATCCGCCCCACCCACCAACAAGCCGATTTGCCCAAAAACGGAATTAAGCGAAAACATATAACCCTCGGTGGTAGACCAATCGGTACGGCTGGCATTAGGACGGTTGGGGTCGTTGAAAACCGCGCCGTCAACTGTCAGTTTTCCGGTATCCTGCCAGATAACATCCGGGGTAGTTTTGCCCGAATCCAGAGCAGCCGATAGGGTTATAGTTTTAAAGATTGAGCCGGGGGTATAAAGCCCCTGGGTAGGTCGTAACAAAAGGGGACTTTTGGGGTCGGTGTTTAGGGCGGCCCAACGTTTCTGAATTTCTTTGGTCTGGGCATCCCACAAAGTATCATCTACCGTCGGGTCGAAAGCCAGTTGCGACGGGTCATAATTAGGATTGCCGACCATCGCCAGCACTTCGCCGCTTTTGGCATCCAGCAATACAATCGCCCCATCCACTGTGCCTAACTGTTGCTGGGCGAATTGTTGAAACTCCGGTACAATCGAGAGATATAGGTCGTTACCAATCCGGGGTTGGTGCAACAGGTCGCGGGTCAGGTTCAGGAAAGGATTTGCCCCGGTCTTGCCCGTCAGATAATCATCGTATTTATCTTCCAGCCCACTATTGCCAAACTGCAACGGGCTGTAATAGCCGATAAGCGGATTAATAAAAGGGTTCTGATAGGTACGTTTCACCAGACCCTTTGTGACGTCAATACCTACCACTTGATTGCCGAAAGTATCAAAGATTCGCCCACGCTGGATGCTTAACTGGTCTCTTATTATGCGGGGGTCTTGTACCAGTTCGTTTTTGGGGGTGAAATAAGGTTGACTAATATCTTTGGAGATAATTATCTGGCTGCGTAACAATTGAAAACTTAGTAAAATAAAACCAACCATCAACAGGCTCATTACGCGCTGGACATTGTGGGTCAGGCGTTCGTCGGGCAAAGCTCCTTTTTTCAGGGGAGCGCGTCCCACCCAAAATCCGGTCAGCATCAACCCACCAGCAATTGTTATACTAAGCAACCAGACCAAATCGCTGCGTTGCTCCTGCACCCAGGCTGGCCCAAATAACACCCCAAAAGATAGGCCAAATGCCACCGCTACCGCCGCTAATATAAAACTGCCATATCGAATCGTTTTTATCATTTATAGTTATTGGTCGTTGGTTATTAGTTGCTAGTAGGAAGGTGCTCTGCCATCCGATAATTATCGCAGGACAGCAGCCTGCTCCTACAGAATCCCGCTTTCATTAACTCTTACTTCTTTATTCTGACTCTTGACTCCTGAATTCTGACTCCTGAATTTTCTAAGTTTTTCGTTCTATAGATATACGCATGAGAAGCCCTGCCAGCAGGAAATTGATCAAAATTGAACTACCGCCATAGCTGATAAAAGGTAAAGTCATACCACTCAAGGGGATAAGCTTGGTTACACCACCTACTATTATAAAGGTCTGAACTCCCAGAATACTGCTAAGGCCAATGGCGAGATACTGATAAAAACCGTTATTGGCATTCAGAGCGATGTGAAAACCGCGATAGATTAACAAAATATTCAGACACAAAATTCCAAGTGTACCAGCCAGTCCCATCTCTTCGCCAATTGCCGCCAGCACATAATCGGTATGGACTTCGGGGATAAAATAAGGCGCACCATAACCCAGGCCATTACCGAAAACCCCACCGTTGGCGAAGGAGTACAAAGCCTGAACAATCTGATAGGAACGCCCCTGACCGCTGGGCCAGGGATTGAGCCAGGCATCCACCCGCACCTGAATATGAGAAAGCTGGTCAATCCGACCCGCCAGACTGTAGGCCAGGAAAAAACCACCAAAAAATAACAGCAACCCTACCAATACATAACTGGCCTTACCACTGGCGGAATAGATCATTATTAGAAATACCCCAAAGAAAAGCAGGGCCGCGCCCAAATCCTTTTGCACCACCAGGGTCAGCATCGAAATGCCCCAAACCATCAGCAATGGCCCTAAATAAGGCAAAGGCGGCAAGGGTATCGGTCCAAGCCGGAAATTAGAGGAAGCAATCAGATCGCGTTTGTCATCCAGATACCCTGCCAGAAATATAACCAGAATTATTTTTAACAACTCGCTGGGTTGAAAGCTGAAAAAGCCAAAGCGAAACCACAATTTTGCCCCGTTAATTTCCGCCCCAAATACAGCCACCGCCGCCGTAAGCCCCAACCCAATAAACATAAAGGTATATTTGTAACGTTTGAGCAGCATTATATTCCGCAAGCCGAGGGCGATTACCAGAAACAAGACGTAACCCAACCCAATCCATAACACCTGACGACTGGCAATATTACCTGTCCGTACCGTTTCCAGGCGTTGGCTCATAATTAATCCAAAAGCGGTTAAAGCCGAAACCAACGGTAAGAGTAGCTGGTCAGAGCGGGGCAACCAGATAGATAAAATTAAATGGGTAGCTAGGAGTAGGCCAAAGAAAACAAAAAACATCCATAAATCTTTAGCATCCCAACCGACCCGCTGATTCGGCACGTTAATTACCATCAACATCCCAACCAATACTAACAAAGCCGGAACAACCAGTAATTGCATTTCGGTCAGGCGCAATCTATTACTTTTTTTGGTTTTGGGGGTTATTTGCATATAAAATTAAAAATGAGCAGACTCAACATGGCTGCCCGGTTTTCAATAGATAAGGGAGGGACGAATTACTATTACTTTCTTAGTCCTTAAAAAGAACCAAGAAACTCTTAAAAAGTTGAAAACGCCGGTTAGGCCAGATAAAATTACTTTCGAGTTCGGCGTTCAGGACGACCTTCATCAGCCCGCACAGGAACTTTAACCTTGCGCTCTTCGTGCTCCTTTTGCTGGCGTTCCATAACTTTGGCGGCTGCGATTGCCGCGGCTACTGCCGCCACTGCTGCTGCTAATAATTCCATGCCAATACCTACGACCTTTCTAAAAAAATTCCGTTAGATTCCAGCCCACTAGTAATACGTTTATATTGGGTAGAAGTTGTACGTTTCTGACTTTATTTCAGGCCAGGCACTACAGGTTTAATTTTAAGGCATGTCTAATCCAGATGCAATAGGAATTTCGGCGTAGAAGCTATTTGTAATAGTAATTTAACAGTTTAAAGGGGAAAAGCAAAAAGAAAAGCCCCTTTTTCGCCCATAAACCTTAAAGAAGTTAGATTTCACGAAATTGGGTTTAAAATTTGCCCAGAATTTTGCAAGCAAAATTACCCATAATATGATTATTCATATATTTGCTATAAGGGAATTAATCGCTCAAGTAACAGGTTGACGTTTAGATAAACGAACCCACCAGAAATAAAAATCCACAAGGGATTTTTCAAAGAAATGACAAGCAGTAGCCAGTTGGCAATTAATTTAAGAGCGAATAACCCTCAAAATAGGAGTAGAAACCCCCTTTTTGACCACCGTATAGCGGGTGGCTGGGTTAACTTTGCTGCCAACAGCCCTTCCTGGCCCATTTCCTCGCACTTTGGGTGGTCGGGCCGGAGAGCCCAACTGTTCAATTATTCCCGCCAACCCTCGTCGAATTTGCTGAGGACTAGGTTGCCGCTCTTTACTCTCCCAGGGTCGCAAGAGTGCCAAGCCCAAGCCCTCCGCCAACTGCAATTGGTCGTGTACGAAACTGACTACTGCCGTCCACAATTCAAACTGAGCTGGGTAGCGCAACCGGGGGTTTTCCCACAGCAAATCCTGTTTGTCAAAGCGATAGCCGTGCTCAATCGAATAACGTCTTTTGTAATACGACCAGACCTGGGCCAGTTCAGGCTCAGTTTGTCCTGCCCATACAAACCAACTTTCCTGTGGGTCGCCAGCTTTCCCACTGGCTCCACCCCGTTGCACCCAGATTACTCTCAGACCCATTTCAGGGGCGGCTCTCAAATGCAAGCCAGCCCATTCGCTTATCACCAGTTTGTGGTCCTTTTCATCCTCCCCAACCCACTCCCTATCAGGCAAACCGTGGCTAAACGGGTCATTACATTGGAAGCGTGTTCCGTGCTTGGCCGGAGCACCCCGCCCTCGTTTTCCTTCAGCCCTGACCACTTCCCGATAGAATACCCGGTTAGCCTTGAGCCTAAGCAGCAGGTCATAGTCCTTACTGCTGCTTTGCATAAAAGCCTTGCTGGGGTAGTAGCGGTCTCCCAGGTTGATTGGTCGTTCAGTAAAATAGTCACGCAAATCGTTCAGTTGGTGGGCTGCTACCTGAGCCGGAGTTTGACTGGTTGGGATCCGGCGGTTGGAGACAATGTAAGTATGGCTACTGGTTTGAGCTGGTACCACCACCACCGTCGAAAATTGCCAACCCACCGTCACCGGCTTGTCACAATCGGGCAAATTGTGCTTGTAAAGCCAGCCTCGGTCAGGCGAAGTGTGACTAAAGGGTCGCTCAATATTAGAAGCATCGATTGCCACTACCAATCTTTGACCACGGGCTGGTTGGGGAGCGTAGCCCACCAACGTTTGCTCGAAGCGGGCTTGATTGAGTTGGCCCATTTGCAAAGCCTCATACAAGCTGGGCCATTTCCTTTCAAACAAAGGCGAAAGGGTCAGTTCCAAAACCGATTGTGCCTGGCTTTCAGTCAGAAGGGCATCCGCCAGATTAAACAAGGCATCGCTGCCATAGTTGAAACACTGATAGATTTGGTGCCGAAATTCTTTAAGTGTGTTAAGGTTCATTCGAGTAGTGTCCTTTCTTCAACTAGAACATTACTCGTTCGGGCAAGGGCTGGCAACACTCCTTGCCCTTTGGTTTATCTAAACGTCAAAACAGGAATGAAGGGCAAAAATAAACGTGGGCAATTTTTGTAGGGGTAAACCTCTGTGTCTACCCTGAAATTAAAATTTTTTAGGATCAGGCTCTGCCCTGTGATGATATGCGGATGACGGGCGTGCTTTTAGGGGTTCGAGGTATTCTCAATTTTAGATTTTAGATTTGGGATTTTAACTTTCAACCCACAACGAACAACCACTAACTACTTACTGACAATTGACCACCGACCACTATTTATTCAACTTTTGCGCCGAACTGCCCATTATTAACTCTTACGCGAATATTATCATCTTTATGAATTAGGGATATGTCGCTAATAACTTCACTTGTAACGGCGTTGGTAACAATCGCGTAGCCTCGTTGCAAAATCTGGTTGGGATTCAAAACTTTGAGGCGATATTGCAAGGCGCGTACCTGTAGTTGTTGTAACTTAAAGTGGTGTTGTAACTCTCGCTGAGAATGAGTTAGCAGCCCATCAATTTTCTGACGGAGTTGTGGGAATCGGTTAACCGGGGAATATTGGTAGAAGCGGCGTTGAAGAGCAGCTAAATCAGCCGCTTTTTCGCCTAAAATATCTTCAAAAACATAATATAGCTCGTCTCTTTGGGCGGCAACCTGAACCCGAAGGTCGTTAATATCAGGCGAGGCCAGTTCAGCGGCGGCACTAGGGGTCGGGGCACGTAAATCTGACACATAATCCACGATAGTAAAGTCGGTTTCGTGACCCACTCCCGTCACAATCGGTTGCCGACTGGCGAAAACCGCCCGCGCTACCCGCTCATCGTTAAAAGCCCATAACTCCTCAATAGAACCACCACCCCTCGCCAGAATAATAACCTCAACCTCTGGGCGAGCGTTAAGAGCCTGAATAGCCGCTACAATCTGAGTAGGTGCAGCATCACCCTGCACTACAGTGGGTGATAATACCACCTGTGCCAAAGGATAACGGCGGCGTAAGACGTTCAAAATATCCTGATAAGCCGCCGCCCGTTCCGAGGTTACTACGCCAATAACTTTAGGGCGTTCTGGCAACGGTCGCTTGCGTTCAGGAGCAAACAAACCTTCTTCTTCCAACCGCTTTTTCAGTCGCTCGAATTCAAGCGATAGTCGCCCTAAACCGTCAGCAAATACCTCATTCACATAAAATTGAAGTTTCCCTGTAGCCTCGTAAATCGAAATTCGCCCATGCATAATAAAACTTGAACCATCTTTGGGCAGAACTTTCTGGCGAATCGCGCTGTTTTTGAAAAGAGCGCACTCCAAAACCCCACCCTCATCCTTCAAACGGAAGTACATATGACCGTTAGGCGAACGGCTAAAGTTAGAAACCTCACCCCGCAGCCATAAATCGGCGGTACGATCATCAATTTCCAGGATTATTTTCAGGTATTCGAGAATGGTGCTAACGCTATATATTTCCAAAGTTATCCCTGCTTATCCCAAGTTATCCCAAATTAAGCCAGATTTATCCCAAATTATCCCCATTAACCAGCAATCGGGGGTTATTTTCGGGCGGTAGTTCGGGTGATATGGTGGTGGGTAAAGGCTGGTCGTTGCGGGTAGTATTTACCCCCGAAATCGGCATGTATTGGCTGTTACCCGCAATGTTCAGGTTGACCACATCCCAGCGACTATCGCGCCCAGTAGTGTCTATAGCCGCCTTGCGAATGATAATCTGGTCAAAATCAATCTCGCCGTATAAAATCTCTTCTTTGTCGTAAACCGGTCCTGCAATATATTTTCCGTCCGGCGCAACGATACCACTGCCGCCGAAAAACGTCCAACTGGCATTGCCCAAGCCGGCCTGCTCGCCATAATCGGGCGAAATATACATTGAGGAAGCCACCACAAAACATTGACCTTCCAGGGCATAGCTGCGAATTGCGGCATCAATTACGTGGACATTGGTGCGTCCAGACGCATAATTAGGCCAACCAGGCCAGACCGAGCAATGAATCTGCTCCCCTTGCGCCATTAGGGCATATTTAAATAATGGTTGCAAATGCTCGTAACAGATTAGCCCGCCGATGCGCCCCAGCACTGTCGGGTAAACCGCATTTAAATCTACCCCATCACCGCGATGCCAGAAAACTTTTTCGCGGTTTGATGGTAGCAATTTACGATGTTTGCCCAGCAACCGCCCATCCGCCCCAATAAACACCAGGGTATTATAGAGCATCCCATCGTACAAGGGTATTTTCTCATTAACCCCCAGCACCACTATTGCCCGTTCCTGGCGGGCTACCTCGGCGACCTGAGCAATTTCCGGCCCTGGCACTTCTACCGCTTCCTGGGTCAGTTTGAGCAGGTTTCGCGGCCATTCGGTAGGGGTTTGCAAATCTACCGACCAATTGGGGTAGGTTGCCACAAAAGTTTCGGGGAAAACTATCAGTCGTGCGCCATTACGAGCCGCTTCTCGCGTTAATTTGCACACTTTCTCAATAGTGGCCTGTTTATTCATAGGCAAAATGGGGGAAGCCTGGACGGCTGCGGCGATAAATTTCTCAGGCATATTAGCTCCTTCAGCGTATATATATAACGATTGTTATATACCTCTGAATCTACTCTGTATAACAAAGGTTATAGAAATGATCATTTTGAACCTGATTAGATTATATCAACAACCGCTAAATCGGTCACGGCAAGTGTACCTTGTGAAGTATGCAAGACTAATAGGCTAGAACCCGGCTGTTGTTGGGAAAAACCAGTTATACTCAAATTGGCAGTATCATAAGCCGTAATTTGACTAATTTGCTGTAACAGTAGCCGGCTTGAGGTTGGAAAATAGGCATAATGCAAATCATTCTGCCCACCTACCGCCGCCGGAGTGCCTAAATTTTGCGGCCACCAGTTGGTTTGGTTTGAAGCTGCTGTAGATGGTACAGAATGCACCAGGTGGGCCAGCTCATTACCCAATGCTGCAACTTTAGCCTTGAGCGATTGGTTGAACATATCGCCAATCATTACCATTCCTGGCTGCCATTGACCCATTCCACCTAATTCGGGATGATTAAATTGAGCCTGGCTACCACCGCTTTCTTGTAAAGCATTTGATAGAGCTTCCACTGCACCCAGACTTATCCCATATTTTCGGGCTAGTTCCAGTAACTTTTCTGACATATTTCCTCCCTAAAATAGCTTCCCCCTTCCGCCTGCCCCTCCTGTACTCAGGGGGATGTTAGGGGGAAAGGGGAGAGAGTTCAGATTATTATAAGTAACATATCAGGGGCGAAGGGTTTTATCCCGTTTCTTGCGTTGCCGTTCCAGAAAATCCAGCACAATCCAACTGGTAACTTCAGGACGCTGTACTGGCACAGCGTGGGCCACACCCGGCAGAATACAAAGTTCACTTCCAGCAATAGCCTGATGAATATCGAGGGTTTGCTCCACCGTGCCAAACATATCACGCTGCCCAGTCATTATCAGGCTGGGACATTTGATGGTTCGCATATCATCCAGGGTGGGAAAAGCCGCGTCATCAAGCCACATTTTCTGAAGCTGGGCACTAACTTTTTTCCAGGCTCCCGGCCCTTGCGTGGCAAATTGGCGTTCGAGGGTAGCTGCCCATTCCACAAAGTGCTTCTCGATATAGTCGCCCCTTAGCTTCTCCAGGGAAGCTATCAAAGCCGGAGTATTGTAGTAGTTTGCTCCGATAGATACCAGAGTATCCACCAAATCGGGGTAAAGAGCCGCCATTTTGAGGCAGGTTATACCACCATCGCTAAATCCTACGGCATGAGCTTTGAAAATTCCCAGATATTTGAGCAATCCGGCGGCATCGTGGGCTAGGTCGGCGTAATCGGTAAATTTTTGAGGTGGATTATTGGTGCGCCCATGACCGCGATGTTCAAAAAGGATGAGGCGGTAATTTTGGGCAAACTTGTCGAAATGTTTGCCCCAATCGCTGTCAGCATCAATCACGCCGAACGCCCCATTGTGTAACAACAGGGGTTCGGCCTCTTCTGGCCCGCGCAACTCGTAATAGATTTGTAAATCACCCACAGGGGCGTAAGGCATCGTTACCTCGGAGAGAAGCTGTCAGCTATCAACTTTTAAGAGTCAGGTTTTAGATTTTAGATATTAGATTTTAGGTTATAACCAACAACTAATAACCAACAACTCTAGACTGGTTCAAGCAATAATAGGGTTTGGCCGTATTCAACAGGTTGGCCGTTCTCGACATTGACCTTAACACAACGCCCGGAATGTTCGCTCACAATCTCGTTCATTATCTTCATCGCTTCGATAATGCCAATGACCTGACCTTTTTCTACGGTTTCACCTTCTGACACAAAAGACCTGGCTTTCGGGTCAGGTGAGCGATAGAAAGTGCCAACCATAGGGGCAACAATTTTGTGAAACGAGTCTTCGGGGGGCGAACCAGGGTCGGGAATAGGTGGTGAAGAATGGTCAGCAGTCGAACCAGAAGAACCTTGAGCGCGGGTTGCCCTAGAATTACGGCTTGGAGCAGGTTGCTCAGCAGCTACCATCTGAATTTTTTCCCGTTTTATAAGGATTTTCTGCTCGCCGTTCTCAATGGCTAACTCGGTTATATCACTGGCTTCAACCAGTTTAATAAGTTCCCGAATCTCATCGGTCAGCAACCCCGTTGCCGAAGTAGCAGGTGCTTTTGGGGTGGGAGGCGGAGCAACGGGCGGTGTTACTTCGCTGGTAACGGGCTGCATCGCCCTGGCCGAACGGGGATACCCCCGATTCTCGCCTGATTTTGCTGACCGTGAGCTTGGTATTGCCACTTAGTTTGCACGCTCCACATAAGATGCTGTTCGAGTGTCAACTTTAACTTTGTCGCCATTGTTTACGAATAAGGGAACGGTAATAGTCAACCCGGTGTCGGTAGTGGCGGGCTTAGTAGCACCCGTAGCAGTATCACCCTTAACTCCAGGTTCGGTGTAAGTTATGGTCAGAATCACCGAGGGTGGAATTTCAATGTCAATTGGTTCGTTGTTGTAGGTAATTAATTCTACGGTGTCATTTTCATGAATGTAATAACGTACGTCGCCCAATTGTTCTTCGTTCAGAACAGGCTGTTCGTAGGTTTCGGTGTTCATGAAGTGGTAGTCATCACCATCCTGGTAGAGATACTGAACAATCTGACGTTCCAGACGAACATCGTTAAACTTGGCCCCAGCCTGAAAAGTCCGCACGGTGTTAGAGCCAGTACGAATGTTTTTGAAGCTGATTTTAACCTGGGCACTACCCCGCCCAATCTTTTGGTGATCGTATTCCAGAATTTTTTGCAATTGACCGTCTAATTCAACAATCATGCCGCGCTTAATTTCACTGGTCGAAACCATAAAAAACTCAATCCTCCTATCAGGACAGTATAAACCTTATTTAGAAACTTTTTCTATAAGAGCATCCAGAGCCAGCAGATAACCAAATGGTCCAAACCCGGCTATTTGCCCCAGTGCAATTGGTGCAATCAGGCTATGATGGCGGAATTCCTCGCGGGCGTAGACGTTCGATAAATGGACTTCTACTACCAACACACCATCCAGAGCTGCTAAACAATCGCGCAAGGCAATACTATAGTGAGTATAGGCCCCTGGGTTAATAATTATACCACAAATCGCCTTGCGCTGGGCTTGTATAAAGTCAATCAGACCCCCTTCGTAATTGCTCTGAAAATCTTCCAACTCAAATCCAGCCGCCGTAGCCCGTTCTCGCACCTTCGCCACAATCTGGGGCAAGGTAGTCGAACCATAAATTGTCGGTTCGCGTTCCCCCAACAGGTTCAGGTTTGGGCCGTTTATCAGTAATATCTTTCGCGGTTTTGGCAATTTTTCCACCTCCTTATTATCCATTTTTGTTCCTTTGAAAATCTAAAATCCAATATCCAAAATCGGGGACATTCGTAGGTGCATATCAGGCGGGTCGCCCTGTTTTATTATTCTTACTTCTTAATTCTTGCTCCTTACTCCTGTATTTTTCATCCCTCACCCTTCATCCTACATCCTTCGTTTCATCCCCCATGATATAATGCAACCAAAATCTGGAACGAAACGTTATTTGGTTAACCGAGTTATATCAAAAGAATTTGATTATAAGCGATTAACGAATAATATTTAGACCAACCCCCAACTCACAACCGCGCTGTTCAATAAATGGTTGGGTTGAAAGGCTTGTTTTAATGGTAGAAACCAAGTTAGCCGAACGCGCTAACCCACCTAAAACCGGAAAAAAGAAACCAAAAAGCCGTCGCCGTATGTGGCTCGTTATCATCCTATTACTGCTAATTTTGTTGCTTGTTCCCTTACTAATTGCGCATTTTATCGAAGATAGCCAGAAATCGCGGATTTATTCCGAGGTTAAAGATGTCCCTGCGCGCCCGGTTGCTATTATTTTTGGGGCTGGTTTAAATCGGGATGGTTCGCCTAGCTGGATGCTGGCTGACCGGATAGATGCGGGAGTTGCTTTATACAAACTGGGGAAAACCAACCAACTGTTAATGAGCGGAGATGGCACCAGCAATAACGAAGTAGCCGCAATGCGACGTTATGCGATGCAAAAAGGGGTACCGGGTGATGTTATAAAGACCGATGCTTCCGGTCTGCGTACCTATGACACTTGCTGGCGAGCCGCTAATAATTACCAGATTACTCAGGCTATTCTGGTGACACAAGGCTATCACTTGCCGCGCGCTCTTTATCTCTGTAACTCTTTAGGAGTAGATGCGGTTGGCTTGAAAGCAGGTCAGGATGATTACCCCAATCAAGGTTGGTATAACAGCCGCGAATTTGCCGCTTTGTTTGTCTCATGGCTCGATGTTAATTTCATCAAACCAACCCCTGAGTAAGTGCCGAGTAACGAGTTCCCCTTCCCTGATGCAGGGAAGGGGCTAGGGGGTTAGGTTAGACTCCAGCTATTTCCCCTTGATACGGTCAAGGTCGCCCTGCACAGTGGTTTTATACGAAGGTGATCCCAGGTCAAAGGCTCGCTGATAAGCTTCACGGGCCTTCTGATAATTTTTAACCGCCTCATAAGCCAGCCCAATATTACGGAAATAAACCGCCTGGGGTTTACTTTGGGTTAACTCAATCGCCTTCTGATAATTGGGAATAGAAGCGTCATACTTATTCTGTTCGTATTGCGCTACCCCTAACAGATTAAATGCTCGTGAGCTGGTAGCATCCAACTGCACGGCGGTTTGGGCTACTGTTTCGGCCTCAAGATAGTTTTTTAACTCAATCAAAATCCCTGCCAGATTTCGCTGATAAGCCGCGATTTTTGGAGCTAGAGCCACCGCTTTACGATAAGAGGGTAGGGCATCGGCGGGCTTATCCTGAAACTCCAGACACAAACCAAGCTGGTTATGAGCCTCGGCATAATTACTGTCTAAAGAAATAGCCTTACGAGCTTCTGCTTCGGAGTCGGTAAACTTTTTGGTCGCTTCCGGCTTGCCAGCATCAGATAAATCACGAGCATTATCGAATATAACTTTCGCGATATTTAGCTGATAAATCGCCGAGTTTGGCACGAGCTTTAGAGCCTCGCGGAAAGCGGCCTCAGACTCAACATATTTCTGCTGGAATTGTAAAGCCTCACCCAAAGTGCTTTGAGTAAAGGCTACATTTTTAGTGTAATCCTTATCCTGGGTAGCGTTGGAATAAAGAGCCAATGCCTTGCGAGCTTCCGCCTCAGAATCGGCTGGCTTGTTAAGGTCTAGCAACACATCCGCCAGATTTGTATGATAGATAGGCACTTCCGGCTTTAGGCGAGTGGCTTCCCCATAAGCCTTGGAAGCATCCAATTTCCGATTCAAACCTGAAAGGGCTGTACCTAAAATAAACTGGAACCGGGCATCGGTAGAATCGAGGCTAATAGCTAACCGCGCTTCATTCTCGGCCAGACTATAATCCTGGGTCTGGACATAGGCCCTTGCCAGGTTAGCGTGATAAAGACCGGTGCCGGATGAAAGCCGTACGGACTCTTTGTATTTCTCGATAGCGGCGGTAAAATTACCCCGGTCAAAGAAATCGTCGCCCTCTTTGTTAACCAGTTTGGCCCGTTCAACGGAATTATCCACCGCTGTAGTAGGTATTGCGGTAGTGACAGGGGCGGTAGTGGTAGCAGCAGTGGTAGTGGTAACAGCCACAGTGGCAGTCGCTGCTCCCTGAGTAGTGCCTTTGTTACCACTGCTCAATACTACTGCCAGAATAATACCACCCACAATTAACACCGCCGCCACGCCACCAATAATCAAGGGAAGCGGTGATTTGGCGGGCTTTGGGGTGGGAACATAGCCACCAGTATTGTTAAAGCTTTGGGGTTGCTGAGTATATTGGGAAGGGGGAGGTGTCCCGGTGCGTACCCCACCGGCGGTAGCTCCACTATTGCCATAGAAATTGCCAGTGCCACTAACACTACTACTAGGAATATAGCCATTTTCAACATAACTTTGATACCGTTGCGAAACATTGCTGGCGGCAGGATATTGGGTTCGCAGGGTATAGAGGCGGTCAAAAGCATCCTGGTAACGCCTGTTGGCTTCCAAAGAATCCACCAAATTCAATTCCTGGGTAACAAACGGAATAGCGGGTTCGCCAAATCCTAGCGTGCCAGTATTGGATCGGGGAGGGGCAGTAACCGAAATTGTCGCACCATCTACCGAAGTACCACTAATCGCCGCATCAAAAGCTTTAGCCAGCTCTCCGGCGGTGTTAAAACGGTTCTCGCGCTTCTTCTCTAAGGCTTTGGCGACAACTGTTTCTACCGTCGGCGGAATATCCGGGTTAATGCTGCGCAATTGAGGGACAGGCTTTTGGATATGACCCATCACCACCGAAATTGGCGTATCTCCCTTGAATGGCAAAGTTCCCGTCAACATTTCAAACAAAACGATACCTAGCGAATAAATATCGCTGCGGCGGTCTAGCGGGTCGCCCATCGCCTGTTCGGGACTCATATAGTCAGGTGTACCCACTCCCTCACCCAGCGAGGTTAATTGAGTGTTGCGGCTAACATCTTTGGCAATACCAAAATCGCCCAAAGCAATCCGTTTGCCGTGTTCAAAAAATATGTTGCTAGGTTTAATATCGCGGTGGACAATATTATGGGACTCGTAGGCATAATCTAGCGCAGAAGCAACCTGTGTCATAATGCTGGCTACTTCAGAGAGACTCAAACTACCCGTTTGCATGCGGTCGCGCAGGGTAATTCCACCCTCGATGATTTCAGTGACGATATAGCTATCACCGCCACTTACTTCTTCATAGTCATAGACCGTAACAATGTTAGGGTGTTTTAATTGGGAAGACAACTCGGCTTCCCGTCTAAAACGCTTTAAAGCATCGGGAGTCGAAAGGAATTCAGCCTTAATAGTTTTCACCGCCACAAAACGTTGAATTAAGGGCGGTTTAAATGCCTTGTAAACTGACCCCATTCCCCCTTTACCCAGGAGGCCGACTACCTTATAAGGTCCAATGCTATCGGGCAAGGTCTCGGCAGTCATCAGTCGCGCTCCATTCTGTATTCGTTTCTAAGGTATTTCGTTTGAAAGCCTTAACGGGTTGTTCAATTTCTATTATAATAAGCGTATTAACCAATAGAAATATTACTTTTTTCTAAATAAGTTTGCGCTTTTGGAATAGCCACCTTATTATGAGCTATTCCCTAGCATTTTACCAGAAATCTGCTTCTCAAAACAACAGTGAATTTTCGAGACAGTCGAGTTCGGTATCTTGTATAATACGCTTTACGATAATCTAAAACTACCCATCAACCCATAAAACATGGCAAAGAATTTACGGCAAGGTTATAATCCTATGGTAAAGGAAAATGCAAAAGACGCCAGGGCAAGTAGGCAAAGGGCAAAATTTAAACCTTTGGTATTTTGCTTGCTGGTAATATTGGGCAGTATGTTATTAACTGCCTGTTCGATAGATTCGCCCCGAATAATAACGCCCACCCCGCCGCCTCAAAAGTTTACCCCTACGGCTGCCATTCAACCTACTATTACCCCCTTGCCCCCTTTGCCAACTGCTACCCCACGCCCAACTCTGGAGGCTGTGCCAGGTGGCTTAAAATCAGCAAAAGAGACCATGTTGAAAGAAAGTTTTGATGCGGTAATAGCCTCCTATTACTTCCCGGTGAGTAGTGCCGACATATACCAGGTAGCCTTACGTGGCATTAGTAATACCCTACAAACCAACGGCATTCAAGCACCTCAAGTATCTATCCCGGATTTTAGTAACGATGGCACCAAAGATTGGAATAGCTTTTATCAGGCTTATCAGCTAACCCTCAGTCGTTACCAGGGGCAAATTTCCGAAGAAAAGCTGGCTTATGGAGCAATCCAAGCAACCGTTAATAGTTTGAGCGATTGCCAGACCAAATTTTACGCGCCAACTGATGCTCAGAGCTATTTACAGAACATAACCGGGTTGGCTACGGCGGTCGGTTTGGGAATTATTGTTTCGCCCTATACTGGCGGGCAGGGACTTTATATAACACGTGTTACACCACAAGGCCCTGCTGACAAGGCTGGCCTAAAAGTTGGTGATGCCATTCAGGGGATTGATGGACAAACTATCGTGGGAATTCCGCTAGCTAATGCTTTTCGCTTGTTGGTGGGAGGCGATAGACCTACCCCTGGCACTAATGTTAACCTGGAAATTCGCAAGGCAGGCACGGGCAACATCCAAAAAATTGATATTACTCGCGGTAGCACCAATGTTCAGATTTTTGAAACGCAGGTTTTGGGCAATATCGGTTATTTACGGATTAATAGTTTTCCCAATCGAGCCGGAACTTTATTAGACGAGGTAAATAACCAGTTAGACTCCAAACTTAAAGACTTTAACGACCAAAAACTGAAGGGGATTGTGATTGACCTGCGAGGAACCCGTTACGGCAATTGGCGAACCGTTATCAGCTTCTTGAGTCGCTTTACCCAAAGCAGTGAAATACTGGCAATCGCCTCGCAAGACGATAAACACCAACCTAACAAATTAGCTGTCTCAACCGTTAAAGGTGTAACCCCTATTAACAAACCTCTGGCGATTTTGGTAGATAATACTACCGCTTCCGAAGGTGAAATGTTTGCCTTTGCTTTACAAAGTAAAAAGGTGGCCCAGATATTCGGTCAGGATACGGCAGGGTGTGCAGTTGGTAGTGATGTAGTCAATCTTTCGGACAACTCGCTGCTGAATCTGGCCCGTTTCCGGGTGATTGCTGACAACACTCAACCAGATGGCTATCTGGATAGGGTTACACCTGATATAGCAGTAGACCAGGATGTAAAAATGCTGGAACAAGGTAAAGACGCGATTCTGGAACGCGCTATTAGCTACCTTAAAGCTCTTTAGCAAACAACTTTATATAACCGTTGTTATACAATATGAGGTGAAATAAAACTATGGCTACTAATATTTTTGAGGATCGTTGTCGTCAGGCCCAGGCTGCTATGGCAGCGATGGATATAGATTATCTGTTTCTTGGGCCAGGGGCAGATATGCGCTACCTGATTGGTACGGCTGGAATGGAAAACGAGCGGATGATGTTATTCGTCGTTCCCCGCGATGGCGAACCTGCAATGGTAGTTCCTGCCCTGGAAAAACTGGCAACCAGCAAATATGCTAGTTACTTTGATTTGCTGGATTGGCGCGACGGTGAGGGGCCACAAAGTCGTCTGGTAGAGATTTTGGGTGGAGCGGTTAACCGGGAAGTAAAAGTGGCGGTAGGGGCGCATCTGTGGAGTATGTTCCTGCTGGATTTACAAAGACTTATGCCGCGTAGTAGCTGGCAAACCGCTACCGAGGTTTTGAAGAAGCTACGCATCAAAAAATCTGCCGAGGAAATAAAGTTGCTCAAGGATGCGGCGGCAATTGCTGACCGCACCTTCCTGGATGTAATGAAGTTGAAATTTGCCGGACGCAGCGAACGGGAGGTTATGGGAGATATTAACAATTTGCTGGTAAAGTATGGGCAGGAACAGGCTTTGTTTTGCATAGTGGGTAGTGGCGCAAACGGGGCGCAACCTCACCACCACACCGGGGAGCGCATTATCGAGGCGGGCGACCCGATTGTGCTGGATTTTGGTGGCAGCTATCTGGGTTATTGCAGCGATATGACCCGCACAGTACTTGTAGAGGGGACAAATACCGACAAGCTGTTTCAGGAGGTCTACAACGCCGTGCGAAAGGCCACTGCCGCCGGACACGCCCAGGCCAGACCGGGCGTAACCTGTGAGAGTGTGGACGCAGCTGCCCGTAAAGTTATTACGGATTTGGGTTATGGTGAGTTTTTCGTTCACCGCACCGGGCATGGAATTGGGATGGAAGTGCATGAAGAACCCTATATCGTCACTGGTAATCAAACCGTGCTAGAACCGGGGATGGCCTTTAGTATCGAGCCAGGGATTTATTTGCCGGGTCGCTTCGGAGTGCGGATTGAGGATGTAGCGGTTGTTACCGAGGATGGTCAGGAGAATATCAATCTTAGTACCCATGATTTAGTAACGGTGAGGTAAATATGCGGCTGTTAATTGCTACCAATAACAAAGGCAAAGTCGCTGAACTGGCCCGCCTGTTAGATATTAAGGGGCTGGAGTTAGTAATGCCTGCCGATATTGGATTAAATGAGTTTGATGTGGAGGAAACGGGTAGAACCTATTTCGAGAATGCCAGCCTGAAGGCCGTTGCTTTTGCCAAAGCCAGCGGCCTCCCTGCTCTGGCGGACGACTCCGGACTAGAGGTTGATGGTTTGGATGGCGAACCGGGGGTATATGCCAAGCGTTACGCCGGGGAGAATGTTACCGATGCCGAGCGGATTGCCTTCCTCCTGAAAAAGCTGGCGGATAGGCCCGGTGCGCCCCGTACCGCCGAATTTGTGGCGATGCTGGTTTTAGCCGACCCTACTGGTAAGATTTTGGCTCAGGAAATCGGTCATTGCGAGGGTCATATCGGTTTCGAGCCTCGTGGCAGCAATGGTTTCGGCTATGACCCCATTTTTATCACTCAACTAAACCACCGCACTATGGCCGAGCTTACTGACTCCGAAAAAGATGCCATCAGCCATCGGGGTAATGCCGCCCGCAAAATGGCCCAACGCCTCCGCGAGATTTTTTAAAGAGTTGTCGGTTGACCTAACCCCCTGCCCTCTTCTCTAAAATGGAAGGGGGTAAAGTAGGATTGGTCGTGGTTACCTGTCCCTCTCGTACTCAGGGGATAACCCACTAAAGCAAGACCACCCTTTAAGTTTATGATTTCACGGGCTCATAACGCAGTACCACCACCCCGCCCATAAGTGTCTTAGCTTCCAAAAGGTTCAGCTTTAAATCCCCTACATCTTCAAACAAAAGCTTACCACTCCCTAATACAAGCGGGTTGATATTAATGCGATATTCGTCAATCAGGCCTAGCCGCATGAACTCCTGGGCGGTAGTGGGACTACCAATTAGCCAAATATCCTTGCCTGGTTGTTGCTTGATTTTCGTCATTTCCTCGGCAATATTATCGCTAATGACTATAGTCTTGTTAGCTTCGTCATTTTCCAGGGTACGCGATATGACGAGTTTGGTAGCGTTTTCGTACCAACGGGCATGGTTCATGGCTCCCTCATCGCTGGAAGGGTCTGAAAGTACCGTCGGCCAGTAGCTCTGCATCATTTGATAAGTCACCCGCCCATAAATAGCAGCGTCGGTAGTGCTGTGAAGCGCGTGAGCATATTTTTCCACTTCATCATTATAGACGATCCAATCCATCTCGCCGTTTGGCCCAGCCACGAAACCATCCAGCGTGACATGCATGAGGAAAATTATTTTACGCATGATAGTTCTCCTTGAGGTTGTGATACTCCAAATAGACCCGATTAGCTTTCGTTTGTGTCGGCTCTCTATAGTGTTTACCAATTAAGCACATCTGTGCTATTATAGCAATAATATCGGATTGTTTCCAATCGGCATTACATTAACTTTTACTCCATTCTACCTCTTAGGGGATATGTCGTAATATTATTGTTGATTTTTCCGACAACTATCCACCAACAACCAACAACCATTTTCCCGAACAGATTTTCTAAAATCCAAATTAGTGCTATAATATCCTCAGTGAAGGTTTATCATAACAATAGATGAGGGTATTTTTATGGCTAAGGGACCGCGTACCGTTTATACCTGCGAAAAATGTGGCTTTGAAAGTATGAAGTGGCTAGGGCGTTGCACCGAGTGTGAGGCTTTTAATAGTTTTACCGAAACAATAAAAGTGCCGGAACGCGAAATGAGTGCTAGCCGCTTTGCTGGCTCAAAAACCAACAGTGCTACCCGCGCCGCCCTCAGTCAGAACAAACCCGAAAGCATTGCCCACATGCAAACCGAAAATTTCAAGCGGCTGCCTGTGCCAATCAGCGAGTTCGAGCGGGTGATGGGTGGGGGAATTGTGCCGGGTTCGCTAACTCTGATAAGTGGCGACCCCGGTATCGGCAAATCTACCTTGCTCCTACAGGTGACGGCGGCACTAGCGGGCACTATCGGTAAGGTGCTATATGTCTCAGCCGAAGAGTCGGCCAATCAAATTAAGCTTAGGGCTTCCAGATTGGGACTCGCCCCCGAAAACCTCTACCTACTTTCTGAAACCAACCTTAACCTGATACTCGATCATATTGAGAATTTGAAACCCGCCCTGGTAGTAATTGACTCAATCCAGACGGTCTACCTGACCCGCAAGGAACGGCAGGAAGAAGATGATATTGCTCTGGGCTTTGGGGCGGGTGGTTTTGACAATCTAGGGGCCGAGATGACCTCGGCAGCCGGGAGTGTTACCCAGGTACGAGAATGTGCCGCGACCCTGATGCGATTGGCTAAAAAATATCACCTGCCAATGTTTCTGGTGGGGCATGTCACCAAAGAAGGTAATATCGCCGGGCCAAGAGTGCTCGAACATATGGTAGACTGCGTGCTATATCTGGAAGGAGACCGCTTCCATCAATATCGTTTATTGCGGGGGGTAAAAAACCGCTATGGTTCTACCAACGAAGTAGGCGTTTTTGAAATGCGGGGCGAAGGCATGGTGGAAGTCACCAATCCTTCCCAGGTATTTTTAGCCGAGAGAATGAAGAACGCCCCTGGCTCGGCGGTTGCGGTTACTATGGAAGGGACTCGCCCGATTTTGGTAGAGGTACAAGCTCTGTGCAGCCAATGTTATACCCAGATGCCCCGCCGCACCGCCAACGGCATTGATATGAACCGTCTGTTAATGCTCAACGCGGTTTTGAGCAAACGCTTTGGGGTACCGCTTGGCAGTCAGGATGTTTATGTGAACGTGGTAGGGGGCTTGAAAATCAATGAACCCGCCGCCGACCTGAGTTTAGCCGCCGCGATTGTTTCTTCCTACCGCGAGTGCGAGATTGACCCGAACACGGTGCTAATCGGCGAAGTGGGTTTGTCAGGTGAAGTCAGGATGGTAAGTCAACTAGAGCGGCGGTTGGCAGAGGCCGCGAAACTAGGTTTCACCCGGGCGATTTACCCTAAATTCGCAACCAGCAATGGTACCGACTTAAAACTACCCAAAGGTTTTCAGGCTTTTGGCGTTTCTAATATTGCTGAGGCTCTGGACAAAGCTCTGGTTGATAATGGCACTGGCAATCCCCGCCGCCGTCCCAAAAACGAAAGTGAGCCTAAACCAAAACCTGCACCTACCAACAACAACAATGCCCAATTTGATGAATACGGCAATGAGTTAGAAAACGTTGAAACCTACCTGGAAGGGTCGGATTTGGAGGAATTTTAAACCGCTTCTCCACAGCTATCCACAAAATGTGTGGAAAACAAGGCTCATTTGTGAATAACATCGGCGGTTTCAGGTAAATTATCCCACCAATCGGGGGGTAAAAGGGCTAAATCTTCGGGTAAATCCAGATCAAAAGTTAAACCAGGATTATATTTGATTAGTAAACTTGCTCCCTCTTTAAGCAGAGCCTCCCGGTGTTGCCTAAAACTATCTTCCCCAAAAAAATATGTGTAGTTAAGCCGGGTAGCCGGGTTTAATAATAAACCGTTTGTACCCTGCCTTAAAGTATCCGGTACAATCAAGCAGATGTCGGGCAGTGTGGAGGCTATTACTTCCTGCAAATCCTCTAGAGTCATAATCGGCAGGTCAGTTGGCAAAATCAATAAAGTTTCAGCTTCTTTATTAGCCACACACCAACGAGCAGCCTGCCCTAATGCTTCATTTAACGAGGCCTTACTATTAACTCTATCTTCAACCAAATATTCCCCATCAAAAGCTGTAACCACTGCACTTAATTGTTTATCAGGACTAATTACCACAAAACCATTTATTAAACCAGCTTTTTTAGCAGCCCTTAAAACTGTCAGGGTATGTTTCAGTAAATTTAGAGCCAAGTGCTGCCGTTGAGTAATTGTCAGAACCGGACTAAGGCGCGATTTGGCTTCAGTCAGAGTTTTTGCCGGGACAATGGCCCAGCTATTATTTTTTGTGGGAAGGTTTTGTGTCATAACAGGCCAGATTATAACATGCCATTCTGTACCTATCATCCTGATAAGTATGCTATCATGAGCAAGCTAATACTAAAAACAAAAACATTAATTTAGGGTAGGGGGAAATCCTCTATCGGGTGGGTAATATCCACACCTCACTCCGGAAAAAAACCAAAATGTTAGAAGATTATTTGGAAAAAATCCAAAAGCTCTCCACTCCTCAACTTGAGGGTTTGGTCGAACGCTATACCAAAACCATTGCCTCACTACAACGCAATCGGGACGATGCCCAGATTGTAGCCCTTACCAGCCTCATAGAATTTAATGATAAAGAAATTCAGAAAAAGAAAGTCGAATTGGCGATTATTCAGCAAATTCTGGCAAACCACCCCGATAAAAAATAAGGACGGGTTATATCCCCGCCCTTATCCAAACCATTGCTGCTAATTTACCCCCAAACTATCCTTCGGCCTTTTCACTATTCTCAGCCTTTTGTGCTTCGACATTAGCCGAACCCATAGCCAGGTGAGCAGCTTGTTCACGCCATTTGTTTCGCTCTATCCGAGCAGCATTAGTACCTACTTTTTCAGCAATTTCTTCTGCCGAAAGCAGTGATAAAGCCGTAAAAGAAGTAATACCAGCATCTTGCAGCTTGCGATTAAAAACAGGCCCAATATCAATGATAATAGTAAAATCGTCCGGCTGGTTAGAAGTAGAGTTTTCCGAAGTTGCTAATTCTGATTGTTCCGGAGCTTCTATGACAGCCTCAGCTACTTGAACTTCCGGGTCAGCGTTTTCGGCAATTGGCTTACTGGCTTCACTCTCGGTAGAACGACCATTAACCGAAATATGTGTTCCCTTATCCTCACTCGATACGGCAGGTGGGCGTGGCCCATTCCGCCGGATTATCAGAGTAGTAGCGGGCTTAATTTCAGGCGCGGCGGGCGGTTGTTCTATTTTGGGGGGTGGCATAGTTACTGCCTCATTAGAAGATTGATTGAGCAAGTAACGCCGCAAAAGGTAGGCAAACAGCACTCCCAACCCAGTTCCTAACAAAAATCCTGCAATGCGTTTCATTCTGATGGTCTCCTCTTAAAATTGTGCCGAATGCCAGTTAAAAAGGTCAGGCTTAATTTAACGTGGGGTTAAAGTAAGCTTGGAAAGATATATCAAGGTATCGCCCACTTCCCCTTTACTATTCAACAGGCTGGCCCGCCGAACAATAATATCCTGGGTAAGTTTCTCAAATTGCAACCTTACCCCATCAAAAGTTTTAGGGATAGTGCCGGGGCGCACATAGAAATAGATTGTAAAAGAATTGATTTGCAGCTTGTTTTTATTATACTGCTGCCATTTCCCGGCCTTAACCAGTTTGTCAGTATAATAGGTAGCCAAATCATCCAGTGATTTTTTGGATAGATATATTTCAGTTTTTCGGTTAGAGGCAGCATAGTTGGGCAACAAGGTCGAAAACATTGCCTCCGCCGCGCTGGAATAAACTTCGTCAGGTTCTTTGTTTAACACAAGAGTTCCGGCGGGAATAGGGAAATCGCCAAAAGTTACGGTCTCTTTGTCAGTAACTGACTGAAAGCCCGGCACACCACCAGCAAAAGTAAAATATATAATAGTAAGAACTAAAATAATTGCTACGACGGGAGCAACTCCCACCAAAAAGATACGGATTAGCTTTTGCTTAAGCTCGGCGTAGGGGTCTTTGAAAACTGCGACCGGGACTTGAGTAGCAGTTCTAAGTGGCGGGGGCTGGACAATTGGGTTGATGCGGTTATTATTATCAGCCGAAACCACTTGAGATTGCAAGGGGGTCTTTTCATTGCCATAGGGTTGAGACATCTATAAGGCCCTTTTTGCTAATAAATAAACTATCGCTCAGCAGGATAGTTTGGTGAGTAGCCAGTGATTTTACCGAGCCGACCCTATTATAGCATTCCATAGCAAATTAAAGTAGTACCAAAACTCCTAAATTTTGCCGAGTCATGTTTCACGTGGAACGAATCGTGAGCCTGGGTTTCAGGCAGTGGATTGCCATGAATGTTTCGCGTGAAACATGTTTGACGTGAAACATTCGCCGTTTCACGTGAAACCAAATCCCGCCAAAATCGTTATATATGTCGTTAATACCATTACGGCTAACGAATTTATCATTCAAAGATAGCCGATTAGTAAGGTTGGAAGTCCAACCCGGTATGATATAATTAAACCCGGAGCCAGGTGACGTGACAAACCGCTCACTAAGTTCTCAATTTACTGTCTTTGAAAGGAGTCCTTCGAGTGCTACACTCACCCTCAATTAAGGCAAGAACTATCCGTCTCACCCTTCTTGCTATCATCCCTTTGCTGATTATGCAACTCGCCCTGAATCTTTTCTCCGCACCTAGCAGTGCCTACGCCCAGACAACCATCAACCCTTATGGGGTTAATACTTTTTTGGAGAAAGAAGTAGAAGATTGGAAAAAAGAGCGTACCTTCCAGATGATTCAAGAGTCCGGTATTGGCTGGATCAAGCAGCACTTCCCCTGGGAGGAAATCGAAACCAAAAAGGGCTATTTTACTGATGATAAGTTTAACAAGTCGAGCTGGCAGAAGTTTGACCAGATTGTAGATTTAGCCGCTCGCTACAAAATCAACATCGTGGCTCGCCTGGACCGTACCCCCCTTTGGGCCCAACCCGCTAATAACAATCCTCAACAAATCCCGGCTAAATTTCAGGATTACGCCGATTTTGTTAAAGCATTCGTTACCCATTACAAAGGAAAGATTAACTATATTCAGATTTGGAACGAACCAAACCTGGGTTCGGAATGGACAGGCACCGTTGATGCCAAACGCTATGTTGAGTTACTCAAGTTAGGCTCCGAAGCTGCCAAGAGTGTTGACCCTAACATTAAAATTATGACCGCGCCCCTGGCAATGAACGTCGAAAAAGGGCCAACCAATCTGAACGAGCTTGACTACTTGCGCCAGATGTATACCAATGGTGCGAAAAGTTATTTCGATATTGTGGCAGCTAATGGCTACGGGTTGGATTACACCCCTGAAGATGCCCCAACCGAGCAGAAACTTAATTTCCGTCGAGTAGAGCTGCTACGTAAGATAATGGAGCAGAATGGCGACAATGGCAAACAAGTCTGGTTCAACGAATACGGCTGGAACGCTTCGCCGGAAAACTTCCCCAAAGATAAGTTAATCTGGCGAAGGGTCACTGAACAACAGCAGGCCGATTATACCGTGCGAGGCATCGAATACGCCCGTAAAAACTATCCCTGGGCGGGAGTGCTATTCGTATGGTACTTCCGTCAGGTAGGTGATATTGATGCCAGCCGCAGCGATTATTATTTCCAGATGGTCACAACCGATTTCAAAACCAAGCCGGTTTATGATGCGGTGAAAAAGAATGCGCTGGCCTTCCTTATACAACAGGGGCAACCAACCCCGGTTCCACAAACCCCAGTCCTGCCCCCTACGGCTACCCCAGCGGCAGTCGCAACTACTTCTACTACAACAGCCCCTCGACCAACCACTGTGGCAGGAGTAACTACAGTGTCCCAGGCTACTACTACCGCTCGCCCAGCCACCACCCCGACTACACCCGTAGCCTCGGTTACTACCCCCAGCACCTCCGGGGGCAGTAGTAGTGATAGTGGCAGTGGTGGAATAATCTTCATTATTATTGGCGGCTTGCTAGTGCTGGCTGCTGGTGGTGGTGTAGGTTACTATATGCTCCAAAACAGAAACAGGCGTTAAAAACTCTGGTAATGGGGCGGACATAAGCAATTATGCCCGCCCTGCTACTTTTTCAAGCAATTTTCGGGAAGTAACAACTATGATTGAAGCAGTGCAACTTACCAAAACCTTTGGCGACTTTACCGCCGTTAAAGGAGTCTCTTTCAGCGTCAATCCCGGCAAAGTTATGGCCTTACTTGGGCATAATGGCGCTGGTAAAACCACAACTACTCGGATGTTAACCGCGACCCTTGCCCCTACCGAGGGTTATGCCCGAATTGCCGGGTATGACACCGTGAAAAATCCCCAGGAAGTTCGCAAAATCATCGGGCATTTAACCGAATTACCGGGTCTCTACAACCGAATGCGAATCGAGGAATATCTTGACTTCTTTGGCGAGGTTTACTATGTTCCCAAAAACATTCGTAAAGGGCGCGCCGAAGAGATGCTCAAGCAATTTGACCTCTGGGAAACCCGTCAGCTAAAAATGGGCGAGTATTCCAAAGGCATGCGCCAGAAGGCCGCCCTCATACGAGCTCTTATCCACGAACCAAAAGTTTTATTCCTTGATGAACCAACCAGCGCAATGGATCCCCACAGCGCAAAAATGGTGCGAGATGCTATTGGGCAACTAAAGCAGGAAAATCGGGCAATTATTCTATGTACCCATAATCTGTTTGAAGCGGAAGCCCTGGCCGATTATATTACGATTATTCGCAAGGGCGAGATTGTCATAGAAGGGACCAATGAGGAACTTAAACGCAAGTTGCTTGGCGTTCCGGCCTATACCGTAAAGTTGGTCCAACCTATCCCACCCGACGGTTTACCCATTGAACTGGCTAACCTGATCGAGCTTACGGAATTTGGTACGGACTGGTTTAACTATACTACCGAAGAAGCCGATAAAGTTAATCCAATCATTTTGCGCCGCCTACTGGATAACGGCTTTGAGGTTGTGACTATCAGCGAGGTTGCGCGCAGTCTGGAGTCAGTTTATCTCAAAATTGCAGGAACTCCCCAGCAAAACAGTAATACCCTGGACGAGGTTGAAAACTCGTTGAAAAAGGTTGGAAAATCGAGTAAAAGCTCGGCAGACCAGGACAGGCAAAATCAAGAACAAGTTTCAGCCGAAATTGAGGAGGTAATCCGCTAATGTCCAAGAACTTAACCCTTCGCAGTAACATCATTGGCGGCCAGAAGTCTTTTTCACTCAAACGCGCCTTTATCGTGGCCCGCCGCGAACTAAGGGATGGCTTGCGCGACTGGCGTATTATGGCTCCCATTATTAGCCTTACTTTTATCGTTCCCCTATTGGTGGTTTTGGGTATCCGCATGGGCAGCGGCTTTTTGTCCCGCCTGGAACCGGGCACCTTTGAAGGACGGGTGCTACCCTTCGCTACCCTTGCTATCGGCTTTTTCCCAATGTCTTTTTCTCTGGTCATTGCGCTGGAAGCCTTTGTAGGAGAAAAAGAACGAAATAGCCTTGAAACCTTGCTTTCTGCCCCGCTCACCGACTCCGAGCTTTTTACCGGGAAGTTTCTGGCGGCAGTTATCCCTACTATACTTTCCAGTATTTACGGCACGATGGTTTTTGTAATTGGTATTTTGATTACCGGAGGGCCGCTACCCGCCGAACCAATTGCCATCGGCTTTTTTATGCTGCTGGGTGCGGCTGAGGCTTTAGTAATGGTAGCCGCCGCAGTCATTGTTAGTAGTCAGTCTACCAGCGTGCGGGCGGCTAACCTGCTTGCCAGTTTCGTGATTGTGCCAATGGCGATTGTGGTACAAATCGAGGCAATAGTAGTTTTGACCGGGCAAACCAATGGGTTATTCTTTATCCTGGTAGGACTGATGATTATCTTTATTATCCTGCTCCGCACCGGAGTAAGGGTTTTTAATCGTGAGGAAATTCTCTCCCGCGAAGGTGGAGATGGTCTTAAATTTCGCCAGATTTTAGGCAACATTGGTCGGATGTTCGCCCGCACCCCCGAAGAAACCATTGATAACCGCAAAACTAATCTGAGGAAATTTTCGCCCTGGCGGCTTTATCGTCACGATATTCCCCAGATTATCAAGTTAAACCGCTTCGCTATCCTGACCGTTACTACTGCCTTGTTACTGGCTATTTTCATCGGTTGGTGGTTTACTACTCTGCCCATAGTGAAAGACTTTACCAAAGATTTACAACAACAATATAAGCAGCAAGTAGTCGGCCCCCAAAGTCAGGCATGTGACGGCGATACCCTGGCTCGTAGCGGTATCACCTGGCAATTTATTTTTATGAATAACACTCGCGCAGTATTGGTCGGCAGTGTGCTAGCCTTCCTGACTTTGGGAGTGGGCGGCATATTATTAGTGATGGTAGCGGTTGGGCCAATCGGGGCCATTGGCAGTTTTTTGTCGCAGGTAGGGGTGAATGTTTTTCTGCTGATAATTGGTTTAGTTTTACCACACGGTATTATCGAACTGCCCGCCGTTGTTTTTGCTACGGCTGCCGCACTCCAGGTAGCAACCTGCTTTATCCTACCGCCAAAGAAAATGTCAATCGGGCGGAGTTTGCAGTTCTCCCTGGTGAATTACATTAAATTGCTGGCTCTGATAATCCCCATGTTATTTGTGGCCGCGATAATCGAAGCTAACATTACCCCGCTTATTGGTTGCGCCCTGATTAGAGGTGGTGGCCTGTAATTGGCGTTGAACAGAAAAATTAACAAGGATGGGCAGGATAAACAGGATGTTTAATAGTAACTAGTAACGAGTTGAAAGTCAAAAGTCGAAGGTCAAAAGCCGAAGATTTAAGAACGTGGAATTTAATTTGTAGGGGTAGACCTCCGTGTCTACTCTGTTTTTATTTCTATTGAGGGTAAGGGCGAAGGCCTGCCCCTACATTTAATAGTTATCAATCCTGACTCCTGACTCCTGATTTTTGACTCCTATATTCAACTTGACATAACTATTCTATTCGACAGTATGATACAAAGATATTATAATCTAGACCAGCTCTGATTAACCAATAAAATACTGGTAGCCCACAAACTATGATTTCCCGCATTAAAAACATAGAGAGGAAAAAATGAATCAGATTATTGACCTACGAAGCGATACCGTTACCAAACCAACCCCCGCAATGCGGGAAGCAATGGCAAAAGCCGAGGTGGGCGATGATGTCTACGGCGAAGACCCTACAGTAAATTTGTTGGAACAAACCGCCGCCGAAATGCTGGGCAAAGAGGCCGGGATGTTTGTACCGAGTGGCACGATGGGCAACTTGATAGCCCAGATTACCCACTGTGGGCGCGGTCAGGAAGTTATTATGGGGGCGCAATCCCACACCTTTTATTACGAGGTGGGCGGCGCGTCGGTGGTGGGGTCATTAATCTTCCACACGGTTGAGGAGGATAGATTAGGTCAGATTAGCCCCGAACAGGTAGCCCATGCCATTCGTGGGGTAAATATCCACTTCCCGGTTACGGGCTTGCTCTGTCTGGAAAATACTCACAACCGCGCCGGGGGCACCGTCACCGATATTGCTCATACCAAAGCTCTCTGCGATCTAGCACATTCTAATAATGTTAAAACCCACCTGGATGGAGCGCGGGTTTTCAATGCCGCCACCTACCTGGGTTGCAAGGTGAATCAATTGGTGGCCGAATTTGATTCGGTGCAGTTCTGTCTATCCAAAGGGCTAGGTGCTCCGGTTGGCTCATTATTAGTAGGCAAGCAGGATTTTATTCAGCAAGCGCGCCAGTTTCGCAAAATGTTGGGCGGCGGGATGCGTCAGGCTGGTATTCTGGCGGCGGCTGGCTTGATTGCCCTAACCGAAATGTCCAAACGGCTGGAAGAAGACCATCAGGCGGCGCGTCGGCTGGCGGAAGGCCTAAACCTTGTGCCAGGATTAGCGGTGGATATGGAAACCGTTCAAACCAACATGGTTTTTGTGGATACCACCGACTCTGGCAGGAACGGCAACGATTGGACTAATCTGCTCAGGGAGAATGGCGTGCTGATAAACGCGGTTGGGCCAAATCGTTTGCGGTTTGTTACCCACTTCGACCTCGACCGCACTGACATTGAAGCGGCCTTAACAACCGTTGTTAAATTGGCGCGATAATGTAGAACGTGTTATTAACTTGTTAAGAATCTGTTAAAACTGGGGTTGATTCGCTCTTGACATATAGATTGATTCGCGCTATATTGAAGTTACAAACATCAGGCTTCCAGGTTAGGGAGCTATAACCTGAAAGTTCCAAATCCAGAGCTGCTAATAAAAAAGCAAAACTCTTGTTTGTAAGTAAAAAATCAATCTAGCTCCAGAAATATCAACCAAATAGGAGGTGCAAGATCATGGTAAGACCTCACGCACTATTTGGAGTTCGGCAGGAAGACAGATAAAGCCCCAGTATTACTGCTTGTGACTTTTCGCATTTGCTCTTGAGTTGCCGCCATATAATAGATGGATAATCCTTTTAGGCGCACAAAGGGCTAGTTTGTTACACCGTTTGGTTGGCTTTCTCTCGCGTTGGAGGATGAGGCATTTACGAAACGGTTGCATCAAATGAATAAAAATCTCTGGGTCATTAGCAGTTGCAGCGGTAAGCTGGGGCGGTAAGAAATAGTTCAGTTCCTGTCAGCTCGGCGTGTTGTTAATGGATTGACCGGGTGTGCCAAGAAAAGCCACCAAAAACAATCCGTTTCAAGGAAGGTTCAGAAGAACCCCTACACCGCTACTTGAACTGAAGAGCCGTGTGGCGCAAATCCGGCTCAGTTGGTAAGGCGTAAAGAAGCGACTCCAACCGCGCTATTTCCAAAAATAAATATAGATTAAAAAAAGCTCCGAGCATGAAACGCCCGGAGCTTTAACTTTTAGTAACGAGCCACATCTTCGGGCTTGGGGGCGGGAACAAAATCCTGTTTCACACTTTCGAGCGGCAAAGCTTTTTGCTCAATCCTCTCTTTGGCGGCGTTTCCCTGACCCAACCACTCGGCGTACCAGATATGCTTGGCGGTGTCCTTGCTCGGCTCAAAACCCATAATCCGGGCGCAGGTAGCATCCACCGCCACCAAATCGCGCCCTACTACCAAAACCTGGGCCGCTCTAGGCTTACCAAACAACGGGCCATCGTCCTCCATCGCCACAATCCCATCCACAATCGCGGCCTGGGGCGGCATAGTTTCGTACAGTTCGGTAATGCTTTGCTCAATACCGGTCACATGCAAAGTGTTTTTAGGCCAGCCATATTTAATTCCTGGCACAATCCCATATAAATTCTTCATGCTCAGGGTAACACTGGCCCAGTGGTGAGTTTTCATTTTGGGCATCGAAACCAGCAAGTCAGCCTCGGCGATGGTTTTGGGAAACCACATAAATTCCAAACCGTTAAAGCCACCTTTGGTTGCCACTTTAACCAGGTCATCATGGTTCAGGTCTACAAAAGGCACATTCAAAGTGGTCAGCACCTGTTTAATCCCACTCTGGTAGAGCAAATCGGTAATATCGCGCTGGTAAGCCGAGCCTTCCGCCACGATAACCTCTTTAGCCCCCTTCTCGCGGAATAATCGAACTGCCGCCTCAATTACTGCCGGGTGGGTATTAATCGCCGAACCGGGCAAATTATAGATAATATTAGGCTTGAGCACCACCCGCTTCCCCACTACGCTGGGACTGTCCACCGCGTCCCAGGCGGTACGGAGGGGGCTAAGAATATCGCCATCATAGCTGGCATTCACAATCGCCACCTGGGATTTAACCCCGAAACCTTTGCCAATTCGCCGGAAATTCAGCCCAATCCACTTGATAATACCCAGGGGGCGGCTGACAATTTCAGCTACAGCAACACTTCCCCCAATCGCCCCTACCAGCATAAGACGGGTAAATTGGCGGCGGCTTAATATTCTTCTGCGTGGTTTTGTCGGTCTTAAAGCCATAGTTGTTTATTTTGGATCGAAAAAGTACAGGTTATCACTAAGAGCCAGAACCGCCAGCGCGGTAGCAAAGGGGCTATTGGCCCAACCTCCGCTTTTTTCTTGCCCGATTGTTTTGGGTTTATCGTCTTTGGTAGCCCGACCACTCCGTAATTTGTTATAAAAAGCGTTTAATTTATCCTGGGTATTGTTGCCAACATCCGGGAAAAAGCGCAAAGCCAGCGTACCAAGCGCAACCGTCTGGTCGCTGTTGGAATTTTCTACAAAATCGGCGAGGGTAGAAACCGCTTGCAAAACTTCGGTTGTTTGACCAAAATCAGAGCTGCTAAGGCTAATCGCAAACGCTAACAGGCCATACGAAGTGCCATCGGGAGTCGGGGGTAACTGTTTATCGTAGGCGAAGGGGTTGCCGATATTCCAGCCGCCAACCGGACAGGCCCGGTTTCGCAGGTAGGCTTTACTTTCCCTCACAACATCAGTATCCGCCACTACCAGCCGATCTTCCACCGTTAGCGCGATAATCGCCATCGCCGTAGGAATTACAAACCCCGCTTCCTCCGGGTTTGGCCCCCACTTAAAGCCAACTATTTTAGCATCAATACTAAACAGCTTTTTGACAATAATCGCATCTTTATCATTAACACGAGGTTCGCGACCTTTGCCGATAATCCAGCCTCTGGCGCGGTTACGAATATCTGGGTCTTCGGGGCGGGAATAGAGGGTTACAAGTTCAGGTACTTTCAAGAGGATATTAAAAACCCAGGTTGCCAGAAAACCATGCCAGCTACTAAATGAATCATCCTTGAAAATGCCCCAACCCCCATCCGAATGATTATCACTGCGCAGGCGCAACAGCCCTTTTTGGATAGATTCGGCATAAACCGGGGCAGGATTGGACTTACCTCCGCCAATCGGATGGAATAAAGCCAACAGAGCCATTGCGGTGGCTTCGGTAAAACTTTGACCACCAACCTTATAGCCCCAGCCCCCATCTTCATTTTGCGTTTTTACGAGGTAATCAAGGGCCAAACGGATATTATCGTCATAATTGCCGATAGCATAACTATTCAATGCGAAATAACCTACTGTCTGAGTCTTGTAACAATTTGTTCAACCGATGATTTGCTAATGGGCGTAGTGCCAGTGTTATTAGCCTGGGTCAGGAGGCTGCTTTTCAAATAGGTCTCAAGATACCAAAGCTCTACAATTGGGCAGCTGGGTTGTTTTACCGATTTCACCTTGCCCTTTGCCAAAACCACTACGGGCTGGACTGGAACCTGGGGCAAATTTCGCACCGATAACCAGGCTTTTACCTCACGAGCAGCCCTGATTACATGCCAGGTGGGGCTATCGGTTAAACGTCGCCGATATTTATCGAGATTATCCGAGGCGTTAGGTTTATTCCCCCCGTTAAATTTGTACCAGGTATCCCGCTCACAAATAAATTCACCATTCAGGTTAGCCAATTCGATAACCAGCGCACCGTGTGGGCCTAACAAAACTCCGTTTATTTCGCCGACTGATTTGGTATCTGGCAAGGTCAAATTGCGAAAATAAACAAAACTATTATCCAGGTTAGTAGCTAGATTGGCATCCAACTGTTTCTGGGAGCGGTTGTGGCTTGTGTAATTCCAGAATTGCCCGCCAAACCAACCAGCACCAAATATAAGCCCAACGCCTATAATTATAAGTAGCCAGTCAACCTGAAAAGTAATTACCCCAAATACAGGTAGGAGAATTAAAGTTATGCCACTAAACCCCAGGCCAAACGCTATTCCCAGATTTCGCCTGGACAGCCCGGCTTTAGCACTTGAGCCGTATATTATTTGCAATGTCGCCTCAGAAAAAATATAGGTCAGGTATGTCCACCTAACCACTGGAAATTACCTTACTACTGTCAGGATATTATAGCACTTTTTGCTAAATAATCTTAGCTGAGTCTTTGTATCTTTATATTTTTCTTCGGACAAAAACAAAGACCCCATCTTTGCAGATGAGGCCTTCCCGTGCAAATTCCCTGAAACCTAGCTGATGCCGGTCTTGACCGAGCTAAATACTCCACCAATCTGGGGGCCAAGCAGGATCAGGATGGCGATCACGACTACGGCTACCAGGAACAGGATCAAAGCGTATTCGACCAAGCCCTGGCCTTCTTTTTCTTCGGTCTGTTTCTTGAACAATTTCTTGAAATCCAACATGATAAAATGCTCCTTCTGCGAAATCTAATCTAGTCTAAAACGTTAAGTGGGTTGTCAGGCGGCCAAACTCTGACCGCCTTTGGGTTAAATCCTAGCTGATGCCGGTCTTGACCGAGCTAAATACCCCACCGATCTGGGGGCCAAGCAGGATCAGGATGGCGATCACGACTACGGCTACCAGGAACAGGATCAAAGCGTATTCGACCAAGCCCTGGCCTTCTTTTTCTTCGGTCTGTTTCTTGAACAATTTCTTGAAATCCAACATTGTAACTTTCCTCCGTAGAATGAACAGCTCGAAATAAGCTGTGGTTTTTTGGTAAACTTCAATCTGCGGATGATTAAATCTACTTTGTCGTGCCAAGAGACGTTCGCGGTAAATCAGCGGACTAGATGTAGCAGAAGGTTTCTGGCGGAATTAAAAAAAGAAAACCTTTGAATTATATTTTTGCCTGCGCCTTATGCTATGACGTATTTGCGATCTACTGGAATGTTTCGAGACTTGACGCGGTAGGATTTGTGTCATCCCACAGCTTCATTGTAGAGGGTTGTGACCTTGTTAACAATAGCCTATTAGTACCTCAGACTATTAGTACCGTTGTTGTCACTTTGGAGTAGTACCCCGTTTCTCCCCGACACCATTAGAATAGCATAAGAACATTACGGAGTCTATTACGAATATCACATTTTTTTGGTAGGGTTTGGGGGATTGGGAAATCTAAAATCGAACATGGGGGGGGTCGTAGGAAGATACTCCGTCATCCGATAGTTTTTGTCGGAGGACAGGAGCCAAATCCTACAAATAAAAAAGGTAGACACGAAGGTCTACCCCTACAATTAACTCGGTACTCAGTTCTCAGTCCTAATTTGTGATAGGAATAAGGGCGGCGATACGTGTACCACGCCCAACCGTGCTGGCAACGTCAAGCCTTCCGTTCAACATCTCGGTACGTTGGCCCATGCTGTGGATACCCAACGATTTTTGAGCGTTATCACCTTCCAGCTTCCGAATATCAAAACCGCTACCATCGTCTTCAACCACCAGTTGTACCGCCTGGTCGCCCAAATCAAGGCTGAGATTAACATGACCGGCGTTAGCATGGCCCGCCACATTGCTCAAAGCCTCCTGGATAATACGGAAGACGGCAACCTCTACAGTATTGGGTAAACGGCGTTCGGTGCCACTGTTTACCAGATTAACTTCAATTTTGTTTTTATCCTGATAATCCTTGATATAGCGACGTAAGGTTGGCAACAGGCCGAGGTCATCCAGAATCATCGGGCGCAGGTCAAAGATAAACCGCCGGGTTTCCTGCAAAGTATCGTTAACCATAGATTTTAACCCGGTGATTTCAGCTTTGGCGCGTCCCAGGTCAGTTTCCATCCAGCGTTCACAAATTTCAGCCCGTAACACCAGGTTACTCATAGCCTGGGCGGGTCCATCGTGGAGTTGTCGGGAAACTCGCAAGCGTTCGTTTTCCTGAGCCTGGATAATCTTGCTAACCATATCCTGAGCCTCGGTTCCTTGCACCCCCCGCACCTGACTGCGGCTTTGACCGGGCTCGCGCTTTGGGCGGGAATTCAAGGCCTGATACAATTTGAAGTTTTGTTGTTGCTGCTCTTTAAGATAAGATTGCAGGCTACGCATGGTCTCAAGTTCCTTGCGCTGGGACATCAAACGAATCTGGGTTTCATGATAGCTGGTATACAAAACCTTGATATCGGGCAAGGTATAGGCCGACATGTTGGTTTCCATATCGCGCACCCTGGCCCCAAGCTGTCCCTCGCGGGCGCCCAGCTTATCAACCTCAGTTTGCATTTGACGGGTTAAACTATCGAGTTCGGTAAGGCGCTTGTTCAGGTCTTCGGCTTTACTCCGAGCCTCATTCATTAATTCATCAAGCTTTGCGTTAACTACGTCCTCATCCGGTACATTATCCATTGGTGACAAGCTCATTACTGCCCTCCGTCCAGCTTTTTATCTCGATATTTAAATTCTATAGGATGTATTGGTGCATGCAAATAATATCACATCTTGCCAAACTAAAACAGTAGGGACGAGGCTACCCCCATCCCTACCATCAAAACAGCTACTCCCAGATCAAGCGGTTTGTGAGCGTTACCGTATATAGTACCGACTTCGCGCCAAATCGTTGCCTAGCAAACCAAGCAGCACATCGTACTTGCTCCCGGCATTTTCCGGGTGATACTCAAAGCGGTTACGCTCAAAATATTGCACTAGCAAGCCGTTTTCCTGGAACTGTTCACTAATAGGGAACCCAAATATTGCTAACCCACCGTTTTGTTTCCAATATTCCAGGAAACGCCCACTCAGAGTATGGCCTGTTTCCTTGAACCACCAGAGGGTATCGGTTGACTGTATTGGCGCGACTGTCGGGAACGAGCGGCCTGTAGTCAATTCACTACCCAACAATCCTAGCAATACAATGTAAGGCGTTCCAGCCTTTTCCGGGTGAAACTCAAAGCGGTTACGCTCGAAATATTGGACAGTATAAAGTTTACCGTCAGTCAGACTAACCTCCTGGAACTCTTCGCTGGTAGGGAAGCCAAAAATCGTCAAGCCACCGTTTTTATCCCAATATTTCTTAAACTCACCCTTCAAGGTGTGACCTGTTTCGGTGAAATAATACAAATCAGCCGTACTTGGGACAGGTGCTATTTTGGTAAAGAAAGTAGATTGACTGGCCAACCCACCCGCTGGGGGAGGGATACTAGGAGGACCAGGCGGCGAAGTACCAGGCCCAAATGCCCCTGGCCCCGTAATAATCTGCCCGGTGTCAAAGTAGAAGTTAACGTTAATCACATTATCAACCGCCCCATTGGGGGTAATTGTTACAGGGCCAAGAATACGACCAGCCTTTGGAATTATCGCCCGCAGGGTATAAGTGCCAGCCCCCAGGCTAGGGAAGGAATACAAACCAACGGGAGTATCAACGCCATCTACAATAGCCGTGCCAGCCACCGGCGTTAGCACAACCTGTCCAGGGTCAAGGCTCATTACCACATCGGTTGGGTAAGCTCCCTTAATAAAGCCTTGAAGCTTGGAATTGCGATTAGGGGTAAGATTACCATCACGCACCGCTTGAACGGCAGCCCCGGCATTTACCAGGCCAAAGCCCTCTTTGTCGTCACGACCATTGCCTGAAAGGTCAGTAGCCGTTCCTTCCAGCACCGCTTTCACCTGCTCGGCAGTAAGGTTGGGGTTAACCGCCAGCATTAAACCAACAATACCACTGACAATCGGAGCGGAGAAGCTTGTACCATCTACCACCGTAAAATCGCCCCGGTCTGACTCTGGTTTGGTGGGGTTGTCATTAAGGAAGGGGTCACCTTTACCAAATTCCGTACCGGGCCAGTTCAGGTTAGTAGTCAGGATATGGGCTCCTGGAGCTACTACCGAAACCCACGAACCAAACGAGGAAAATTTCGTTACCTGATTATTTTCATCGGTTGCACCCACCGCAATTACCCCCGGATAAGCGGCAGGGTATTCGGTTACGCCATTAGCGGCATTACCGGACGAAGCAACAATTATGCTACCCTTACTCTGGGCGAATTTCACGGCATCAGCCATTGCTCTGGAATTAACCGTAGTACCAAGGCTCAGGTTAATAACCCGTGCGCCCAGGTTAGCAGCCTGGCTAATACCTTCGGCTACCCAACTTTCGGCACCGCCCCCGGTATAATCTAAAGCCCGAATAGGCAGAACCAGGGCTTGCCAATTTACCCCCGCCATTCCGTAACCATCGTTACCGTTAGCTCCAATAATCCCCGCCACCGCCGTACCATGCCCGTTGTAGTCGGTGCTGCACTCGGAGCTGCGCGGGTTCCAGCGTGGTGGGAAACAATCCGGTACAGTGCTTAAACCTTGCTGGTAAAGCACTTTACCTTTTAAGTCGTTAACTCCCAGACCACCTCTCAGGGGCGAAACCAGACAACCCCCGGCAATCTGAGTAGTTGCGGGAGGAGGAGTAGGAGTACCCACTCCCACCACTGTTGTCGCCAATACGGTTGACCTGGTATAGGGCGTGGGTTGAGGCAAATAACACTGGTCAGCAGGGTCAGATCCGAAAGGTAGGGGCGGAGCAGGCCCATCCGGCGAACGTAAGGGGAAACCGCCCGCAATGGTTTGTGGCACATAGGCCCCAAATATATCGGCGTTAGTAGGGTCAAGGGTCAGACTGGAGTTATTCCGTACCCCCGTGTCTACCACCGCAATTATTATCCGGTTGGAACCAGTGGTAATATCCCAGGCGGCAGGCAAATTCACTTTATCAATATAATACTGACGGCCCTGCTTGTAAAAAGTATCGTTGGGCTGGCGATGAGCCCGCACCACATAGTTAGGTTCAGCATATTCCACCGCAGGATTAGCATTGAAAGCCTCAACCATCGCCTTAACATCAGCCGCGCGGGCGGTGCGATAGACCACCAGACCAGGTAGCCAGGTTAAAGCCTGTGAACTTTGCAAATCGAATTTTTTATATTCGGCGAGCGCGGTGCTTTTGGCAAGATAAGCTTCAGGGAAAATTTGATACTCACCCTGGGGAGCATTCTTGAATTTAACCACGATTTCGCCCGGCATATATTCGGCATCTTTCGGCACGCTCGGCACAGTTTGAGGCGTTACGGGCGGGGTATTATCCGCAGTAACAAATGCCAGAATAGTTAACAATGGCAATACCACGAGTGCCAAAGCAATGTACCAATTCAAGAAAAGTTTTGGGTTTTTTACCCCTGGATGGGTAATGCTTAGAAAGATTGGTCGCCTCATATAACTGATTTCTCCTGACTCCGACCCCGGATGAGCATTTTACTTTTGCCAGCTCAGGCTCAAATAGTTGGACAAATTTTAAAAAACCTGCAAATTTAGAGACACAGTAAAACAGCCCCTAGCGAGCGAAACAGTATCGCGAAGAAAAGCTGAGAATAGCCTCAACTTGTCATAACAACTTGTCATAACTTAATCTACCACCAAATTGAGGTTTGTGCAAGTAGTTGAGGCTAGTATTTTATGGTTATTTATATTATGTTGGCTAATTTGGAGTTTTGGCGCGAACTTTTCGAAAATCTGCCATAGCCTTTTGGAGCACCAGTCTGTTAAGAAAAGGGAAATAGCGTTCTGCCCACCACAATAGCTTGGCATATAACGGGAAAATAATAATGGCCTTGTTTCTGGCGACCTCACGCAGAATAATATCCCCGGCTACATCTACGTCCACCATTTTGAAAGGGTTGGTGGACATCGTTCCGGCTTTGTCAGTTTTCAAATAAAGAGCGGCATCAAAAATTCCGGTATTTATAAAACCAGGGCAAATCGCCGAAACTTTAACCCCTAATTTGGCGGCCTCTATTCGCAAATTTTTGGATAGTCCAGCTACGGCATATTTGGTTGTAGAGTAAGCTGCTATGGGCGGGGAAGGCGTTAAGCCCGCAACCGAAGCGGTATTAACAATATGCCCGAAGCCCTGTTTAACCATTAACGGGTAAGCCGCCGCTACGCCGTTAGTAACGCCCCGCAGATTTACCGCGATTATTTTATCCCAATGTTCCGCCGTCACATCCCGCAACTCACCCGCAATCGCAAAGCCAGCGTTGTTAAAAATATAGTCCAGGCGGCCTTGCTCCTTTACCACCGTATCAACCACCTGTTGAACTTGCGCGGCCTCAGTTACATCCAAATGAACCTGCCGCAATTTGCCGCCTTCCAGGGAGGTGGTAGCCTCAAACTTAATATCGGCAGCATAAACGGTGGCCCCAGCTTTAGCCAGTTTTTCGGCTAAGGTTTTGCCAATCCCCGAAGCGGCCCCGGTGATTATCACAATTTTGCCGTTAAATTGCTCCATGTTATACCCCTTTCCTTTATGACCTAACCCCTTTTCCTAAAGTGGAAGGGGAAACAATTCTTTCCTCTCCATTTCTAAGGGAGAGGCCAGCTTACGGGCAGGGTGAGGGTTTCTTGGCCTTAATTCCGCTTGTATTCTGAGCAAGGGGTTAGGTTTGCTAACCAGCCCTTACGATATTTTACCCAAGCAATCCCCTGACTTTGGCGTAATCCCGCGCCAGCAGCGAACCTAATATCGAGTAGCCACTGGAAGCCAAGTCAGGATAATATTCCAGGCGTTGCTTTTCAAAATACTGCACTAATCGCCCATCTTCGTTGAAAGGTTCGCTGATTGGCAGCCCAAAAGTAGCCGAACCCCCGTTATTTTGCCAATAGGTCAGGAAATTGCCTCGCAAGGTGTGTTTGGTTTCTTTGTAATAATTAATTTTTTCTTTTGCTAGAGCGTCGGCAGTGGGAGGCTCTACGGCCTGGAAAGGCAAATCCTTACGGGCTTTGGTTAATTCACTTCCTAGTCGTCGCACCTGGATTTCAAATGTAGTCCCGGCTAAATCGGGTTGAAATTCACAGATAACCCGCTCGAAATATTGCACTCGCGCCCCATTCTCAATAAATTGTTCACTTATGGGATAGCCAAAAGTTGTGACACCACCATTATTTTCCCAGAATTTATTGAAAGGTTCGCGCAAGCTGTGACTGGTTTCCGGGAAATAGCGCACCCCAACGCCTGGCAAAATAGAGGGAGTAGTTGCAAAGGCCCCCACTGCCTTGCCACTGCCGATCAAATCCGACACCGCCGAGAAATCAAAATTGGCGGTCTGGGTTTCCGCGCCTGTTCCCTGAATCTGAAAAGTATAGGCCGTGCCGGCATTGTCCACATCAGCTAGCCCAATCACGCCATATTTGGTGGAACTAGCTAATAACCGATAAGTGCCGGGTGGCAAATTGCCAAAGATTAAGTCACCTTTGGTATTCGGCACACGGCTATCACCAGGGTTTAAAGATACCAATACATCTTGCGGATTTATATTTCCATTGATATTTACCTTGACCTGACCCCGCCTTGATACAAACAAATCGTTGCGTTGAGCCGCTAATACCGCCTTATAAGCGTTTAACCGCCCAAACCCAAGCCTGGAATCAAAACCAGTATTCTGGAAGGGGTTAACAGACTGAGTTGGAGTGACCGTAGTAGTGGTCGGTGGCACATAAACCGGGCTGGAGCTTGTGCTAGTAGCGGGGACGGTATTAGGGGTGCTGCCAGGAAAAGGAATAGTAGTTTTGGCGATAGTAGTGGTAGAACTAGCCCCACCAGTCTGGCTACTACCTGTGACCAATGATGGCGGGAAATCCGCTGTCCCTTCCAGCATATTTTTTACCTGGCTATTGGTCAAATATTTATTGACCGAAAGCATCAGGGCAGCAGTGCCCGAAACATAAGGCGCGGCAAAGCTTGTGCCTTTATCGAAACCGAAAATTTGCCCATCAGCCCGCGCCCACGAAAGACTAAAAATTCCATCCCCCGGCGCGACAATCGAAATCTCCGGTCCGGAATTGCTGTAAACGGCAGGTCGATCTAGCGGGGTAGAAGCTCCAACCGAAATTACCTGATCAAACGAGGCCGGATATTGCGGGTCAGCTTTACCATCGTTGCCCGCTGCCGAAACTAATACCAAACCCTGGTCATAGGCTTTGCTAACGGCATCATAAACCGCCTGTGAACGGTCAGAAGTACCGAGGCTCAGGTTGATAATTTGGGCGCGTTGCTCTGCCGCATAATTAATCCCCATCGCTACCACCGCATTCGAGGTCGAGCCCTGCGAATTTAGCACCTTGACCGGGAGAATTTTTGCTCCCCACGAAACCCCGGAAATCCCATAGCTATTATTACCTTTGGCGGCGGCTACCCCCGCAACAAAAGTGCCATGTCCAGCATCGTCATTAGAATCGGTAGTAGGTGGTGTAAACAGGAAATTCTGACCTGGCAAAACTTTCCCATCCAAATCTGGATGACCTGCCGCTACCCCGCTGTCAATAATAGCTATGGTTATGGTATCCGAGCCAGTGGTAATATCCCAAGCATCCGGCGCACTGATTTTAGCCAGACCCCACTGGTCGCCCCGCCGATAGAACGGGTCATTGGCATCCTTGAAAGCCAATACCGGAAAGTTTGGTTCGGCATATAGCACCCGGCGGCTTTGTTTCATATCGTATAAAAACTGACCCAGGTCAGCTTCACTGGAGGCCATCAGCCGATAGATTCCCCAGGCCGGGTCAATAGCGTCACCCGCCCAAACCCCGTGCCGCTCGAACGCCTCCCGCAAATCGGGGGCGGCTTCTTTTAGCAGATTCACGCCCAAACGTTGGCCGATTAATGTAGAAGGTTGGGCCGAATAGCCGCTTACCTGATTTCTAAGCTCGTATAACAAAATTGAGGCCGTGCCCCGTTGAAAACGAACAATAAGCTCACCAGATAGTGGCGGATTATGGGAGTTTGGTAGAAAGGCTGAAAAATCTGAACCTGTAGCCGATTGGCTGGGCACAAAACCCGACCAGGCTGCCAGGGGCGTAAGCAACAATAATAGGGTCAGGGTGGGAACGGAAACGGTCACAAACCGATTAAATTTGCGCACTTCTTTAGAGAAAGAACGGGTGGAGTTAGCCCGAAACTTATTCATAAATAATTTAATCTCCGTTGCCAGCCGCCTTTGGCTGTGGTCAGATTGGGTTTCTAATGTACAAGTGTTTTGCAAGGCTGCATATATCGAATATACACGCTTTATCCTAGCAGTGCAAGTTCTTTGTCCAACAAATTGTACCCTGAATTGTCCCGAATCATTCCCAAATCCTACCCTCTGCCGACCTCATAATTAACTTTAAGGCTTTGTAGTTATCATTGCATGGTATAAGGGGGTGTGCTATAATTCGCGTTGGGAGATTGTTCAGCTTCTCACGAACTGAACTCAAACTCTGTCACACAATAAGTAAATCTGCTGGAAACGAAATAACAAATAAGAAACGAAACTCGCTCCCTGAGCGAGGTGCATCCCGAAATAGTAAACCAATAATACTTCAGATAAGGTGGACCCTGAATGAGCCTGGAAGATTTCAACCTGGCCTATCTCTCAGTAGCCATGTTTATGACTGTGGTGGTAGCGGTAGGTTCAACTCTGATTATCCTCGGCCTTTTTATCCGGCCTAGCCGCCCCAGTGCTTTCAAATCAATACCCTACGAAAGCGGTGTTCCCCCGGTGGGGCGTTCCCGCGAAAGATACTCCATTCGCTTTTATATTATCGCCATGCTTTTTGTCTTGTTTGATATAGAAGCGGTTTTCCTGTATCCCTGGGCGATTAACTTTGACGGCTTTGTGCGGAGAGGGGATGGGATATTTGTGTTGGTTGAAATGTTCATCTTCATCATCATCATCTTGCTGGGTTACGCCTATGCCTGGTTGAAAGGAGCCTTAGATTGGGTCTTTTAGAAGGTAAATTAGAAACCAATTTTGTAACCACTACCGTAGATGCCTTGCTAAACTGGGGACATCAAAATTCGATGTGGCCTTTAATTCTTGGTACGGCCTGTTGCGGGATTGAAATGATGGCGGTGGGTGGTGGTCGGTTGGATACCCTGGAACGCTGGGGCATGCTCTTTCGCTTCTCCCCCCGCCAATCTGATGTAATGATTGTGGCTGGCACTGTTACCAAAAAAATGGCCCCGGTTATCAAAGCGGTATGGGAACAAATGGCTGAACCCAAATGGGCAATCGCCGTTGGTAGCTGCGCCATCAGTGGCAATATCTACAAAAACTATAGCACTTTGCAGGGGGTAGACCGCATCATCCCGGTAGATATTTATGTACCGGGTTGCCCGCCAATCCCCGAAGCCATTACCTATGGGATTGACGAGCTACGCCGCAAGATTAGCAAAGAACCCCGCATCCGCAAGCCGCTCCCGATGCTGGATGTGGATGGCGGTAAGAAAATTATAGATGTAGCTGAAATCAGACGGCCCGGTTATACCAAAATGCCAACTGCGGTGGATTTTGCGGCGCACCTGGATGATGATATTACCGGCCCAACCCCGACCTTAATGAAATAGGTGGCTTGCTGTAGGAGTGGGTTTGTAACCCACCCGGTAGAGTTGCAAACTCTACCCTACAAATTATAGGAAAGAGCAGAAAAGCAGATGAGGGAAAGCCTCCAAACCGTGGTACAAAAGCTGCAAGAAAAATTTGGCGACAATGTTCTAAGTGTGGCTGAGTTCCGCGATGAAGTAACGGTACGGGTAAAAAAATCAGCCTGGTTTGATACCCTGCAATTTTTAAATGATGACCCTGATTGTGATTTCAAATTGATGGTGGACGAAACCGCCGCCGACTATCCTTTACGGGAAGAGCGTTTTGATATTATCGTGCATCTGATGTCCATCGAAATCAAACATCGGCTGCGGGTTAAAACCAGCACTAGCGAGCGTATTCTCAGCCTTTATCCAATCTGGAAAACCGCCAACTGGTTGGAGCGCGAGGTTTATGACCTGTTTGGGGTTATTTTTGAAGGCCACCCCGACTTGCGCCGAATTCTTATGATGGACGATTGGGAAGGCTTCCCCTTACGCAAGGATTACCCGGTTGAGGGTTACGACGATTTCTAAGAGCCATTAGGGCCATTTAGAGGATACATAAAAATTATGCAAGATGTAAAAGATAAAACTATACCTGGCGGCGAGGATTTCGCCCAAGGCGAGAAGCGAATGCGCCTCAATATGGGGCCGCAACATCCGAGTACGCACGGGGTGTTACAGGTGATTGTTGACCTGGAAGGTGAGCTGGTAGTACGTTGCGACCCTGTTCCTGGCTATCTCCATCGCGGTACCGAAAAACTGGCCGAAAATAAATATTACACTCAGATTATACCTTTGACCGACCGCCTGGACTATCTTTCGCCCTTTAACAATAATCTAGCCTATGTGATGGCGGTAGAGAAATTATTAGGGCTGGAAGTGCCACCCCGCGCTCAGTGGATTCGCCTGATTCTAAGCGAGTTACAACGTATCGCCAGCCACTTAATCTGGTTCGGCACCCACGTAATGGATATTGGTGGGATTACTCCCTTCCTGTATGCCCTGCGTGACCGCGAAACTATTCTGGATATATTTGAAATGTGCTGCGGGGCGAGGTTAACCGTTAGCTATTGCCGCATTGGTGGGCTGATGGCGGATGTGCCAGCCGGCTTTGTCGAAAAAGTCCAGGATTTCGTTAAACTGTTCCAATTGAGTATCAAAGATTACCACAAGATGGTCACCAAGAACCCGATTTTTGTAGGCCGTACTGTTGGGGTGGGAGTTATTGCCCCCGATGATGCGGTTTCGCTGGGTCTGACCGGGCCAACCTTGCGTGGTAGCGGCGTAAATCTTGACTTGCGCAAAGCCGAGCCTTATCTGTACTATGACCAACTAGATTTCGATGTACCATTAGGCACAAAGGGCGATAGCTACGACCGCTATCTGGTACGGATGGAAGAAATGGCCCAGGCGACCCGGTTAGTTGAACAGGCTCTGGCGAAATTGCCAGAAAAAGGCCCAGTGAAGGCTGACGACCCGAAGGTTATGCTGCCTCCTAAAGAATTGTCAATGAGTCGAGCTGAGGAAATGCAACGCCATTTTTATCAGGTTATTCATGGCTTCCCCACTCCGGTAGGCGAGGCTTATGCCAGTATCGAAGGTAGCAAGGGCGAACTTGGTTTCTATATTATCAGTGATGGTTCCAGCCGCCCGTATCGCATGAAAATTCGCGCTCCAAGTTTCGTGAACCTGCAAGCTCTACCGATGATGACCGAAGGCCGCATGTTGGCTGACGTTATTACCTGTATTGGCACGATTGATATAGTTTTAGGTGAAGTAGATCGCTAGTTCTTTTGCAGTACGATATTCTTTTTAGGCGCAATTACCGCTCATAATTGCGCCACCACTAGATTAACAGGAAAACAAAATATGTTTTCAGCCGCTCAAGCCACCATCGGGATGGCTAATATATTTCTGGATACGGTAGCTGCCCCAGAGTCCAAAGTCAATGCTCCGGCTGAACCGTTTATCTGGTTCCTCCAAACCTTTGTCACGTTATTCCTTATCATGAACGTGGTGCTGGTGATTATGGCTTACCAGACCTGGGCTGAACGTAAAGTTCTGGCACTGGCTCACCAGCGATATGGGCCAACCCGCACCGGGCCTTTTGGTTTGTTACAGCCTATTGCCGACGCCGTAAAACTGCTGAACAAAGAAAGCATTACCCTCAAAGAAGCTGATAAGTCAGTTTTTATGATTGCCCCAATGATCGGGTTCATTCCAGCGGTAGCAGCCTGGGCAATTGTCCCCTGGGGCGATGCTAATAGTGAAGGTTTGCTGGGTGGTTGGATACGACCAGTTATTGCCAACCTTAATTTAGGGGTACTGTATCTGCTGGCTCTTAGTTCGATTGGGGTCTACGGTATCGTAATGGCGGGCTACAGTAGCGGTAACAAATACTCGATGTTGGGTAGCTTGCGTTCTACCGCCCAGGTTGTTAGCTACGAACTCACTTTGGGTCTAGGTATGATGGGCGTGCTGCTAATGGCTGGCTCTCTCAACCTGAATGAAATTGTATTAGCCCAGAGTAATACCATGTGGTTTGTCATCCCACAGTTCTTTGGTTTTGTGGTCTTTGGGATAAGCGGCATTGCTGAAACCAACCGCAGTCCCTTCGACTTGCCCGAAGCCGAGTCAGAATTGGTGGCGGGTTATATGCTGGAATATGGGGCCATGCGGTTCGGGATGTTCTATCTGGCTGAATATATCAATATGAACACCATTGCCGCCGTGACCGCCACTCTTTATTTTGGTGGCTGGGCTGCCCCCTTCCCTTTCCTGGAATTTATTCCCGGTCCACTCTGGTTAATCGCTAAATTTTCGTTCTTCCTGTTCATTTATTACTGGATACGGGCCACTCTGCCACGTTTCCGTTACGACCAGTTAATGGGTTTTTGTTGGAAAGTTTTGTTCCCATTAGCCATTGCCAATCTGGCGGTTACGGCTGTGGTTAAGCTGGTGGGTATTTACGCCGGATGGTGGGGCTAGGCGGTTGCCAGTCGTCGGTTGTCGGAAAAGCTATAAGTTATTAAAGATTGATTTTAGATTTTTCGCTCGGCACTCGGCACTTTCAACTCGCTACTAGTTACTCGTTACTGTTTTAAGGAGCATAATCCGATGTTAGGTGGAGCAAAATATATCGCGCAGGGGATGGGTGTGACCCTGAAGCACTTTTTCAAAAAGCGCACAACCGTCCAGTACCCCAAAGAAATGCGTAACTTCCATCCCCGTTTCCGGGGAGCGGTAGCGATGGTGCGCGACCAGGAAACGGGCAAGGAACGCTGCGTGGGTTGTGGGCTTTGCTCGGCGGTCTGCCCTGCTAACTGTTTGACAGTAGTACCGGGCGTGGACGAGCATGGTATCCGCAACGCCAAAATCTATTTGTATGATATGAGCCGTTGCGTCTTTTGCGCCATGTGCGTGGAGGTCTGCCCGGAACTGGCCCTGGTTATGACCCACGAGTTTGAGTTAGCCGTAAATGACCGCAGCGAATTGGTTCTGGATGCCGAAGCGATGTTGCGCCTGGCTGACCGTGAGAAAGAACGGAGCGGACAGGCCATCGAAGAACCGGGCTTCCCGGCGATTACCGATGCTCCTAGCACCTTTGTTAAACATACTGACCTTGACCCTCGGATTCAACGCGGTAAATTCCAGAGCCATCAGCCAATGCTAGGCCAATTACCTCACGGCTATCCAATGAAATATGACGAATTCCTCAAACGTGAGAAAGAGGCCAAACCTAAAGCTCAGGGTACATTACCGCCTAATTTATTAGAAATTCAGAATAAATTCCTGCCGGAAGATGCCCGCGCTCCTATGCCCAAATTTGCTGAGGAGTTCGCCGAACCAAGCGAGGTACGGGTTAACCTGTTGACCGCCGCCGACACTACCAAAGTTGAAAAGCATCAGTGGGTGGACGAAGACGCTCAGGGCGATTTGAAGAAGGTGCAAAAAGGCAAAGACGAATGGTCAGAGCGCGAAAAAAATAAAGGGAAGAAATAATGTTTGGATTTCCGCTTGAGCAAATAATCTTTATAGTATTATCAGCCCTGGCGATTATCACCGCAATGGGTCTGGTGATTTTCAAAGACCCGGTGCATAGTGCCCTATCGCTGGTACTGACCTTTTTCAACGTAGCCGGGATGTATATCTTGATGGGCGCGGAATTTATGGCGGCTATTCAGGTATTGGTCTATAGCGGGGCAATTCTGGTGCTGTTCCTGTTCGTGATAATGTTGCTACAGGTGCGGCCCGGCCCATCCCTGAATCCGCTACGCTTTTTCCAGAGCAAATTTGCCCCGGTGGTTGGGGTGGCGTTGCTGGCGGAAATCCTGCTGGTAGTTCTTACCAGCAATTTCTTCATCAACGGCGGCAAACTCACCGATACCAACAATACCCAGGCTGCCAATATGCAGAAAAATGTGGCGTATGTGGTTTCGGGCAAAATTCCGCTAGTAGATGCCCAGGGTGCAAGCGTGGTAACTGGTACGGGCAACTGGTATCAACCGCCTGCCGCCTCTGGACATACGGCCTTGTTTGGCAAGGAACTTTACTCACGCTTTATTTTGCCCTTTGAAATTAGCTCAATTATCCTGCTGGTAGCGGCGATTGGGGCGATTGTTATTTCACGCAGTGCCCTGGCCCGTGACCCCGGCGAATTCCGCGACAAACGGGGTATCAGTCTGGGAGGCGTAGCTGCTCCTGGTAGCCCCCAGGCTTTTGAGGTCGAAAAAGAGCGTAAACTTATTATGAAGAAGTAGGCAAAGGACTAGCTAATAATGATACCAACAGCCTGGTTTTTGATTGTAAGTGGCATCCTGTTTTCAATTGGTATGACGGGCGTTTTATTGCGCCGCAATGTGCTGGTCATCTTTATGTGCGTCGAACTGATGATGAACGCCGTTAACCTGACTTTTGTGGCCTTTGCCCGCAGTTTCAACAAAGGTGTGAATTTCGCCGGGGACGGTTTTGTAGTCTTTATTGTCACGGTAGCGGCAGCGGAAGCGGCGGTGGGGCTGGCAATTATCGTGAGTTTGGCTCGCCAGCAAGAGTCAATTGATGCCGACTCGATAGACCTTCTAAAAGATTAGTAACGAGTAACGAGTAACGAGTAGAAAGCATGTTCCCCCTTCCTTGCTAAAGAAGGGGGCTAGGGGGTTAGGTTAACCAAAAACTAACAACCAACAACCAACAACTAATAACTGACTTTTCAGGAGTAGATTAAATAATGACGGCGGAAGATGTAAAAAGCATACTCTGGCTTGTACCCGCAATACCTTTAATCGCCAGTTTTATAAATGGTTTTATTAGCCTGACTTTCCTGGCCTCCAAGAAAAAATCAGACTTAAATGCTGGACAGATGTTTGCCCGCAACCTGACGGGTATCATTGGTATTACAGCCATAGTTTCTTCCCTGGTAATTTCAATATTATTGCTGTTTTTCTTGCAGGGCTACAAAGAGCATCGGGTTGAGGTCGAGCAGATTTACACCTGGATACCCAGTGGGGATTTCCAGATAAAATTTGGCCTGAGTTTAGACCCGCTTACCTCGATGATGCTGGTGGTGGTTAATACCATTAGCTTGCTGGTGCATATTTTCAGCACTGGCTATATGAAAAACGAAGATGGTTTCGCCCGTTTCTACTGCTATCTGCCATTCTTCACCTTTAGCATGATTATGCTGGTAATGGTCAACAACTTCCTGCTGCTGTATGTATTCTGGGAAGCGGTGGGCTTGAGCAGCTATTTGCTAATCGGTTTCTGGTTTGGCAAAAAATACGATTGGGGTCGCTTGCTTCCTTCCGAAGCTAGTAAAAAAGCCTTTGTGGTCAACCGGATTGGTGACTTTGGCTTTGGCCTGGGTATAATGTGGCTGTTTGTCACCATGTTGTCGCACGGCGAAGGGATACCCCTGTTTGACCGCCTGAATTATCAGCACGTTTTCGAGGTTTTTGAAGAAGGTAAAATAGATGGCACTACTATCTTCCTGATTAGCATTCTGCTGTTTATGGGAGCGATGGGTAAATCGGCCCAAATACCCCTGCACGTCTGGTTGCCGGACGCAATGGCAGGCCCCACCCCCGTCAGTGCCTTAATCCACGCTGCTACAATGGTCACCGCTGGGGTTTATCTAGTGGGACGCATTAACCCGATTATCGTGCGCTCCGAAGAAGCGATATATGTAGTAGCGGTCATCGGTATCGCCACCGCCTTCTTTGGTAGCACCGTCGGCACCACCCAAAAGGATATAAAGGCGGTGATGGCCTATTCAACCGTCAGTCAGCTTGGTTATATGTTCTTCGCCCTGGGCGCGTTTGGTTGGGTGGCGGCCTTCTTCCACCTGATGACTCACGCATTCTTCAAAGGGCTATTGTTCCTTGGTTGCGGCGCGATTATCCATAGTAACGAAGAAACCATCAAAGAAAAATTTGAAGTAATTCATCACAACGCCGAAGAGTGGGCCAAAAAACGCTACCCCAACGACCCTGAAAAAGCCGCCGAATATGCCTTTGAATTATTCGAGGCGGCGGAAAACGCCATTGAGTACGGGGTTGACCCCAAGAGTAATGACCGCCTGTTGCGAGATGGTTTAGACCCGCAGGATATGGACTACATGGGCAACTACTTCAAACAGATGCCCGTAGTAGCGATTTCGATGTGCTTTGCGGCAGCGGCTCTGGCGGGCGTACCTTTAACCGCTGGGTTCTGGAGCAAGGACGAAATTTTAGGCCAGACCTTTAATCAGGGTGGGGGCTATTACATTATCTACGGGTTGGGTCTGTTTGCCGCCTTGCTAACGGCCTTCTACAGTTTCCGCATGATTTTCTCGGTCTTCTGGAGCAAGAGTTATCGTCTGCCCGCCGCCTTGAACAAACTGGCCTGGGTGGGGATGCAGAAGAAAGCCGCTGAGTTAGGGATTGAAAACTTCAACGGGCGTGAGATTGTAGATTTTGTCGAGGAAAGTCCTGACCGCAACCGCAATCAGGACGCAGTACACATTCACAAGCAAAGTTGGAGCATGAAAGCCCCCTTGATATTCCTGGCCTTTATGTCCATCGCTGCTGGGTATGTGGGCTTGCCTAATATCCTGTTTGGCAAAGATTCCGGGGTCAACCTGTTTGAAAAGTTCCTTGAGCCAACCTTTGAGCCAGCTTTAGGGGTAGTTAAACCCCACGAAGCCGAGTTTGGTACAACTCTATTCTTGCTGATATTATCCGGTATAGTTGCCTTGACCGGGGTGGGCATCGCCTACTATATGTATCATCTGAAACGCGACACCCTGCCGGAAGCGGTCAAAGAGCGGGTTGGCCCACTTTACGCCTTCTCCCGCAACAAATGGTACGTGGACGAAGCCTATAATCTGGTAATTGTGGGCGGGTTGCTGGCCTTCTTCAAGTTGCTATGGCGATTTATTGATATAGGAATAATAGATGGAGTGGTAAATGGCCTGGGCTGGCTTACCCGCACTATTGCGCAGGGCTTACGTAAGGTGCAAACGGGCTACATCGCCAATTACGCCCTCTATGTCGCCGTCGGTTTAGTGGCGGTGGTGGCTATTTTCTATCTAGCGGTTGGCATCAAATTCTAGGAGCGGAAGGAGGAGTTAAGGACAATGCTTTCGGTAATGACCTACCTGCCGCTCATCGGGGCGGTGCTGATTCTAGTAGTACCAAAAAATAATGACCTGATACGTTGGATAGCCCTGCTTACAACTTTTGCCAACTTTGTACTATCCCTGATTCTTATCTTCACTTTTAACCAGAATGTTAGTGGTTATCAGTTTGAGGAAAAAGCCGACTGGATACCCTCGATTGGCGCAGGCTATCATATGGGGGTGGATGGGGTTTCGGTATTGATGGTTCTGCTGGATGGCTTGCTGTTCTTCCTGGCAATAATCGCCAGTTGGAAAGCGATTCAGACCCGCGTGCGCGAATATTATTTCGCGATGTTACTCCTGTATGTTGGTTGTGTAGGCGTGTTTGTAGCCCTGGATTTCTTCCTGTTCTACATCTTCTGGGAACTGGTGTTGATTCCAATGGCGGTGCTTATCGGAGTCTGGGGTGGCAGCAATCGGCGAATTTATGCCAGCGTAAAATTCTTCCTGTATACCCTGGTGGGTAGTTTGCTGATGCTAGTGGCGATTATCGCCCTTTACTTCCAGTATACTGATGTTACCAAAAAAGCTTCGACCCTGGATATTCCCACTATTACCAATGAACTCGCCAAAGCGGGTGGCCTTAGCACTACCTTCCAATATTGGGCTTTTGCCGCTTTTGCCCTGGCTTTCTGTATCAAAGTTCCGCTATGGCCTTTCCATACCTGGTTGCCGGATGCCCATACCGAAGCCCCCACTGCCGGAAGCGTAATTCTGGCGGGTATAATGCTAAAAATGGGAGCTTACGGTTTAATCCGCTTCAACCTGCCTTTATTCCCGAACGCCAGTCACGATTTTGCCCCAATTATGATTGTTTTGTCCCTGATAGCGATTATTTACGGAGCGGCAGTAGCTCTGGTACAGCCCGATATGAAGCGTCTGGTGGCCTATTCCAGTGTAAGTCATATGGGTTTCGTAGTGCTGGGGCTATTTTCATTCGCCAGTGGCCTGACCCTCGATAAAAAGGGCAACGAGCTCAATATCCTGCTGGACAATCGGCAAGCCTTTGACGGAGCGGTTTTCACCATGTTCAGTCACGGTTTGCTGACGGGGGGCTTGTTCCTGTGCGTTGGAGTAATCTACGAGCGGCTACACACCCGCGACATTAAAACCATCCAGAGTACCTTGCGTATTGCCAATCGTATGCCCGCCTACGCCAGCATTATGATGCTCTATACAATGGGTTCGCTGGGTTTGCCGATGATAAGTGGGTTTGTAGGTGAGTTCCTGGTTATGCAGGGGGCATTCCGAGTGAATGGCTGGTATGCTTTCGTAGCTTCGTTTGTGATTATCCTGGCAGCTCTCTACATGTTGTGGGTTTATCAGCGTGTATTCTTTGGTAAGGCTGAGGATTATGATTTGGCGTTCGTGGATGCCCGTATCCAAGAGGCGGAAGCAATCTCCAACGCTCACGGCGGACATGGGGCAGAACACGGTGCAGAAGCGCATGACGAACACGAACATGATGAGCATGGACACGAAGAACATGGTCACGGACATGGGCATGCTGACAAAGATATGCTGCGGAACGGGGCAAAGTTGCCTGACCTGAATTTAGGAGAATGGTTTACCCTCTATCCGATGGCAGCAGCCGCAATAGTGGTGGGGATTTTCCCAAGTCTGGTGCTGGATTTCCTGGGCAAACCTGCCGAGCAAATTGCTCATGCGATGACAAGCGGGGCGCAACACGCAACCATAATTAACGTTGATTTAGTGGCTCTGGTACAGCAGCTAATTAAATAAAAATACGGAGATAAAAAGTGTCTCTTTCTGTTAATGCTTTTATTAGTGCCAATCTGTTACAAATATCGAATGCCAAGCCCTCATTTAGCGGGGATGATTTTATTAAAATCCTGCCTGAGCTAATTGTGTTGCTTACTGGCACAGTAGTAATGCTGGCTGACCTGTTCCTACCCCGCGATAGACGGCCTATCCTGGGCTACGTCAGTATTTTGGGTTATGCGGGCGCAATTGTCGCTTCGTCCTTCCTATTTTACTATTCGCCCCCGGCTGGCGTGCCTAATACCTCCTTTGGCGGGATGTTCGTCCGGGACAATTTCACCACTTTCTTTGAAATTACCTTCCTGATTTCGGGTATCCTGAGTGTGCTGGTTGCACCGAACTATGTACTCAAGCGCAATATGCCCATCGGCGACTTTTATAATATCCAGACCTCAGCAGTATTAGGGATGATGGTCACGGCGGCGGCTGGCGACCTGATGGTTATATTCGTGGGGATTGAGCTTATCTCTATCTCGGTCTATATCTTGACCGGGTTTGCCAGGAATGACCGGGGTTCTGCCGAAGGTGCTTTGAAATATTTCTTGCTGGGGGCTTTCGCTAGTGCCATCCTGGTTTATGGAATGGCCTGGCTGTTTGGGATGACGGGCTCAACCAACCTGAACGAAATCAATCAGGCTATCATCACCACCAAAGGGCTAAAGGAAGATATTGGCTTAACCTTTGCGATGTTACTGCTGATTGTCGGGCTTGGTTTCAAGATTGCCGCTGTACCTTTTCACGTCTGGACGCCTGATGCTTACGAGGGTGCGCCAACCCCTATTACCGCTTTCATGTCCACCGGGCCTAAAGCCGCCGCCTTTGCCGCCCTGATTCGGGTGATGGTGCAGGGTTTACCCCAATTAGCCGAGCAGTGGACGCTGATTATCGCGATACTGGCAATCCTTACAATGACCCTCGGCAATGTGGTCGCTATCGCCCAAAAGAGTGTGAAGCGCATGCTGGCTTATTCCAGTATCGCCCACACTGGCTATATTATGATTGGTCTGGCGGCTTTCGTGAACAACCCCCAATTACCCAATCTACAGCGAGATGCGATTGGCTCGGTGTTGATTTACTCCCTGATTTACGTCTTTATGAATATTGGGGCTTTCGGTATCGCTATCTGGGTGCAAAACAAGGGTGGCGGTATTGATGTGGATGATTTCAACGGTCTGGGTAGTTGGGCTCCTGTTCCGGCTCTGGCAATGGCAGTCTGTCTTTTCTCGCTAACCGGGCTACCGCCAACGGGTGGTTTCTTCGGCAAGTTCTTTGTCTTCCGAGCGGCAATTGATAGCGGCTTAACCTGGTTGGTAATTATTGCGGCTCTCAATAGCGCGGTATCAGCTTTCTTCTACTTGCGAGTGATTGTGGCAATGTATTTCCGACCCGCCTCCGAAGATGTCAAAACCCGCAACCAACCCACCGGGGCTTTCTTCCTGAGTGCCGCCATGATTATTGTTACGATTGCAATCCTGTTCCTGGGTATCTATCCCGGCCCTGCTCTGGATTTAGCCAAAGATAGTGCCGGACAACTGTTCCAGGTAGTTAAAATCGCTACAGGTCAACCGTAATAGGTTGTCGGTGGTCAGTTATCGGTTGTTGGAAGATATTTAACAATGATAGATAGAATAAAGAGGATTTTTTAGGATTTTTGAGGTATAGACTTACCCCTTCCCTAGTTTTTCGACCAGGGAAGGGGTTTTATTTTGACTACTATTTAACTTCGACTTATTTGGGCTGATGGCTGATAGCTTCTTACCGCTACTTGATACGTTCTTCTAGTAAAGCCTTAAAAACATCATCGCCTTCAACCCAACCGCAGTGCTGGCAAACCAGGGCTTCGGTGCGGGGTTGAGGCAGGTGGGCACGCTTGTACATTATAAAATAGCGATTACCAACCGGTTCGAGGCTGCCACCACAATTACTGCAAGGGATTTTTTGTGAGGCTAACGGAATCTTACTACTTTTGGGAAGAGTTTCATTACGGGCCACTTTACTTCCTCCTGCTCGTGCGCTCTGTTTCATAACCCTATAGCCCTGACAGTTTCCGCCATTGAAACTAGGTCGTTTAGGTTTTGTCAAGGTTTTTTAACCAATAGGGTCTTATACTTTGGGAAAAGTATACTTTTGTTAATATATAGAGTCAAGCGCGTTGCGGAGTGGTTAATTATTTAACGGGCGGGCGGGTTTTGCTCCAGCCATATAATAACAGCCCACCCAGGAAAATTGCCAGGATGCCCATTATCCCACCTTCGGGCCCAAACCGCCCGCCTGTAGCCGCGTCCGGCCCTTCTACCAGCGATTGGATAACCGGGGCGGGCATCAGGTAGCCACTTACCGGGTAGCCAAAAATCGCACCCTCGGCAAAGTTCCAGGAAAAATGAAAGGCAATTGGCAACCACAGGTTATTGGTAATAATATAAGCGTAGGCGAAAATAAGCCCGGCAAAGGCAATATTAACCGCTGCCAACGGGCTGGAATTAGGGTTAAGGAGGTGGGTTAAGCCCCAGAATACCGAAGAAACTACCACTGCTGTACTGCCCCCAAAAGCCATGTTCAGGGTTTGCAGGATATAGCCGCGCACAATTAGCTCTTCACCCACTGCCACGCACAAACACACACCCGCCCATAATAAAAGCTCGCCCCAGTTATAATTTGGCCCAATGCTGCCCACCAACCAACCCGTAACCTGCTCCAATAAAAATACTACCGCAAACAATAACGGGCCAAGCACAAAGCCCATCAGCACATCCAAAGGCAGGGCTTTGTAATAACGCAAGCCTAGTTCCAGGATAAAACGTCCCCGCGCCATTCGCTGGCTAATCCCCACCGCCAGCACCGCTCCTACCACCATTACCAACGCTCCCCAGATACTGGAAGCACTTAATACCCCTTTATCCTGGGCAACCGTTCCCACTAGCTGAGTAAAAGATTCAGCAAAATTGTTTTTATTGGGCGGGTCTATAAGCGCGAAGACTAGAGCCGCCCCAAAAACCAGAACGGTGATTAAGATAAAATAGAGGATGAAAAAGAAGGAGAGGTCGCGCAATGCCCGTATCCAATCGAAGCGGCGTTCTGCCGTCGCAGGGTCGCGGCGTTGTACGGCGGATTTCGGCCCTAGGAAGCGCAAAGCAGCATACCAGCCAATCGCTACCAGAACAGTTATAATCAATATTACGAAGAAATTCATAGCTTTTAAAATCCAAAATCTAGGATCGGTTGTCAGTTATAGGTCGTCAGTCGTCGATTAATAGTCTAGAGTCTAAAAAGGTGTCAGAAATCAGGAGTCAGGAGTCAGAATAAAAAGATGGAAGCTTCCCAATTTTAGATTTCGGATTTTAGATTTTAGATTTCCTACCGACAACTGCTATATTAGCATAATCGGCAAATTGACCCAAATTTATAACCCATAAAAAGCCAAAGTAATACATTTTGTGTAGTGAGGGCTAAAGTTATCTACATTTTGTGTATAGGTGGGGAAAACTAGGAGAAAGGTACTATAAAAACCGAAAAACGCACCCAAATGGATACGCTTTCAGCACTACTAGAAACTATTCAAAACGAACGATACAGAGGGCAAAGACGGGAAAGCTCACAGGACAGGCCGAACTAAAACGCTGGAAGACGGAAACTGGAACTATGCTACTCGGTGCTAGAAGGTGCAAAGATTAAGAAAATTTCGGTCGAAATCGTTAGCTGGAACGTAGTTGTAATGTCGTTGGACTATGCTATGACGCTAGAATGACGATGCTAGGACTGGCCCTTAACGAAAACTTGGACGAATGAGCTTTTTTGTAGAACTTTTCTGTACCGTTCGTTCTTACACCCGTATAGTAACAATATAAAGTTACGATACACATTACGAACTTACTTAAAGTTGCTAAAATATTTTAATTGGTTAATTTATCCCATCTCTGGTAAATTTGCTATGATGGAGTTGTATGGTGTTCGGTGGTCGGTGGTAGGAAACGAATTAATAAGGATGATCAGGATAAACAGGATATTAGTAGGGTTAGACCAACGTGTCTGCCCTGGTATGGGTTAATTTCAGGGTAGACACACTGGTCTAACCCTACAAAATTCTCTTTCTTTATTCTGACTCCTTACTCCTTATTCCTTTTTAGATTTTAGATTTTTTTAACCCACAGGACAAGAATTAATGTCAGATTTGATTACCGACGAACTTTACCCCGAAACTGAAAATAGCAACCGAAACGACGGGCGAGAGCACGACCTGGTAATTCTTTGCGGCTTACATAATCTGGGCTTCAGAATTTTGGAGCAGCTACGGGAAGCCGGGTTAGAAGTAGTGGTAGTAGACGATGACCCTGACCCCCGTCTATCAAGGCAAGCCCGCCGCTGGGGAGTGACCTTGATTGAGGATGATAGCCGCATTCCCGAAACCCTGATTGAGGCCGGAATTTATCAAGCTTCGGCTATTATCGCCTGCGAGGAAAACGATTTGCACAACCTGGAAATCGTGCTGGCGGCTAACGATATGGTCAAGGGAATTCGGGCGGTTGCCAGCTTTTTTAATCAGAACATCGGCGAACAACTTACCCAGGCTCTGGCGAATTCCCAGGCGTTGAGCCTCTCCGAAAAGGCGGGGCCGTCCTTTGTAGAAGCCTGTGACCCTTCCAGCGTGTTGCACCTGTTCCACTCCCAGGGTGAGGATATTGCGGTAGTGGAGGCAGCCGTAGAGCATCCCGGCCCCATCCACCAGCTATATGGCAACGTCACCCCTTTAGTAGTGCGTAACTACAAAAATGTCAATGCCGTAACTTTTATGAAAAACGGACGACCAAATCTAGCCCGCAATCAAAACCTGGAAAACCGTACCTGGGAAATTTGCCCGCCTCACGATTTTATAGTACAACCCGGTCAATTTGTTACCCTGATGGGACAACCCGACGAGTTAAAGAAAATACCAGGTGTAAAATTTGAACAGAAAGATTTGCTGGAAGCGATTGTTAGCCTGGATGCTATTCAAACTGACCGCGACGGTGTAAACAAAAAGCAAAAGCTTAAAACCAGACTGCGTCGCCGCCAGATGATTCCCCAAGGTCGCCGCTTTGTGGCTAACATTTTGCGGGATTTGGAACGCCCCTTCCGTTACGCTTTGCTGGCGGTAGGGCTGATTATTGCCTTTACCACCGTTATGTTGTGGATGTTTTATCATAGCTATTTGCCCACTCCCCAGGGCACAATTCATGAATTTACCTTGCTTGATGCCCTTTATTTCACCGTGACAATAATCGCCACTGTCGGTTTTGGCGATTACAATTTTGCCGAGCAGGATTGGCCCTTGAAAATATTTGGCATAATGTTAATTTTGGTGGGGGCCGCTTCGATGTCGGTAGTTTACGCCTACGTAACCAATTTTATTATCAGCCGCCGTATAGAACAAGCCGTAGGTCGCCAGCGAGCCACTGAGATGGAAAACCACGTTATATTGTGCGGCCTGGGTTCGGTAGGTTATCAGGTGATGCTGGGGCTGCTGGAACAGGGTAAGCAGGTGGCGGTTATCGAGAAAAATGAGCATGGTCGTTTTAATAGCGAGGCCAGCCGTCTGGGGGTGCCGCTAATCTTTGGTGATGCCCGCTTGCCTCAGGTTTTGAAGGCGGTTAATTTGCACAAAGCACGGGCGATTGCCTTTCTGACCAGCGATGCCCTTGCCAACCTTGAATCAGCCATGACCGCCCATAGTGAGTTTCACTCTATTGAAGCCAACCGTAATAAATGGATACAGGTAGTAATGCGCGTTTTCGATAATAATCTGGCGGAGCGAGTGGCTAGAACTTTCAACATCGAGACTATCTACAGTACATCCTCGCTGGCTGCACCTTATTATGTGGCTGCCGCCCTGGATTATGAGGTGGTCAGCACTTTTTACCTGGAACGTCGCCCTTTTATCGTGGCAAAGTTGGTAATAAAAGCGGGGAGTAAACTGGATAAACTAACGGTGCAGGGATTCTACGAAATAACCAAAATGCCGATTATCAGCCACATGGCCCCCGAAGTTGATCGCAAAATAGACTTAACCCAGGAACATATTTTGGGTGAATATCTGGATATCCGGCAGATAGAACCAACTTTTCACCCTAATTCCCAACTTCAACTAAACCAGGGCGATACTATCATTTGTGTTGGCCCTTACGAGCGGATTGTGACGGCCTACAAACTCAATAAAACCCAATAAAAAATACGCCCGGTTGGTCTCGAACCAACGACCATCCGCTTAGAAGGCGGATGCTCTATCCCCTGAGCTACGGGCGCATACTCAGTTTGAGTATAATAAGCCCGTCTGGGTTTGTCAACCACGAGTCAGAAGTAAGTAATCAGTAGTCAGAATAAAGGAAACAGGAGCAAGGAGAGGGAGTCATATTCCCCCTTCCATCAATCAGGGAAGGGGGCTAGGGGTTAGGTCAACCGCCAACCGCTACGCCCGGAAACGACCCAGCACTGTCATACCAGCCTGAGTAAAATTGCCGGGTTGGGCGACCAGCTCCACGCTATTATCGGCAGGTAGAAATAATTGCACCCTACTACCTAGCCCAAAGCTGTTAATACCAAGCTTTTGACCAACCGAAACAGGTTGTCCGGCATCCAGGCGCACTGAGGCTGGGCGGCGTTCACTTAGAAAAGCGGGTAGGCGGGGCGTTTTCTTGCGTTGAGCCAGAGTAGCGCGGCGGTTTTCAATTCCGGTGAAGCCCAGGTAGTTGGTGCGTTCGTCTGCCGCCATCTCAATAAACAGATAACGCAACTGTCCGGCGATAGGGGCACGTTGGAGCTGCACATACCAGGGACGCACCTTGAAAGTCAGGCAAATAGCCCGACCGCCGATAAATTTTGGCTCATCCACTTCCTCAATCGAAATCAGCTTGCCGTCCGCCGGAGCATAGATAAGATGGGGGTCGCTGGCAATCGGGTCGCGCTGGGGGTCACGGTAGAAATAAAGCATATAGGCAAACAAACCCAACCACAGGTTACGGGCAGTAGTTACAACCGTAAGGGCTAACCGGGTTAAAAAAAACTGCTTTATCTCAACTTTACCACTTACTTTGCTGGAAGCAGCGTTTAGTTTCCCTCTTCCTGAGTAGGGACTGGCCTTGTGCCTGTCCGGGGTAGGGAGGTTAGGTTTCAATAAACCACGTAGCCGGAACAATCCAATCAGACCCGCCCCTACGAATGCCAGCCGTAACCAGCCCTCGCGGGCTAGAGTCAGGCGCGGCAAAAAATCTATTATCGGTACGGAAGCAACCCTTAATTTAGCTTTCATGGGGCTTAGAATAAGTCGCCCTTCAAAAAATGTCAAACCGGAATTATTGCCTGGTTATGCTATAATCTATGGACAGTCTCACCAGCAACATTTGAGAGGCAAGGAATTACCCACATGTATTTTTCTGCTTTTAGCCTGAATCCTTCTGGTAATAGTAAGGATAACTCTGCCACTACCTTTCAAAGCGTGGCCCGTTTCCTTAAACGCGACTCCCAACGCATCCTTAACGAGTGGTGGGAAGCAATCAAACGCGAGTCGCCTTCCTTTGCCGAGCTTGAAAAACTGCGTAACCCCGAACTTTATCACGAGCAAAGCCTTGAACTTATCATTCGAGCCTTGATGGCGAACACCCGCAGCGAACAGGATATATTACTTGACCAGGTGACCCGTATGGCGCGTGATATGGCAAGCGAACGGCTGCGGCAGGGCTTCTTGATGAAGGATTTGCTGCTGTCGCTGGCGGTGTTCCGAAGCGCGGTGCTGGACTCGGTGCAGCGCATGTTGCAAAGTCGGCTGTGGGTTGCCTTCCCCGCCAACGTGATGCAAATGGAAAAGCGCATTAACGAGGCGATGGATTTTCAGGTCGCTGCCGTTGCCGAGGCTTACATGAACGCCCGTGACGCAATCATCCGCCACCGTGAGGAAATGTTGCGCTTCCATAATTATCAACTTGGCAAACTAAACGACCTGAGCGGGCGAATGGGCGAAAGCCTCGATATTGTGCAGGTAATGAATGCGGCGGCAGGGGCATTGTGTGAGATGGCTGAACTCAATGCCGGAGCGGTAGCTTTGTATAATGAGGCCGAAAATCGCCCGGTAGTGAATCTGGATTATGGGCAAAGCGGCTGCACCCCCGAAATTATCGAGTGGTTAAATTCACCCCTCTTTACTGAGATTAGCGCGGGGATTGTGGAGCGTGACCGCCCGCTGATTGTGGTGAACGTGGCGGAGGATGCCCGCTTCAGTAACGCCGTTTCGTTTGGGGTCAGTTCGCTGCTAAGTGTGCCGCTCCGAACCGCCGACAAAATTGTGGGGGTAATGTATGGCATTGATTATATTGCTCGCGACTTTAGCCCACACGAAATTAATTTGCTGCTAACCTTTGCTAATCAGGCGGCCCTGGCTCTGGAAAATGCCCGGCTTTATACCGAAATCCAAAGAGCTTACGAAGAACTAAAAGACCTTGACCGAGCCAAAGATGATTTTGTGAGCATTGCCAGCCACGAAATCAGAACCCCGTTAGCCCTTATCAAAGGTTATGCCAGCACCATGCTCAGGCCGGAGTTAAAACTGACCCCCGAAAAACAACTACGCTTTATGAACGGCATTGATGAAGCTTCTAACCGCCTGACTAACCTGATTGATAATCTGTTGAGTGTATCCCGCATAGAATCGGGCCGCTTCAAAATCAGCCCCCAACCCGTAAACGTCCGCGAAGCTATAAACCATGCCGTTGCCAGTTTTCAGGGACAATTGGGCAACCACGAGCTGGAATTAAGCCTGCCGCCCGAAGATGCCCGCGCTCGTTGCAACCGAGACCAATTTGAACAAATTATAATAAATCTTGTTTCCAACGCTATCAAGTATTCGCCTGACGGTGGTAAAATCACCATTGCCGCCCGACGCATCGAGAACGGCGAGAAATTTGAAATCCGGGTGAGCGATCAGGGGCAGGGTATTGCGCCGGAACATGTAGTCAAGATTTTCGATAAATTCTACCGAGCTGAAACCGGCCTGACCCGCAAAACGCAGGGGACAGGTCTGGGTCTCTATATCTGCAAAAATATTGTGAATAGCTATGGTGGCGAAATCTGGGTGGAAAGCACCATCGGTGAAGGTAGCAGCTTTATCTTCACCCTCCTCATCTGGCGGGTAGACCCGGAAAAGAAGGATGAAGGATGAGAAGTACAGGGGACGGGAGTTAGGGGCTGGGGGATAGTGAAATTAGTAGGAGGATGTTCCGTCAGCCGATGTTTATCGCAGGACAGAGCCTGCTCCTACTAATTTTCTGGGGGAAATGTAGGCAAATGTAAATTAATAGGGTAGAATAGTAAAACCAAAAATCGAATTGCCCAAATAGAGGCAAGTACCAAGCAAACACGAAACCGCTAGGAGAAAACGTATGTCTATCGAAAGTGTCGGGCGTAAAATTCTGGTGATTGACGATGAGCCAGGAATTATAGATATAGTTGAAACCAACCTGTTGGGCGAAGGCTTTGAGGTTGTGTCGGCTCGTGACGGAAAAGAAGGGTTGGAGAAAATCAAGAGCGAACGCCCCGAACTGGTCGTGTTGGACGTAATGATGCCTGAAATGGACGGCTGGCAGGTGCTGAAGGAAGTTGAAATGGACCCGGATACGGCTGGCATCCCGGTGATAATGCTCACCGCCAAAGCCGCCGACGAAGATTATATTCACGGCCTGGAAGAAGGGGCAGTCGAATATATTACCAAACCTTTTTTCCCGCAAGAACTGATTAACCGAATTAAAATTACCCTGATGGTGCTTAACCCGCGGATGCGTGACGAACGACGGCGCAACCTTATCGCCAAACGCAAGCGGTTAATGGAACAGTAATTTCCCGGTGCTTTAAGCGGCACCAAACAAGTAAGTTTTTATTTAGGGGACAATGACAACCTGTAACTACTGCCGAAACGAAAACCCCGATTCCGCGAATTATTGCGGGCGTTGCGGTCGGCGTTTGCGTGAACAGCGAAACCTCCTAACCCTCAACAAATCCACCTTCTGTTATGAATGTGGCAATCGGCGCGAAAGTTACCCCAATGACCGCCGGATTTGCACTGTGCTTTTTGCCGACGTTCACGGTTATACCGCTATGACCGAAAAAATGGACGTGGAAAAAGTTACCAGCATTATGAACGAGGTTTTTAGCCTCTTAACCGGGGAAATCATCAGCGTCGGTGGTAGTGTTGATAAATATCAGGGCGATAATATTATGGCCCGTTTTGGCGCACCCGAAGCCCTGGAAGACCACCCGGAACGGGCTATTAGAGCCGCAATCGGTATGCAAAGCCAATTAGCCCAGTTTAGCCGCCGTCTGCAAAAAGACGAAGGGGTGGGGCTAGAAATGCGGATTGGCCTTAACACGGGTTGGGTCAACGCTGCCGAGGTCGGGGGCGAGGTAGATGGGGTTAGTTACCGCACCTACACCGTGATGGGCGACACGGTAAACCTCGCATCTCGCCTGGAACACGAATCGCGGGTCGGCAAAATTCTGGTAGGTGACGAAACCTTTAAACTAGCCAAGCACGCCTTTGATTTTGTGGATACAGGCGAACGCCAGATTCGGGGCAAGCGTGAGCCAGTCCGGGCTTTTGAGGTTATCGGGCCAAAACCTCAACGGGCCAACCGCCGGGGTCTGGTAGGCAAAGATTTACAGCTAATCGGGCGAGAAGAAGAATTAGGCTTGCTCTGGACGCGCTTTAGTGCCGCAATGCAGGGCAAAGGGCAAGTCGTTTCGGTGACAGGCGAGGCCGGAGTGGGTAAATCCAGCCTTTTGCGTGAGTTCAAACGACGGGCCACCAACGCCTACCCCGATTTGCGTTATATCTCCGGAGCGGCCTTTAGTTATTCCGCCAACCAGCCTTTCAGCCTCGTCCGCAACGCCATTTTCAAGCTCTGCGATATTAACGATAACGACGACGAAGAAGCCGTTAAGGAGAAATTGCTGGCCCAGGTCAGTCTGTTGATGGGCGAGAGCAATCAAAACGACGATGAAGAAGAATATGGCGAACTAGCCGCGCTGTTAGGGCGGGCCGTTGGTATAAATTTGCGTAACTCCTTTGTCGAGAACCTTGACCCGCTTCTGCGTAGCCGCCTTCTGAGCGATAGTATCAGTGATTTCCTTTTGAAAAAAGCCGAAACCAGCCCCCTGATGATTGTACTGGACGACCTGCATTGGGCCGATAGCAGTAGCCTCGAAGTTTTAGACCGCATGGTGCAAAAAGTTATCAGCGAAAGTTCTGAGATGCAGGTAATGTTGTTACTGTTGCATCGCCCTGACTTTAACCGGGTGTGGGTGGCCCAACCCAGTCATTATGAGCAAATTAGCCTGGAACGCCTTAACTCCGAGCAGGTTAAAGCCCTGACTCGTCAGATGTTGGAAGTGACTGCCGGGTTAGCACCTTCCCAGGCAAGTGCCGACCCTGACCTTTTACCCCAACTACCCGAAACTCTATTACAAATGGTGGAACGGGCAAACGGCAATCCCTTCTTTGCCGAGGAGATTCTCAAAGCCCTGTTAGATGCCAAACAAATTATTCAAGATGCCCAGGAAGCGGGCGGCTGGCGAGTTGTAGGCGACCTCAATAATTTCAAACTGCCCGAAACGCTCCAGGAAATTTTGCTGGCTAGAGTAGATAAACTGGTTGGGCGCGACAAACGGGTTTTGCAGGTGGCCTCGGTAATTGGGCCGCGCTTTGAGCAACGCCTCTTGCTGGCGGTAGATAATTTTAGTCAGCAGCAAGCCCAGGTAGAAGAGGCTATCACCGACCTCCATAACGAAGACTTTGTTTATACTGAACGGCAAGAGCCAGAGCCGGAATATGCCTTCCGCCACTCCCTGACCCGTGAGGTGGCCTATAACAACCTGCTGGAAGCCGAGCGCAAGCAGTTCCACCAACAAATTGCCCAGGCGATTGAGATATTCAAAGTTGACCGCCTCCACGACTTTACGGTGCTAGACGATTTGGCCTATCACTACAACAACACCGATAATAATGAAAAAGCGATTTTTTATCTACAACAGGCCGGACATTTGCGCAAGAACCTTTACCGTAACGATGAAGCCTTAAAAGCCTATTATGAGGCCAAAGAACGCTTCAAACGGCAACGACAACCTGAAATAGGGCGGCAGGTTGAGGTTAATACTAATATTGGCGAAATTCTGGCTCTAAAAGCTGATTACGCCGGAGCTCTAACCAACTTTCAAGAAGCTTTAGAATTGACCCCCGACCCTACGGCCCGGATAGACCTGTGGGCCAGGGTTATTCAAGTGCAGGGGCGGCGGGGCGACCTGGACGAAGCCCTCGAAACCTATAACAAAGCCGATAACGAGTATCGGGCAGTAGTTAAGGGAAAACAGCCCGACCATAGCCTTACCCAGATTCGGGCCAAACTTTTGACCCAGGTTGGTCTGGTTTATTATCGGCAAGGGCGGGGTGAATTAGCCCTTAACGCTTTCAAGGAAACTCTCGATTTACTTAACAGTCTTAACGATGATGACCGTAATGTACAGGTGGATATCGGGCGGGCCTATGCCAACCTGGGGACGGTTTTCAGCGAAACCGGGCAGCTTGATGATGCTGAAGTTAGTCTGACTAAAGCTCTGGAAATATTTGAACATACCTCTAATATTGCCGAAGTAGGCCGGACTTATACTAACCTGGCAGTAATTATGATTATTCGGTGTAATCTGGTACAGGCTTCCAACTTCCTGAAAATGGCTCGAACCAATGCCGAAAAAGTAGGAGATGCCGAAGCGTTGGGCAGCATTATCGGCAACCTGGGCTATGTGGCGGAACGACAGGGACAATTGGTCGGTGCATTTAAATATTATCAGGAAGCCCGCCGGATTTTCGAGCGCGACTCCAACCTGATATTAGCCGCCAGTGCCCAGGAGAATTGCGGGCGAATCTTGCTGCAACAGGGGAAAGTCCAGGAAGCTTTGGAATATTTTGATACCGGGTTAAAGTTGGCTGAGACTATCGGTTCAACTGTCACAGTTGCCGAAGGTTGCAATAATAGCGGTTGGGCCCATCTGTTAAGCGGCAACCTGGGCGACGCGCAAGAATGGCTCTCCCGTGGATTTGCCAAATCTATGGAGAGCGGTAGCCCCGAAGTATTGGCTAACAACAATTTGTATCGGGGTATGCTGGAAATCGAACTGGGCGATTACGACCATTCCGCCACCTATCTCGATGAAAGTGTAAAAATTATCGAGGAACAGTTGGGCGACCCATCAATGCTGGGGCAGGCCCGTTTACAGCAGGGGCGGTTGGCCTTCAAACAACATCAATACGAACAGGCCGCTAAATTCTACGCTGCCAGCCTGGAAGCCCTGGAACCCCCCCGCGCTTATCTTGAAATGTGTTATACCAAAATGTATTGGTCCGAGTTGATTTTGCAGGAGTTACAGGAAAATCTGGTGGAGCGCGGCAAACGCGAGGAACAAGTTGAAAAGGGCTTACAATTCCTGATGCAAGCCTGTTTTACTTTCGATGCCTGTGAAGCTCAATTAGCCTATGAAAAAGCTAACAAGCTTCTGGAAAAGTTTAAGACCAGTGGGTTAGCGGTAGATTAAAAAACTGTACTGGATTCTTCAGGGCGGTTGTGCCACAATTGAGTGACTGAAATCATACACAACCATTGATAAGTAATGCTAATATATTGAGGAAATCAACCAATGATTAAATGTATCAAGCACTACTATGAGAAAGGGGTTCTATAAAATGTCCAACGAAGCACTGAAGGCTCTGATTGCCCGCGCTAATAATGATCGGGATTTCCTACGCCAGTTGTTAGGTAATCCTGAAGATGCGGTCAAAGCCGCAGGTTATGATTTAACTTCCCAGGAACTTGAAGCTATCAAATCTCAGGGCCTGGGTAAACTGACCGATGAAGAGCTGGAAAAGCGCGTCAGCAAGGGTATGTTCCGCCTGGGTCTATAATTTCAAAATTAAAAATTAAATGCTACCGGGGTGATTTCATCCCGGTTTTTTTATCCGTAAAGGTCTTTTTCTTCTTCCAGAACCTTTTCTTCCTGTTCCTCCTCGGTTAGCTCTTCCCACGAAACGCTACTGCTGAAAGCTCCCATCCCAGCGGTAATCTGTTTGTAAAAGGTCTCATCATAAGGGCGCGTCCGCAATACTACGGGCATCGGCGCAGCATGTCCCAGCAACAAAGCTTGCTGGCGACTATCCAGCGAGGACAGCACCGTTTTTAAGCCGCTTGAACCGCTTACTCCCGTAAAGACTGCCTCAATATCTCGTTCGTCGTTAATCAGGGCTACGATGCGCGTGCCGATTTGGGACATTACCTCGCTGTCTATGCTACTGGGGCGTTGGTCAACCACCAATAGAGTGACGAAATATTTACGCATCTCACGGGCAATAGTGCCGAAAATCGTCTGTCCTGCGACCTCCGGTGTCAGGAATTTATGGGCTTCCTCGATGGTAATCATCACCCTACGTGGTTTATCGGCGACATTGCGGGTGCGGTTGTATTTCTCGACCTTCTGGCGATATTCGTCATGCAACAGCCGAGTTAGAATATTAGCCACCAGCATATAACCCAACAGGCTATCGCTACTGCCAAACTGGACAATAACATGCTTGCCCCGCGCCAGATTCTCAACAATATCTTTCAGGTTGGTCAGTTTCCAGCTTTCTTCTACAAAGGGCAGGCGGCGAATCGCTTCCAGTTTGCGCTTCAAGGCCGATACCGATTGGACATTAGCTCCGGTGCGGTCAGATATTTCTTTTACATCCTCCGAGTCCATTTTCAACAGGCTGGAAATCCAGTTTTCACCCAGCTTGTCCCGCAAAAGATAGGCTGATTCGGCGGCGGTCTGGTTCAAGTCCAACTCCTGGCGGAGCAACAAAATATCCTCAACCTCAATCTGGTTCATCCCAATAATAAGCTCACCATCGGTTGCCACCCGCGTGGGGGCGTGATGTCCGTTGCTGCCGGGGCGTTGGTCGCGCACCGCCCAGACCATCACCCGTGAACCAAAGAGCGGTTTTAAGCCTTTCATAAAGCCCGATTTATTTTCAGCCTGGGAGCCTTCGCCATACTCGTTGTGCATATCAAAAATCAGATTGGAGCAGATATTACCCCGGATAAGTCCGGCCAATATCAGGCGGGTTAAGACGCTCTTGCCCGTGCCGCTTTTGCCAAACACCCCATTGGAGCGTTCCACAAATTTTTCCAGGTCAAGGCAAATATCAATTTCCATATCCAGGGGCTTGCCAATCGCAAAGCTGCTGCCGCCCTCGGCTAAATCCTCAGTGCCAAAAACCTGATCAAAGTCGTTTTCCTCGGCAATATAAACCGGGGTGAAATGGCTTGGCACGCTCCTTACCGGGCGGGGGGCTTCCTCGCCCTCATAAAGAGCCAACCGATTATCTACGTGGGCATCGCCAAAAGTAAAGACCCCCTGCAAAACCTCGCGCACCAGACTGGAAGTATCATCGTCAGGCGGGTCTAGCAAAATGCTGTCGGTGGTGGTTTCCAGCGAAATATCGGTCAACAAACCAAAAAAACGGACACCATCACACTCTATCGCCACAAATTGCCCGGTCTGGATTCGTTCCAGCGATAGATGCGTCCGAATCCGCACCTGCAAACCCTTGCCCAGCGAACCTTTGGTAATTACCCCTAAAAACTTTTCAGGTTTACGGCTACTTGACATAACTAAACCTCACACTTTTCCAGAATTGTTCGCAGCCGATCATAATCCTCTTTAAGCAACCGAGCCAGATTCTTCCCGGTATTTACTAGCCACTCGCGCCCTTCTTTGCCCCGTGCCTCCGCCCCTCGCCGCAACAAAGCCGCCGTTAATTCCTCCACCGGGGCATTAGCCGCTTGCAAGAGTGTCCGCAGATATTGGGGACTATCGGTAAATTCGATTAATTCTTCCTGCTGGCACAGGCTAACACTGTAGTGCAGGGGTGGGGGATAGTCTGGGAAAATATAGTTGATAGAGCGGGGTTGACCGTTTTCGTCCAGCTTGCGGCAACCTAGCACCACCACCCCAAACTCCGTCCGTAACAGGCGGGTAAGTTGTGGATTGGCGGTATAAACCTGCTCGTCTACGGGTCTTTGCTGCCCGCCACCTGACCGGACTGAAGCCCGTCGCCCAGGGTCAATTCCCCCCGTCGCGCTATGATAGACCGCTCCATAAATCAGGCAACGCCCACCCTTATCCTTAACTCTTACAAGTCCACCAAACGGGGGAGGGTTATCCAGTTCATAGGTCTGGGCGATATACCCGGTCAGGCTGGTTTCGACCACTTCGCCGACGCTATTTTCAATAATAGGGGGCAATGTAGCAGTAGTTGTGTCGGGCATTGGGGTAAGCTCCTCTAACTTTTACGAACATTAATACGCGCATTATAACATATCAGGGAATCCAAAATCGAACATCCAAAATCGAAAAATTATCCAATTTTCAAAACTGGTTAAAATTACCGCCACTTTTGCGATTTTTTTGCGTTAGAAGATGGCGAACGCGAACGGAACACAAAGTTGAAAGATAAAGGTCGAAAGTCAAAAGTCAAAAACCAGCAAATCGCGACCTTAGCCTTTTGAGTAGCATTTTTAGATTTTAGATTACGATTTTAGATTACTATGTAGGAGGGAGTTTTAGATGCAAGGTTTTACGAAGCTAAAAAGCGGAATTTTGTTTATGATAGTATTAACATTGGTGTTGCCTATGGTATTAGGGGCTTGTGGCAGCACGGAAACGGGTGGGATTAACCCAAACCCCGGTTCAGCCTGGAGTTTGCAGGGAGAGGTCAGCAGTCAGAGTGACAAAGCCTGGGTGGTTAGCCAACATACCATTATGATTGAACCTGGCACGGTTATTAGCGGTCAACCCAAAGTGGGTTCGCAGGTCAGCATAGTAGGGCGAACTTTAAGCGGCGGGGAATTTGTGGCGATGGTTATCGAAAAGTTGGCGGATGTAATATTAGTGCCAACTGTAACCCCCGTTGAGAAAACTACCCAGACCACCAACAGCACCCCCGGTTATGGCTTGACCCGCACCCCGACGGTTAGTGTTACCCCAGGTGTCAGCCCCACCCCTGCTACCAGTCCCACCGCCGGAGCAACCCCGACGGTAGCGGTATCACCTACCTCAACCCTACCCCCGGCCAACATCATAATTGAGATTGAGGGGCCAATAACGTATATTAACGTTATCAATAACCTGACGGTGGTAGTGATTAACAATGTGGAGTATGTGCTTGCCCCCGAAACGGTTCAGTTTTATGGACCGCGTCTGGCTATCGGGATGTTTTTGAAGTTCAAAACCAAAAGGATTGAGAATGGGCAATTCATCCTGATAACTATTATCGCCATCAACGGCGCGGTTGTTACCCAACCGGTGGTGGTAGTGCAACCACCCGTAGTAGTGGTGCAACCACCTGTAAAGGGTGGCGATGACGACGATGAGAAGGATGGGAAACATAAAAGTAAAGGCCCTGAAGGCGGCAAGGGCAAAAAATAAAGCAAAGCAGATTTTGCGGAGCAGTTAATTGACCTCAGCGGGAGAGTGGGACGATAGCAGGTTGGTCGCGGGTTTAAAAGCCCGTGACCCAGAGGCGGTGCGGGTACTTTTTGAAAGTTACGCCAGCCGCCTCTTTAACTATGCCTATTATCATTCCAGCAACCGCAGCCAGTCCGAGGATATTACCAGCGAAACGTTATCACGGGTAATTGAGCGGATTAGCGGCTATGAATTGCGCGAAATCCCCTTCAAAGCCTGGGTCTTTAGGATTGCCCATAACCTGTTGGTAGATTATTTCCGCCAGCGCGACAAACAAAATGAAGTTTCATTAGATAAAATGCAAGAATGGGACGGATTGGGCGATGCGGGGGCGGCAGATGGCGGCGACCTTGCCAGCCAGATAGCCTTGCGCGAGGAAATAAGTCAGGCGGTTGCTCGCTTGCCTGAAGACCAGCGCACTGTGTTTGTATTGCGTTTCGTGCAGGGATTTGAACTGGAACAGGTATGTAGTATGCTGGACAAAACTTTACTTGCGGTAAAATCGCTGCAATACCGGGCGGTGCAAAACCTGAAAATATACTTATCTGAAACCGAAACAACCAACAGCAAGAAAAAGAAAAGAGAACAGCCATGAGTGGCGACGCGGGCGGGCCCAGCGAATTATTACTGGCCGAACATTTTGATAATTGCCTGATCCTGGTTCGACAAGGGGCATCGGTTCAGGCTGCCCTACTTAATTTCCCCGAAACGGCCCGCACTTTAGAGCCCATCTTGGAAACCGCCCAGACCGTCATTAGCTTACCGCCGTACCCGTTAGCAGCGGGAGTGAGCAACTCTATTCTGGCAAACCTGTTAGCTCAAAACGCCGCCCTGATTCCGCCCGGTAGTGGCACCCCGCCCCAAAGCCCGCCCACCGCCCCACCTCCACCACCGCACCCTATTCCGGGTAGTATTTCGGGGCTATTTTTCAGTACCCCATTCGTGATATTAGGAGCGACACTTGGTTTTGTGGGACTAATAGCTTTGATAATGGCTATCATTTTTGGTGGTGCGACCGGCAGTTCTGAGTTAACGAGTACCCCTAATCCAACTTTCGCCCCCGCCAGCATTATAGCCTTTACCAGAACAGCAACCGCTACCCCAACGGTTGGAAACGGCCCGACTACTGTCACAACCACAACCTCTACGGCAGGTAGTACCCCCGCGCCGACCTTACCATCAATTGGGGCGGAAGTCGAGATAGAAGGGCCAATCACCTATATTAACGTTATTAACAACCTGACGGTGGTGGTGGTCAATAATACCGAATTTGTGCTGAATCCTGATGTTGTGCAAGCTTATGGCCCCCGCCTTTCTATTGGGTTAGTTTTGAAATTCAAGACTAAACGCATAGAAAACGGTCAGTTTATAATAATAACTATAATCACCATTAACGGGACGCCAGTTACCCAACCTACTACTACCCAACCCTCCCTTATAACCCCGGCACCGCCCCCGAAATCTGGGGGAGATGATGATGAGGATAAGGGTAAGCCCAAAAAAGATAAGCCCGATGACAAAGAAAACGGGGACGGCAAAGGCAAGAAAAAATAGTTTCTGGTTGTTCGATTTTAGATTTTAGATTTTAGATTGCTAGCCTTGTGATATAATTCGGGCGAACATGTTAAGAGAACTTCTACTCAGCCCTTATCTTGAGGAGGCTTTTAGTTTTTGTTAGCCAGTTATTTACCCCTATTTTTGGCGATACCTGTCGCCATCTTCCTGTTAATTGCGCCCGGTTTTATTACCTACAACCTTATATTACAACCTGGAAAAAAAGATGGTCAGAAAGGCCAGCCTGAATTAAGTCTGGCCGAGCATGTTTTTTGGACGATAGCCCTCAGTCTAATGCTGGATAGTTGGGTGGGGTTGGTACTGGCCTCATTTGGCGTATTTTCGGCGGGGGCGTTGCTGGCAGTAATGGCAATCTGGACGGTAGTTGGCGGGGTTGGATTATGGCGATTGGGCTACAAACTTCCCAAATTAGCCAGAATACAATTTAGCCGGGAAAATTTAACTGGCTGGCTTTTGGCTTTATTGATAGCCGGGACAACTATCCTGTTTTATCTGGCCCAACACGAAACCGTAGTTGGGGCGCAAGATAGCGGGGTTTATTACATTAGTGGGGTGAATATTGCCCGCACAGGAACTTTGATTATTGAGGACCCGCTCCTGCCGACCATTGGCAAACAAGATTCTCGCAACTATCCTTTGCTGCTACAGGGGATGCCGGGTGGGGTGGGGCGTTTCCTGTTTGTGGATTTCCAGCGACTCCCCGGTTATTATGTAATGGATAACCTGGAAGGGCTAAACGCGGGCAAGGTTATCCCCCAATTTTTCCACCTCTATCCTACTGTCCTGGCGATAGGTTATAGTCTATTTGGGCCATATGGGGCTTTAGCGGTTACGCCTTTTCTAGGAATTCTGGCAGTGTTTGCGGTTTACCTGACTACCCGTCGCCTCTTTCCGGGCAAACGGGGTGAGTGGATTGCCCTGTTAGCCGGGCTTTTGCTTTCCCTGAACGGGGTGCAGGTCTGGTTCGCCCGTCAAACCCTCTGGGAAACTATGGGCGAGTTCCTGACCTTCACCGGCCTCTACGCCTTTATTTTGATGGTGCGGCCTAAAGAGGGTGCGGAAACCCCCGCCCCTACAGGAGACGGTGGGGTAGGTAGATTAGGCGGCTTTGGGGCGGGAGTCGCGTTTGGGTTGTTAGGTCTGGCGCACGCCTCGCAAGCTCCCATAATGTTAGGGTTAATAGTGCCTTACCTGTTATGGATGCGCCTGTCCCGCCGTTGGGCCGCCCCACAATGGTGGTTGGTAGCACCTTTTGGCTTGCTGTTACTGCAGATGGTGTTGCATATCCGCATTTTCGCGCTGGCCTATTGGGAAGGTATTTTCCATAACAAAATCGGCGATTATCGTAGCATTTTGCATTTTATTATCCCGGCGGCGGTGGCGGGTTTTCTGGTAATTTTGGTGCTAGATGCCATGCCAGGGCGAGTTCGGGCGGTGGAAAGCTGGCTGGGCAAACGCTGGCTTTGGATTAGCGGCGGGTTGGCGGCTATCGTTGCTTTTTATTTTATTTACAACTACTTTTTCCGCATTTACTATGTAGGAACCGACGGACGCAGCCGCCCCTACGAATACCTGTTAAGCTGGCAGAGCTATATCGGCGCACCGACCAGCCTCGGCCCTGAACGTAACCTTTTACGGCTGGGCTGGTATTTCTCGCCCCTCGGTATCTTAGTGGCAATTTTAGGGATGGCGGCATTGCTGTTCCGCAAACTCAACACCCGCACCGCCCTATTCCTCGCGCTCTCGCTGATTGTCAGCTACACCTTTATTGACGAAAACTATACCCAGGAAGGCTATATTTATAGTCTGCGCCGCTATGTAAACGTCACTGTCCCGGCCTTCTCGATATTTATCGCCTATGCATTGTTGGCGGTTTTGCCGGATGTGACTAAATGGGCCGAGTTTATGTTTTCGCGCTGGTTCGGGCGGAAATTGGTTTATGCGCAGGCTGCCGGGCCAAACGCGGCTAATATTGCCTTCGCCATAACTCAAACCCCACTAGAAAATTCCTCCCCAGTCGAATCAGCCAACGGGTTGCCGCTTGTCATAACCTCTTCAAATCGGGGTTATAAGGTCGGTTTAGGGTTAGGATTGATACTAACTGCCGGAATGTGCATGTTCCTGGTATGGACTAACCGCACTATCTATACCCTGGCCGAATACGGACCTGGCACAAACGCACCCGGTATGGTCAAGCAAATGGAAAATCTGGCGGGTAAGTTTGGGCCAAAGGATATAATTATTTTTAGTGGCGACCGCGATACCGACGGCAAGCCTGCCACCACCTTGACTTATATGTTCAACCGCCCGGCCTTTGTGCTGACTCAAGCCCCCAAGCCGGACGAATTAGCCTTGATTTTGGCCGATTGGGAAAAGCAGGGTTACACTATCAAGGCGATGCTGGGGCCGGATGGCGGGCGGTTCGCCCCAACAGGCTATGAATTAAAGCTCGATACCGAAGTTAATCTAAACTTCCACCAGTTTGAAACCCTACCCACCCAAAAACCCTACAATACCCAGGAAAATGAGCTTACCTATGGCCTTTATCGGGTGCAAAAGCAACAAAGCGGCGGTTATGGCGGCGGGCAAGGCACGGTTAACAGCCCCCAAGGTTGGAGTATCCAGATTGGTAAACAGGATTACGCCGCGATGGTACGGGGTTTCTACGGCCTGGAATTTGAAAAGGATAATTCGCCCTATCGCTGGACAGGGCAGCAAGGAGTGTTGCGGGTGCCCTGTTTTGATACTTCGCGCCCAACTCGCTTGCAAATTACCCTTGACCCTGGGGTGAATCGTCCTGCCAAACTTGGGCCGCTAACCCTGAGTATCAGCCTGGGCAACGACATCTGGCAACCCTTAACTCCTCTTAATACCCTTACTATTCAGCCAGAGATACAAACCTACACTCTGGATTTGGCGACAAATAGTTCGGTCAGTTGTAAACCGGGAGCAAGTTCCCTGATATTAGGGCTGGATGTTAACAAAACCTGGCAACCCGCCAAATTTGGCCTCGGCAACGACCAGCGCGACCTGGGTATTAAGTTGCTCAAAGTGAAAATAAACCAATAAAGAGGGATTATTTTGGACAGGCGACCAGTTCTTTTAATCACCGGGGCTAGTGGCAGAATCGGCAGTAGCTATCGTCGCTACTTAGCCCAGGCCAATCAGCCGTACCAGCTTCGTTACACCGATATTAAGCCACCAAAAGAGGCCGAAGGTTTAGAGGGCGAATGGCTTTTCGGCAATTTGAGCGAGCTGGAATTTACACTGAAAGTAGTAGAAGGCGTAGATACAATTTTGCACCTGGGAGCAGACCCTGACCCTGAAGCCGATTTCTATGCCAGCCTTCTGGAAAATAATATTAAGGCTACCTATAATCTTTTTTACGCCGCCGCCGAAGCTAAAGTTAGAAAAGTTATCTATGGTAGCAGTTCTTCGGTGGTCTTTGGCTACAAAAAAGAAGAACCCGGCATCCAATTAAATACTAACCTCACCCTAAAACCCATAACGATGTATTCTGCTACTAAATGTTTTGGCGAAGCGACTGCCGCCGTTTTTGCCCAGACCAGAGGCATCAATATTTTTTGTATCCGCATCGGCTGGTTTATCTTGCGAGAAGAATTAATCAACCAAACCGAGCCCAACCTTGAAATTATGAGCCGAATATTAACTGACAGCGATTTTTGTCACCTCGTAGATTGTTGTTTGAAAACGGACGGTATAAACTACGCAATATTAAACGGGGTCAGTAATAATCGTTACCCGTTCCTGGATTTAAGCGAATCCCGAAAACTTGTCGGCTATACCCCCCAGGATGACGCATTCGCTCTGTCGGGAGTAATAAAACAGAAGCAAGAATAAAGAAGTTTTCCCCCCTTTCCGGAATCAGGGAAGGGGGCAGGGGGTTAGGTTAACCGACAACTTACTACTGATTACTAAAAACTGATTACTAATAAATTAAGAGGCATATAAAATGAGTGATAAAAAACCAGCTTCTTCCAAAAATGGACATGTAAAGCTCAATATTTCGCCTGAAATCCCTATAACAAATGTTACAGAAACCAGTCCAAAAAAGCGTGGTCGCGCCCCTCGAAACTTATTATTAGCCAGTACCGCTTTAGGAGCAGTAGGTTACGGAGCGTGGCAAGCCGGACGTACCCGCTTTAATAGCAAAATAACTGGCAAATTGGAACTAAAAGGCTTAAAGGCTCCGGTTGAAGTAATCCGCGACAAATGGGGTATCCCGCACCTGTATGCCGAAAGTCTGAGCGATTTGGCCTTTGCTCAGGGTTTTGTTCAAGCTCAAGACCGTCTCTGGCAAATGGAATTTCAAAGACGTCTGGCTTCGGGGCGATTAGCCGAGATTTTAGGTGAGCAGGTACTCTTTATTGACAATCAGATGCGCCGCTTGCAATTACGCCGCGCCGCCCACAACGATTACGCCCACCTTGAGCCGCAGAGCGAAGAAAAGATGGTGTTGGACCGTCTGGCGGAGGGTATTAACGCCTTTATTAGTACCAAAAAATTACCCCTGGAATTTGCGATTTTGCGCTACAAACCCGAAACCTGGAGCGCGATTGACAGCCTGACCTGGGCCAAAATGATGGCGGTGGCCCAAAGCAGTAACCTTGAAACCGAACTGGTGCGTGCCCAAGTGGTGCAGGCGGTGGGAGCCGAGCGAGCTGCCCAAATCGAGCCAACCCGCACGTTATCGGGTCGTCCCTTGATTGTGCCGCCGGACGCGGATTATAGCGGCTTGAATCTTGAAAAAATTGCTGACGATTTTGGCAAGCTTAAAATTGCGAGGGGCGCACTGACGGGCGGCAACAGCAATAATTGGGTCATTAGCGGCAAAAAGACCGAAAGTGGCAAGCCCTATCTGTGCAACGACCCCCATATGGCGGTGCTGATGCCGGGAACATGGTACGAGATGCACCTTAATTGCCCCGACCTGGATGTAATCGGTTCAAGTATTCCAGGCGTTCCGTTAATTGTAATCGGGCATAACCAGCATATTGCCTGGGGTGTTACTAACACAATGGCTGACTTTCAGGACAGCTTTATCGAGAAAGTTGACCCCGCCAACCCCCGCCGCTACGAACACAAGGGCGAGTGGAAGGAATTCGAGTTCACCCGCGAAGAAATCAAAATCATAGGTAAACCGAGCATTTTTGAGGAATACGCTCGAAGTGTGCATGGCCCGGTTTTGAATTCATTTAAGGTCGCTGGAAACGAAGCCGCCGATGCCAGCAACCCTGACACCGAAGCCCCTCTCAGTGTTTCCTGGCCTATTTACGAGCCAGCCACCGGGGTAAAATCTATTCTGAGAATTAGCCGCGCCCGCAACTGGGAGGAGTTTCGGGAAGCTCTCCGCTTCTGGGACATGCCCTCGCTTAGTTTTGTTTATGCCGATGTGGAGGGTAATATCGGCTATCAGTTCACCGGGAATATCCCAATTCGGGGCAAGGGTCTGGGTTTAGTGCCAAGTCCCGGTCATACAGGCGAATACGATTGGCAGGGCTACATTCCCTTTGACGAATTACCCCGCATTTATAACCCGGAGCAGGGCTATATTATTACCACTAACCAAAAAGTGGTGGATAATGATTATCCCTATTGGTTGGGCAGCGATTACCTGGGCGAGAACCGCGCCGCCCGCTTGCGCCAACTCATTACCAGCAAAGAAAAACTGACGCTGGACGATATGGCCCGCTTCCAGATTGACCAGATGAGCCTACCAGGTATGCGGTTAGCCCGTCGTCTGGTGCAGATTGATACGGCAGGGCTAAACGACCTGCAACGCCGGGCTCTGGGCTATCTGGCGACCTGGGACGGCAACCTGACTACCCAGAGTATAGCAGGATGCTTGTATGAAGTTACTTTGCAAAAGCTCTCCCGGCTGGTTTTTGAGCCGATATTGGGCAAGGTCACCGAAGGGTATCTTGGCAACACTGATAATCCACTGGCCCCAATTAATAGCCTGCAATGTATCGCTTTCTCCTTCCTGATTGACCAGATTGAGGCTAACGACCAGAGTTTATTACCCCCTGGCAAAAGCTGGGATAACCTATTAAGCGAGGCTTTGATAAAGGCTGTCACATGGTTGCAGGGCAAGTTGGGCGGTGAGATTAACGGCTGGGAATGGGGCAAGCTCCATCAACTAACCTATAGCCACCCGTTGGGTGCGGTAAAGCCCCTTGACCGCATCTTCAATCGTGGGCCATACCCGGTGGGTGGGGATTGGGATACGGTCTGGCAGATGGGTTACAGCGGTGCCAACGATAGTTTTGCCTTTAACGGGGCTTCCAGTGCTATCCGCCTTATCGCCGACCTGGGCGATTGGGAAAAGACTCGCTTTGGCACTACCAGTGGGCAGGGCGGTTCACCCTTCAGCCCTCATTACGCCGATTTTATTGATGATTGGCTGGCGGGTCAGCACCACCCCCATCATTTCAACCGCAACACTATCCTTGAGCATGCGGAGGGCAAACTCACCCTGAATCCGGCCTCATAGGTTGAACTGATATTTTAATAATTCCAGTATTAGGGCGAACTAGGTGTTCGCCTTTTTTGTGTTGTAGAATTTCCCCTATATGTTAACATGAGTTGGATAGAACCACCGTGGCCACGATGTATCGTGTCCCTACGAATTTTACCGACAACCGACAACCGACCATAATTAGAGGTTTTTTGAAATGACCAATCAGGAACTAGCTAAAATATTTACCCTTATCGGCGATATGCTGGAGCTCAAGGGTGAAAATGTCTACAAAATCTCGGCCTATCGCAAGGCGGCTGAAACTTTAACCAGCACCACCGAGGATGCCCAGGCTCTCTGGAAAGAGGGTAAACTGCGCCAGTTGCCGGGTATCGGCGAGGCGATTTCTACCAAGATTGACGAGATATTGCGGACAGGTAATCTGGGATTCTTAAACAAACTGGAAGAAGAAATACCCCCCGACCTGGTGACGCTGCTGGAAGTGCCGGGAATTGGCGCAAAAACCGCCATGCTACTTTACAAAAACCTGGGGATTAAGGGCATCGGTGAGTTTGAGGAAGCCCTCAAGGATGGGCGAGTAGCCACCGTGCCGGGGATGGGAGCCAAGAAGGCCGAGTCAATGCTGAAAAATCTGGAAGCGGTGCGGGCCAGAGGCGAGAAGAAACTATTGCTGGGAATTGCCCTACCTGCAGCCCGTCAGCTTATGGAGCACATGAAGCAAGTTGACCCTAATCTTGTCAGTATCGAGCCTACCGGGGCTTTGCGGCGGGGCGAGGAAACAGTTGACCAGATTAGTATCGTGGCCTGTAGCAACGACACTTACGATACGCTGGAAGCCTTCCTGAAACTACCCGAAATCGGCGAAATCCAGAAACGCCGCGATTACAAAGCCGAGGTTATTTTGAATAACGGTATCAAGGTGGAATTTATTACCTGCTTCCCGGAGCAACTTGCCACCACCCTGGCGATGACCACCGGCACCGACGAACACCGCGCCAAACTACGGGACGAAGCCTGGAAACGGGGTTACGAGCTTAGTCTGGGTGGCTTTATCAAGAAAGAGGAAATCTGGCCCGCCAAAGACGAGGAGGAAGTTTTCCGTTACCTGGGCTTGCCCTATTTGCCACCCGAAGTCCGTAACGGCACTGACGAATTCGATGCGGTTAAAACCGGAGAGCTGAACATAGATTTAGTATTGCTGGAGGATATTCGCGGCGACCTGCATTGTCACTCGACCTGGAGCGATGGCACCGCCAGTATTGAGGAGATGGCCCGTGCCGCTATTCGCAAAGGCTATCGTTATTTGCTGATGACCGACCACACCAAGAGCCTGGGGATGGTGCGCGGCCTGACCGAAGAACGTCTAAGTGAGCAACAGGCCGAGATTTATCGCATCAACGATTTGCTGGCAAAAGAGGGTCATAACTTCACCCTGTTAAGCGGGGCAGAGGTCGAGATTAAGGCCGATGGTGAGTTGGATTTCGCCGATGAGGTATTGGCCCAGATGGATATTGTGGTGGCCTCGTTGCATAGCAGTTTGCGGCAGGAACGCAAGAAAATCACCGAGCGGCTGCTAAAAGCGATGCGTAACCCCCATGTGGATATTATTGCCCACCCTACCGGGCGCATCATCAATGCTCGCGAACCCGCCGACCTGAATATGCTCAAGGTTTTCGTGGCGGCCCGCGAGACTGGTACGGCTCTGGAAGTTAATAGCGGCCCTGACCGTCTCGACCTCAAGGACGAACACGTGCAGCAAGCCCTGGCTGAGAAGGTGAAGCTGGTTATCAGCAGCGATGCCCACGCTCCCCGCGCCCTCGACAACCTCGAATACGGCGTTATCACCGCCCGGCGGGGTGGCGCACGCCCGATTGATATTCTCAACACCCATAATCTGGCGGGGCTAAAGTCGCACCTGAAACCATAACAAACCTACCCCACTGACCCCCTTCACTGGCAAGGAAGGTGGGTTTTCTTGAGTTCTTCACACCCCTTGCTAAAACTGGTCAAAAACTGGACTTTTACTAGACAAAACTATTGACAAAACAGGACATTAATATTAGAATGGGTTTGGCGATTGGTAAAACTCAAATTTTTTGATTTAAAAGGATTTTTTATGGAATCTAGTCAGAAAAATTTTTTGCGATTTGAAGTCTCTTTTGAGCCAGATAATAGCGACCTTTTTTTTCTTTGGTTCAATAACTACATAATCGAATACAGACCCCCTCTTAAATTCAAACTAGCCGACAACGGTTCATATAATATTTACCTTTTGGGTGGGGAATTTGGTGGCGAAGATAGAATAATAGCGAATATTCAATTTCTTAAAAGCGAGGATAAAAAATATACTGTAAAAGCTTTTCAAATAGCTACGCCCGGCCATATTCGTAAACAAGAACATATAATAATAAAGAAGGGGGCATTTTATGTTGCTGATTTAAGCGATCTTTTTAGTGCTAGCAAAAGCGAAAAGATTATTACAATGTCGGTACCATATTTTGTCAAAGATTTTATTTTAGATTTAAAAGAATTATGGAATGCAAATGTGTCAGAAAAAATCTTAAATGAATTGTCTGATAAAAAATTTAAAGAGACAGAACAGGCAGAAGAATCAAAAAAAACCACCTTAATAGATGAAACTTCTTTAGACAGCCAGGACAGTACCAAAAGTAATAGACTTCTAACATCGAAAGAGGCTTTTCAGTTACAACAAATTCTAGAATATAAAGCTAGAAACCCCAATGTTACTCATAAAGAACTTGCACAGCTCCTAAATGTTTCAGAAAAAACCATACAGCGTCGTTTACAAGCTTTAGAACAACAAAAAAGCACCACCGAAGGGTGATGCCAGAAAGGGGGTGATTAGCTTGAGAAAACTTCGAGTAGCTACCGTAGTTGTCAAGTTGGTAGCATACACTTTAGTAGCTTTGAAAGCCGCTCACGATATAATGTTCTAGCCGAACAATTTTGCTTTCACAACCGCTTTCCTGCAAGAGAGCGGTTTATTTATCAATAATACCTGTGTCAGTCTAGTAAGTCAACCCATCGTTTTAACTCAAAACTCAACCCTCAAAACTTATACGCTTCTTCTGCAATCCCCGCCAACCGCGACCAATCGAACTCAGCCCATATTCTGGACGCGCCTTTTAGCCCCAAAGCGTGACGGGAGGCGGAATCAAGTTGCAAGAGTCGGGCGGTAGTTTGGGCGAAAGCCTCACTGTCACCGGGCGGGATTAAATAACCACCTTCACCCTCGCGCAAATAATCGCTTTGCTGTCCTACCGCCTCCGTTACCACCGGGCGTTCCGCCACCAGCAACTCCACAAATTTCAGGGAGCAACGGGCGCGGTTAATCAGGTTATCATCAAAGGGGTAAAGAGCCACATCCCCACAACGCAACAACCCCGGCAAATCCTCCCAGGCCGCTTGCCCGGTGGTAATAATTTTGTCGGCAAGGCCATAGGGCCTAGCTAATTGTTTGAGCTTCTTTTCCTCGCCAAAAAACCCCCCACCTACCACCAATAACCGCACCCTTGCCGCCTCAGTTTCGGGCAATATTTCCAGAGTGCGTTTCACGATTTTGAGCAAGCGTTCGGGCTTAAACTCGGCGAAACGGGTATAAGCCAGTAATACCAGCTTATCCTGCAACCCTAACTTTTGTCGCCAGCTTTGAGCCGCTTCCTCGGCGATAGGGCCAGACCAATCAGCATATTTAGAGCGTGAAACCCCGTTAGGCAGATAAAAAACCCGCTCCGGCTTCACCCCAAAACCCCAGACCTGTGTTTGCAGGGTGCGACTGGCAACTGTTACGGCAGAAGCACGGCGGGGTAAATCGCGCTCCTGCCAGCTAAAAAGCTGCTTTTGCGACCAGCTATAGGGGTTGATGTCGTTCCAGCCGCCCGCCCCTTCCCAATCGTCAGTATCCAGCACAATTTTATGCCCGCGCAAAGCCAGATACAACCCCGCCAACCCGCTAAAACCTTTGGGCTTGACGACATGAATAACATCCGGCTGAAATTCCAACGCGCTTTGAGCCAACCGCCTCGACAGGTTAATAACCAACGGCTTTTCCAGAGGCAGCGTCATTAACTCTACCCCCTCTTGCCAGGTGGTTTGGGGCGGTTCGGGTTGGGGGTCGTCCCAGGGCGGAATAGACACGCGCACCTGATGCCCGCGCTCCGCTAATGCTACCGCTAACGGCAGCACTCGCCCACTTACCGTACCCTTATTATTCAAGCCAAATGGCGCAACGAAACTTATTCTCATTAGGACTGGAGTATAGCCGAAATGTAGCCCGAATTACAACAAACCTTTACTTAAAAGGGGCAAGATGATAAAATTTAACCAATTGAGAGTCCAAAGAGAAATAAAACTTTACAAAAGGACTGCTAAAAGTTGACAGTGGATAACAGCACCCTGGAAACAGCTGGGAAAACAACCGGGAACAAATTGAAAATATTAATCGTCGCGGCAGAAGCCGTACCCTTCGCTAAAGTTGGGCATGTAGCCGAAGTTATTGGCTCGCTACCAGGCGCACTCCACCAGATGGGCCACGATGTGCGACTGGTAATCCCCCGTTATGGGCGGATTGACCCTATGAAATTTGACCTTAAACCTCTAGTCCATGAACTAAGCATACCCCTCAAAAACAATCAGAACGAAAACGTTTATATAACTGAAACCCAGATAAAGGGCGGTGTGCCAGTTTATTTTGTTAATAGTGAGCGTTATTTTAACCGCGAAGGGATTTACGGCTACCCCGACGACGACGAACGTTTTATTTTGTTCTGTCGGGCGGTGCTGGAGATGTTACCGAAGTTGGGTTGGCAGCCCGATATAATCCATTGCCACGAATGGCACACCGCCATTATCCCCAACTGGTTACACACTATTTACGCCAACGACCCTTTTTATCAGACTATTGCCAGTGTTTACACCATTCATAATCTGGCCTATCAGGGGATTTTTGGCTACCGGGTGCTGGAAGTAGCTGGGATTGCCGACTATAATTTTGTTGTCCCCACTATAGATGACCCGTCTAATCTGGTCAGCCTGATGAGCCTGGGTATCCGCCACGCCGATGTTATTAGCACCGTTAGCCCGACTTACGCCCAGGAAATTCTAACCCCCCAATATGGCGAACACCTGGACGAACTTTTGTTAGAACGGCAAGAGCATCTTTTTGGAATCTTGAACGGGATTGATACTAACCTGTTTAACCCGGCGACTGACCGTTATCTAGCCGCCCGTTTTGACGAAACTCATCTGGAAGACCGCCTTTCCAATAAGCTAAACCTGCAAAAAGATTTAAAACTACCTCAAAACCCTGATATGCCAGTCATTGGGATGATAACCCGGTTGGCGAACCAAAAAGGGCTTGACCTGGTATCCCAGATTATTGAACCGCTCCTGAAATATGACGTGCAATTCGTGCTGATGGGTACGGGCGACCCACTTTATCACGAACGATTTTCCCAGGTAGCCAAAAATAACCCGGAGAAAATGGCGGTTTCCTTAACCTTTAACGCGGTGTTGGCCCAAAAAATCTACGGTGGCAGCGATATATTTTTGATGCCCTCCCGCTTTGAACCTTGCGGCCTGGGGCAAATGATTGCGATGCGCTACGGTTCAATCCCAGTGGTGCGGCGCACGGGCGGTTTGGCCGATACCGTGCAGGATTTTGACCCACGCACCGGACAAGGCAATGGCTTTACCTTCACCGAATACGACCAGCATGCCTTGTTTGCGGCTATCGTTCGCGCCCTGGAAATTTACAAATATAAAGAAACCTGGCACAAACTGATGTTACGCGACATGATGGCGGATTATTCCTGGAAAGCCAGTGCCAACGAATATGTCAAACTTTATCAGAAAGCCCAGCAATTCCACGTTTACGGAGAGTCTGATTGAGTGAGCCCAGAATCATAGCCCGTCTACCCCAACTTGTAGCCGCTCTTTCCGCCAGTGAGAAAGCGGCTTTTGAACGCCTTTTTCAGGTTTCAAGCTCCACCGGGGAAATGCAAACTCCGGAGGCCGCCCGCCAGACCTTGATTGACTGTTTTGGTTCAATTGAAGCGGGGCTGAAACAAACTATTATCAAAGTCACCAATCGCGTCACCCTGGAAACCTCCCTTTTCAACCCTTTACGCGGATTGCGCCCACTCGAACGGCTAGAAGGTGATTTAGAACAGCTTATCGAGGAAGGCAAAAAAACCGACCAATTTGAACGGCCTTTGGAGCAGACCTTTTCCGATGTTTTTGGTAGAATTGAAAACGAACACAGCCTGACCGCCAGCAACATTGCCAAAGCCGACGGTTGGCATAGTGTGGTAATATTCAAGGAATACCACCCGCTAAAATTTAGCGCGGCTCAGGTGATAGATTACCTGATGACCGCCCGCCTCTGGGCCGAAAAAGCGGCGGAACAAGACCCAAAAGCGGTCTATTTCTTTTTCTTGTGGAATTGTTTGTGGAAGGCGGGGGCGAGTCAGACTCACGGGCATGCTCAGGCAATGTTGGGCCGCGATATGCACTATGGAATTGTGGAGCGACTGCGGCGTGATACCCAGGCCTACGAAAGCCGCTCCAAACAAAACTACTTTGCCGAGTTGGTAAAAGTTAGTCGCGCGCTGGCCTTAACTGCCGACCCAGCCGACCGGGTAAAAGCGGTGGCCTCTCTCACACCGGTGCGCGAACGCGAAATCTGGCTGATTACCGATGATTATTCGCCCGATTTAGGCAAGGCTATTCATAAAGTTTTAGACTTTTATTACTCTATTGGCGTTAGGACTTTTAACGTGGCAATCCAGATGCCGCCCATCCGACCCGTGCCGGAAAGTTGGGCAGGCTTCCCAGTAATCGCCCGAATCGTGGCGCGGGGTAATCCGTTGTTACGCCCGGTAGACGTGGGGGCTATCGAGCTTTATGGGGCCAGTGTTATTGCAGGCGACCCTTTTAAGTTGGCTGAAGATTTTCGTAACTGGTTACGACAAAACCCTTAAATTCACATCTTACGAACATACCAACCATGGCGAGTTTTGTATTTATTATTATCTCAGGCCCGCCCTGTAGCGGTAAAACCACCCTGAGCAAAAAGCTGGTGGACGAATTCAGGCTGCCCCTGATTAGCAAAGATGGAATTAAAGAAACCCTTTTTGATAGCATCGGTTGGAAAGACCGCGAATGGTCGAAAAGCCTGGGGTTTGCCAGTTACCAGATTTTGTTCTATTTCGCCGAGGCAATGTTGCAATCTAAAGCTTCTTTTATTCTGGAAGCTAACCTGCTGGCTCAATTCCATACCCCCAAATTGCTGGCTCTCAAGGATAAGTATGGTTTTCAGCCCTTTCAAATCCAATGTGTAACTGATGGCGAGGTTTTGTTTGAACGCTTCAAGCAACGCGCCGAGTCAGGCGAGCGTCACCCCGGACATGGCGAACATCTTCAGTATGAGGAAGCCCGCCCGGTGCTGTTAAAAGGGCGGTATGAATACCTGGAAATAGGTGGCCCATTGATAGAAGTAGACACCACTGATTTTACCAAAATTGACTATTCCGGCCTTTTCACCGCCCTCAAAACTTTTTTATAGCTCACCCATGAAAAAAGAAACAGCCGAATTTTTAGTCAGTACCGAAGGGCGGGCTGCCATCGCCGAAGTTGAGGCACGGGGAGTTAATCAAGCCACTCAACTTACCGTCCTAACGGCTCTACGACGTACCTACACGCCCGAAATAGCCGGGTCACTGGTAACACAGGCCATGTTGCGGCAGAAGGCTGTCAGGCGCGGTAAGTTCTCCCAGGCTAAGGCGATGTTTTTCACTGCCGAGGGACTAGAGCAAGCCTCTGGCGAAAACGTCGCTCACTACCGAGCCGAACGGATGCGCCAGGTTTTACCAATCGGGGCAAAAGTAGCCGATTTTTGTTGCAGCATCGGCGGGGACACGCTGGGACTGGCCCGCTATTTTGCCGTAACGGGGGTGGATTTGGACGAATCACGTTTGGTTTTTGCCGCCGCCAACTGTGCCGCTTACGGAGTGCAACCCAACTTTTTAGCCGAGGATATTACTAAAATTGATATAGCTGGCTACGAAGCTATTTTTTTTGACCCCGCCCGTCGCACCGGGGAAGGTCGCCGTTTGTTCTCGGTAGAGGATTACCGCCCGCCCCTTTCGCTGATAAAAAAATGGCTGGAAAAAGTGCCGGAAGTGGTGGTGAAAATTTCGCCAGGAGTGGATTACGCCGAGTTAGCCGCGTACGATTGCGAGGTGGAAATTATCTCGGAGGAGGGGGAGGTTAAGGAGGCGGTTTTGTGGTTTGGCAAATTCAAACAAACCAAACGCCGCGCCACCCTGTTACCCGGTCTGCACAGCCTGACCTACCTTGAGAACAAACCCGCCATTCCAGTGGGCGAACCGCTGGATTATCTTTACGAGCCGGATGGGGCGGTTATTCGGGCGGGGTTGGTGGAAGAATTAGCCTTGCAAATGGGCGGCACAACCCGCAAACTTGACCCTGATATTGCCTTCCTCACCTCAAACGAGAGCCACGATACCCCTTTTGCTCGCCGCTTCCATATCCTGGAAAGCCAGCCCTGGAACTTGAAAAAGCTAAATCGCCGTTTGCAAGAACTCAAGGTCGGCAAAGTGGTGGTGAAAAAACGCGGCTCTCCGGTTGACCCCCAACAGTTGGAAAAAGCCCTTAACCTGAAAGGAACGGGCGAAATGACGGTGGTGCTGACTCATGTTTTGGGCCAACCGTATGTGCTGTTATGCGAAGTTTAGCAGTACCGAAGAAGTATCATCAATCATTTGCAGCCGCAAGTTAGTGGCGGTATCGGGTATATCAAAAACCAGCAAAATGGGGAAACTTTTACCAGCCTCAATCGGGCCAAAGGGCGGCACATTCTGGTTCAGGTAGGTCACCGAAGCGGCGGTAACATTTGGGCGATAAATTGTACCCTGCCCATCTACTAAACTAAACAGTTGCAAGGGGTTAGGCCAATCGCGCCCGCTCCCCAGGTTAGTAACTTTAATTGTCACCTGGAAAAACTTGCCTTTAATACTGGTCAGGTTGCCAATTTTGGTTTGGGTTAGCGGTTTGTTAGCCTCGGCAATCTCCCAATTTTTACCTTTACCGCTACCACCGGGCTTAACCTCAACGGCGTTGACGGGCGGTGGCACATAAGCCAGAGTTGGGTCGTTAGGCAGGCTATCTATCACACTTTTAGGGTCGGCTACGCCACTGGCAAAAACCCGTTGCCCCCAACCTGCCTGGGTAATCCGGTTAAACAAAGCCCGCTCGTTCGTACGTACCTCCCCGGTAGTTGTTCCCGGCACTCCCCGCGTGATATTAATTCGGTCAAGATTGGGGAAGCGGGTATAGAGGGCGTAGAAAATCCGGGCCCAATCGCTTTTATATTGCTGCTCGCTTTTGTTGGATAGATAGCCGATAGAAACTGTGCCGCTCCCTTCCAGTTTGGCCTGAATATTGTCGGTAGGCTGCCAGGCCGCGATTTCGGCCATTAGATTGTCCTGGTTGGGCTGGTTAATGGTGCGGTGGCTCTGGTCGTCTAGCGAGGCTCCGTAATGGCTTGCCAGACGATCTTCGGTGGCGGCTCTGGTCAGGTCAGCCAAACTCTGGACTGCCGGGTTCATGTCGCCGCGCCAGGGGGAAAAGCTGAAGGCTGAGCTACGGGTCATATCAGCTTTATAGACCATTCGTTTTTCGTCTTTGGGGTCGGTCAGGTTGATGGTCAGGCGGTTGAGGTCAGGATACTGGCGGAATAACGAATAAACCAGGGCATAGGTCGTCGCTTCGGATTGGCGCAATAAATCCAACGGATCGGGCTTGGCGGAGGTGGCAAAAGTTTCGGCATTGGTCGCGCCGCCCTTTTCGCTCAACCTAATCGTCAGGCGTAAGGCATCTGACTTGGTGCCGCCGTCCGGCACAGTGGTCTGTAAATCCAGCACGCGACGGTCAAACATATCGGGCGTTTGCAGGAAGGCCAAAGCTCCTTCGCGGCTTAACACTCCAGTAGGTATGGGGGTATTGGCGGGCTGGGTTTGCGCCCCCGATGTTAATACCGCTACCTGGGTTGGGCGGGTATTATTATTTTTGGCGGTCAGAATATTTGTCCCTAACGGATTGCCCAACAACGATTCCATTAGCAACACCGAACCAATCGCCAACACCAGCAAGGCCACTACCCCCGCAATCCAGGGGAAAATATTAAAACCGCCTTCTTCTTCGCGTTCCTGATTAATAAAATAGTTGGAGCGGCTTTTACTTTTATCTGCCGACTTGAACGGCTCTTTGGTTCTGGTTCTATCGCCCATATTGGAAGCCGGATGGGCAGCAGTTTGAGTAGTCTGGCGGGGTTGGGTAGGAGTAGGGCGGGGTGGTACTGGGCTTGGAGTGGGCGGAGTAGCGGCAGCCGCGCGGGCGTAACGGTTCAGACTATCCCGAATCTGGTTGTAATCGCGGCGTTTGTCAGCATCCCGCAGTACATCAAAGGCCAGATTAAGCTGGGACATTCTATTTTCGGAATCAGATGAGCGGTTAATATCAGGGTGGTATTTTTTGGACAGGGCACGATAAGCCGCCTCAATAACCTCTGGCTCCGCATTGGGGTCAACTTGCAGCACTTTATAATAATCCAGTTCGGTTTTTCGCCTGACTTCCGCCAAAAAAGCCTACCCGTCTTAACAATAGAGACACGGCCTACCGTGTCCCAAACAGCTCTTTCCCATAATTTGATTATACGGGGCTTAGGCTGAAGCGTCAATTGTGCAAAGTAATCAACTGGATGGTTTTACTTTCCACAGCCGTACAATTTCATAACTTGAGGCCGCCGCTACTGTTTGCCCATCCGGCGAAAAATCCAGGTCGGAAATTAAATTTCGCATTTTGCCAAAATTTTTTAGCTTTTGCCCGGTTTGGATGTCCCAAAGCTTCATGTAATAAGGTGAGCGAAAGTCAAAACTATCTCTACCCGCCTCTGAAACTAATAAATTACCTTTTGGCGAAAGAGCCAGGGTCTTAGTATTATCTTCAATTTTTCGCACCAGCGAACCCTCGGCAACTTTCCAAATAAAAATATTACCATCAGTGGCTATAAGTTGTTGACCATCCGGAGTAAAAATCAGGGGCCTGGCGATATATTTTAAACCACTTAGAGTAGCTAATTTGGTCCAATCTTTAACCCGCCATAGAACAATTTCGGGGCTACTTTTACTAGCTGGGTAGGTAGCCGCCGCCAAAATTGTGCCATCTGGCGAAAAAGCCACGCCAAAACTTCCATCAGGTATTATTTTTATTTCCTTGCCATCGCTAACCTGCCAGATTCTAACCCCGGTTGTATAAGCACCCGTAGCGAGTAGACCCCCATCCGGGGAAAAAGCTAATACCATATCGGAATTGCTTTTAGTTAGAGGAATATTGATAGAGCGGATTAAAGAGCCATCAGCTACTTTCCAAAACTTTATAGTACTGTCCCCAGAACCACTGGCAAGCAGCTTACCATCGGGCGAAAAGGCCAAAGCAGTAACCCTACTTTGATGGCCTTTTAATTCCCGAATTAGACTCCCATCAGCTACATTCACCAGTTGCAAAACAGCATCAGAACCACCAATTGCTAAAATTGTCCCATCCGGTGAATATTTTACACTTTCAAGTGATTGTCCATTTATAGTTATTTGGCGGACACAGCCGCTATAACCGACACTGGTATCTAACCAGCCACAGGTTTGCGCCCCAAGACCTAAAACGCTGATAGCAATACCCAATAATTGTACGCCGAGAATTAATACAACGTTGATAAATTATTACGATTTGCTGGAGTTCCGTTAGTAGTTTGTTCCTCCTCAAGTTCTGGTTTGCGAAAGAAATACAAATCCAATGGTAGGCTATAACCAACTATTTTGGGTTTTTTGTTCAAGGGTGGAAAATAATATAATAGCGGATAAGCTAGATAAAGTAGGTAAACTACCCAAGTTATTGGGCTAGGGGTAAAGGTTTGAAATCCAGAAACGAGCAAGGTATAAACCATTCCAAACATGAAAAATGATATGCCATTTGAAAATAGTTTAGCATTAGTTTTAGAGTCTATTCTAAATCTGCGGGTTCTGTAATAAGCAACAATATTGGCAATACCAAACCACAAGTAAACTAAAGTAGGAGCAAAAACACCCCAATCAGCGAGAAAGTCCATATTACAAACCTCTCAGTCCAAAATATCCTTCGCTAATTTTTGCAAAAACGCCGCCTCGGCCTCCCGACTAACCAGCTTCCCATCCAGCACCGAGTCTCGTAATTGGTCAAGAATACGCTTGAATTGTTTACCCGGCTTCAAACCTAATTCCTTGAGATAATCCCCGCCGAGTTGTGGTTTCAAAGGTGTTACCTTGTCCAGATAATGCCGCAGAAGTGGGGCTTTGTCGGGGGCGAGGATTGCAGCAATTTCAAGGGCTTCCGGGTCAAACTCGTGCAACAAAGCGTAAAGTTGGCTGTTTGCCAGTTGCGTATTTAATTTTGGCAAAACCTCATGCTTCAGGCGTGACACCTGGGGCGGAATTTTGGCAGCCTCGTGCGAATAACGCAGCTCTGTCACCACCTTCTCGGCCTGGACAGGCAAGAGGTGGGCGCAAAGAGTCGCTAGATAGATAACAAATCTTTCGTAGGGGCGAACCTTGTGTTCGCCTTGTTTAATCCGTAAAAAGTCCTGCTCAACCTCAGAATCCCATTTCAAGAGCGGGTGAATCTGGCTAAGGAGGTCGTATTTGTTCAAAATCTGCATGCCTCGGTCTGGCGCGACCTCGGCTAAAATCAGCGTTAATTCATTGCGGCGACGCTCGGCAGTAAGTTTGCCCAGTCCTGAAACGGCCTCTCGCAAATGTTTCTCAGTGTCAGGGTCAAATTTGTAGCCAAAACGGGCAGCAAAGCGACAACCCCGCACCAACCGGGTCGGGTCGTCAATAAAACTTCGGGGGTGCAAAATCCGTAGCCAGCCCTCCCGCAAATCCTCCAACCCGCCATAAGGGTCAACCAGACCTTCAGTGGGCGAAAGAGCCAGGGCGTTAATGGTAAAATCGCGCCGTTTTAAATCTTCCTCAAGTGTCGAGGGTGGGTCAATGTCTACAGTGGGGAGTGCGCCGGGCTGGCTGTAATGCTCGTAGCGGGCGGTGGCGAGGTCAATATGTAGCTTCGTACCATCCAAAAAGGCGACATCCAGCCTAGCCGTACCAAAAGCGTCATGTTTCAGCAGCTTAATCTCGGTCAGGCCCGGTTGCTCCTCAAAATATTCTAGCAGTTGTTCCGCCAGGGGGTGGCTGAAACTTAGGGTGACGAAATCCAGGTCTAAATTTTGCCGTCCCAACAACAAATCGCGTACAATACCGCCCACCAGCAAGGCCGGAATGTCCATTTCCTGCCCTAATTTGGTTACTTGTTCGTAAACAAAAAAATGGCTAACGGGTAGCAATTTCTCCAACTGCTCCCGGATAGCCTGGGGACTCTTTACATCAAACGGCGGAAATTTTGCTTGCATGGCAATTATCCCCCCTTCCCTATAAAGGAAGGGGGCTAGGGGGTCAGGTTTGTCAGTCCTTACCCTTTCCGATTAGCGGTCAGGCGTTCCAGTTCTTCTTCGGCGATTTTTGGGTCAAGCTTCTCGAAAAGGGCTGTAGGCGGCGGCAACACCTGACCGGCTGGCACTGGCTCAATTTTCCACTGAGCAAAAGCCGGGATTTTCAAGACCCCCTGCTCCTCAACCCCGCTATAGGTCGCGGTAGCCGGGTCGCCGGATTCAAAACCCAACAGACCGTGCAGCGTCTCCGCCGAGAACGGCAAGAAAGGATAGCTCAACACCTTCAGCACATTAGCAATCTGAGCCGCCACATAGTAGGTCGTCCCGGCCCGTTTTGGGTCAGTTTTGAACACCTTCCAGGGCGACTTCTCTTCCAGATAACCATTGCCCAACGTCGCCAAGGCCAATACCTCTTTCAAGGCTTCGCGTAAGTGTACGCCCTCCAGAAGTTCGGTCACTCTGGCAAAGGCCACCTCGGCATCCGCCAGCAACTTGCGGTCACTTTCGTCCAGTTCGCCCGGTTGCGGAATTTTCCCCTCAAAGTTCTTTTGCAAGGGGTTTAGCACCCGGTTAACAAAGTTACCGTAAGTCCCGATAAGCTCGCTGTTGATTTTAGTTACAAAATCAGTCCAGCTCCAGCTACTATCGCGGGTTTCGGGCGCAATCGCTGTCATATAGTAACGGATAGCGTCCGGCTGATAACGCCCTTCGATGTCCGGCAACCAGATCGCCCAATTGCGGCTGGTGCTCATCTGCTCCCCTTCCAGGTTCATAAACTCGCTGGCGGGCACATCGTATGGCAGGTTAAGTTCGCCATAGCCAAGCAGCATCGCGGGCCAGATGATGGTATGAAAGGGAATATTATCCTTGCCCAGAAAGTTATAAATTCGGGCGGGCTTTTCGCCATCCTTGCCCACGCCCCACCATTTTTCCCAGGCATTCGGCTTACCCTGACGTTGGGCCCACTCTTTAGCCGCCGACAAATAGCCGATAACCGCATCAAACCAGACATAGATGCGTTTATCTTTCCATTCGTCGCCCGCCAACGGAATCGGGACACCCCAATCCAGGTCGCGGGTAATAGCCCGACCATGCAAGCCCTGGTTTAGCCAGTTGCGGGTAAAGGCGGTAGTATTGGATCGCCAATAGCTGCGGTCTTGCCCATCCAGCCAACTTCGCAGAGCTGGTTCGAGTTTCGCCAAATCAAGGAAAAAGTGTTCGGTTTCGCGGAATTCAATCGGCTTTTTGTCCAGCACGCTATAAGGGTTGATAAGTTTTTGAGGGTCAACCAGAATCCCACAATTGTCGCATTGATCGCCCCGCGCCCGACTGAAATGACAGTTATAACATTCACCCTCGATATAGCGGTCTGGCAAGAAGCGTTTCAGGCTCTCGCTATAAGCTCCAATCATTTTTTCACGGTAGATATAGCCTTTTTCCAGTAGGTGCAGGAACATATCCTGGGTTACGGCGTAGTGGTTCTCAGTATAGGTTTTGGTAAACAGGTCGAATTCAATCCCCAGCGTCTCAAAAGTTTTCAAGAAACTGGTATGATATTCTTCAACCACTTCCAGGGGAGTGCGGTTCTCGCGCTCGGCCCGTAAGGTGATGGGCGTGCCGTGGCAATCACTGCCACTGACCATCAGCACATTGTTACCTCGCGCTCGTTGAAAACGGGCAAACTGGTCGGCGGGCAAATAAACCCCGCTTACATGTCCAGCATGAAAAGGGCCATTGGCATAGGGCCAGGCCACACAAACTAATATTGGTTCGGCACTAGCGTTGGGATTATTTGTTGGATTGGTATTGGTCATCTCGATATAGTCCTCTCAGGTCATTCAATTTCACTTTGATTATATCACGCACCATGCGAATTGAATCCTTGAGCGGACTAACCTTGCTGCCCCCAACATGATACCAGTTGACGGGCACTTCCTTAACCTTGAAGCCGCGTTTGTGGGCCAGAAAGAGGAGTTCTACATCAAAGCCTGTAACCATTGGGCCTTTTACCGTGCCGCTACCATCGCCATAAAGCCGTAGTCGTTGGAAAACGTCCTGACAGGCCTCATAGTTAAAGGCTTTGAAGCCACACTGGGTATCTTCCAGGGTTGTGCCTGTTACAAGTCTGACCAGGAGGTTAAAAACGCGGCCCATCAGGTGGCGATAAAACGGCTCGTTGTAGCGGTGGGCATCCGACCCTTCCCGGCTGCCTACTGCCACTTCATAGCCCTGTTCCAGCCATTGCAGCAGCCTCTCAACATCGTTGATAGGGGTTGAAAGGTCGGCATCGGTAAACAAAATATATTTACCCGCCGCCGCCAGCATCCCCCGGCGCACGGTATAGCCTTTGCCACGGTGTTCGCTCGCGATAAACTTCAATTCGCAGTTGCTATATTCATTTTTCTGCGCTAAAAGCTCGCGTTCCGTCATCAATCGCTGAACGATGCCAGCCGTGCCGTCCTCGCTGCCATCGTCAACGACTACCACCTCCGCCGGGTAATTTTGCGCTTCCAGGTATTCCAGCACGGTTTGCAGGGTGCGAGGAAGCCGCTTTTCTTCGTTATATGCGGGGATAATCACCGAAAGATAGGGCTGTTGAGTGGCAAGCTGATTACCCTGAGCCGTTTCCGACCCTGGCACTTTGCCGTTCGCCACTGTATCAAGTTGGTAATGCTTGCTAGTGGGAGTCATGTTAGTTTCCCCCTCGTAAGATTCCATTAACCTGAAGCCCTTAATTCATTTCCTGAGTGATTGCGCCATAGCCCCTTGCCACAACGCCCTAGAAGTGTATATTAATATAGTTTAAGCGTCAAGTATAAAATTATTGGCTAAACTCAATAAAGGAAAAACGACAAAAATGGCTAACCCGTTACAAATACCACTGGAGTCTGCCCGGTTGAGGTTGCGCCCCACCCAGGAAACCGACCTGCCCTATGTGCTACAGGCCGAACAACATCAGGAAAATAGTAGTTTTATTATGCCCTGGTCGGCAGAGCAACACCGCCTGGCTTTGACCCAACCCGACCTGACCCATCTGATTATCGAGAAGCTGGAAAATAATCAACCAGCAGGTTTTATTTTGCTGGCGGGGCTGGGCGATGCCAATAACAGCATCGAATTTCGCCGGATAGTTATCACCGAAAAAGGAGCGGGCTTCGGCAAAGAGGCCGTTGGGCTGGTCAAAAGGTTGGCGTTTGAACGATTAAAAGCGCATCGTCTCTGGTTGGACGTGAAGGATTATAACCAGCGTGCCCGCCACCTTTACGAGGCCGAGGGTTTTGTAGTCGAAGGGATTTTGCGGGAATGTCTGAAAAACGGCGACAATTACGAATCTCTGGTTATAATGGCTATACTGGAAAGTGAATACCTAACACCTACAAAGGCACTATGATTGAGATTTTGATAGGCTTTGTTATAATTAAAATATTAACATTACGACTTTCGCTTTGGAACTCACCAAATTGGGTATATTGCCGATAGCTTGAGCCTGAGAATTTGCATCAAGCGAAAGTTCTAATTATGATAAAGCCGATTTGGATTGTGGTTGGGGGACAAACTAAAGTGATAAACACTGTCGTTGGAGAATATTACCTGATTGAACGAGAACTGGGGCGCGACCAGTTTGGGGCTGTTTATATGGCGCGGGATGTACGCTGGAGAGCCGAAATTGTACCTGTCGCAGTCCGAATTTTTGACCCAAAATTGACCCGGTTGCCCGGCTTTCTGGAACGCTTTACCCAGATTGCACCAATTTTGCAAAGCCTGGATCAGCTTTATCTTAACCGGGTATTATCCCATGGTGTAATTCGAGATATAGCGGCGGGAACTGAATTCTATTTTTTGGTGACGGAGCCGCCCGATGCCGAAACGTTGCACGATTATTTACAACAAACCCGTAGCCAACTCAACCCGGAGCAAATTGCCACTCTTTTCGAGCGCATCACTGCCGGGGTAGATTTTGCCCACCGTCATAATATTTTCCACGCTAATCTGAATCTCTGGAATATCACCATGCGGAATACCGGGACTGAGCTTATTCCCGAAATCGCCGATATGGGCATGATGCAAATGTTGCTGCCTTATGATTTGAGTGAATTGGAAAAAGTAACCCGCTGGAATATGGCAATCGGTATCCCCGAATACCTTGCGCCGGAACGGTTTCGGGGGCAAGCTCCCGCCAAATCCAACGATGTCTACGCGCTGGGGGCTATCCTTTATTACATCCTGAGTGGGCGACCACCTTTCCAGGGCAATTACGAACAGCTTATTGTGGCGCATAACTATCAGCAGCCGCCTGTGCTTGGCCCAACGGTGCGGCATGGCCCGGAACTGCACCAGATGTTGTTGCGACCTCTGGCGAAGGTGCCACCCGACCGCCTTTCGTTACAGGATATTTGTATCCGTTACCGCCAGATTACCGGGCTACCACGCGGCATGTTACCCGTATTTGAGACTCACCCACCCCGCCCCGCCCCACCCCATGATGGTGACAAAAAACGAACGGGCTGGTTCAAGCGGTAAAGAGGTGCTAAATTTTCTGACTTTAAAAAAGTTCATCGATTGGCATAGGTATTGGGAAAAATCGCCCAATTATTTCTATAGCTAGTACAGTTAAAACCCAAAAACACAAAATGAAGGCCAAAACTGAAGCTATCTTTTTGGATGCTAAAAAACTGCATAGCAACGAAATTAACCATAATAAACCCAATGTTGCTAATATTATGCAAATAAGTCCTGGAATTGAACCAAACCGTACTTGAAGCCAATAGATTGGGAGTAAGAGAATTTGTAGTGGAATAGCCAGTATAAAAATTATCCTGACCAAATCCAAGCCCAAAGTCCAGGATATTAACCCTAAAGGGGCAACGACTAGCAATATAAAGAATATTACAGCATAGGTAAAAACCACCCAGGCATAAGCTTTGAAAATACCTTTTTTGCTCCGGGTATCAATGTTTTCGGTTATTTTCTTATTCATTCTTCAATTTAATTCCTTTATATAGCCTCATCCTCATTACTGAGGCCCGACTCGTTCAGGGCAATATCAAGGCTGTCGTAGCGGGCAAACTGGACGACATGCTGACTATCTACCTTAAAACGCGAAGCCAGAATACGCTCACCCGTAATTTCGCCTGTTTCCACCGAACGCCAGATACCCTGTTGCTCAACCACCACTACACCGTCTTTTGCAAAGAGCCTCAGCGATTCCAGACTCAAACCCGCCCGCCCCAGCCAATCCCGTAATAACTGATGCCCATACACAGAACCGCGTGGCCCCACAATTTCGATACTTGGGTCGGATAATTCCAGAAGGCGTGCAGTATCCTGGTTATTAGCCGCTTCCTGCCACGCCTGTATAATTTCAACCGGCCTTTTTTCTTGCATGCCATTTTCCTCTTTATCTGGCTTACTGATAAAAATACCCCAATCCTTTGTTACAGGAAAGGGGTATATAGAATTCAAGAAAATCCGACAACCAACGACCGACTAGGCTGAACCAGTGGTCTCCGGCAGAATCTCGCCCTCAACGATGGTAGAACCATCCGGCAGAACCGGAATACCATTCACCGTCGGCACGGCTACCAGGAAGAATTCGCCGTCTTTGGCATCCACAATTACCTTGTGATTGGGGGCGAACTGACCAGACAGCAAACCTTCGGCCAACTTGTCCTCGATTTCGTTCTGGATTACCCGGCGCAACGGACGCGCCCCATAAGTTTTGTCGTAACCCTTCTCGGCAATCAAGTCCATCGCGGTATCGGTGATTTCCAGGGTAATTTCCTGCTCCACCAATTGGGTTTGTACCCGTCGCATCAACAGGTTTACAATCACCCGGATTTCGGCTGGTATCAACGAGTGGAAAACGATAATATCATCAATCCGGTTCAAGAACTCAGGCCGGAACATGCGCTTGAGTTCGTCCATCACCCGCGACTTCATATCGTCATACTCGGTTTTAGCGTTCTTGTCGGCATCGCCACGCTGATTAAAGCCTAACGTCATCTTGGTGCGGTTGATGAACTCCGCCCCAACATTAGAGGTCATAATCAGAATGGTATTGCGGAAGTCCACCCGACGGCCTTTGGCATCGGTCAGATAACCGTCATCCAAAATCTGGAGCAGCATATTGAACGCTTCGGGGTGAGCCTTCTCGATTTCATCCAACAGAATAACCGAGTAACTCTTGCGGCGTACCGCTTCGGTCAACTGACCACCCTCTTCGTAGCCGATATACCCTGGAGGTGCACCAACCAAACGGCTGACGTTATGGCGTTCCATAAACTCACTCATATCAATCTTGATAAGAGCCTTTTCATCGCCAAACATAAACTCAGCCAGAGCCCGAGCCAGTTCGGTTTTACCTACCCCGGTTGGGCCGAGGAACATAAACGAACCAATCGGGCGTTTCGGGTCTTTAACCCCGGCTCGACTACGCTGAACGGCCTTCGTGACGCGCTGGATGGCCTCTTCCTGACCAATCAGGCGTTTGTGTAGCTCTTCGGCCATGTGCAGCAATCGTTCACTTTCCTCACCCGCAATTCGCGTGAGAGGAATGCCAGTTTGCATCGAAACGATTTCGGCGATGTCCTCTTCGGTCACGTAAGGGCGTTCGCCTTCCTGAGCGGTTTCCCACTTGTTTTCCATTTCGGTGATACGTTCGCGCAGACGGTCTTCGCGGTCTCGCAGGTCAGCCGCTAATTCAAACTGCTGGGCGGCAATCGCGGCATCCTTTTCCTTGCGGATACTATCCAAACCACGCAAAGCTTCTTTCAAGGTTGGCGGGCTGCTGCTGCGGTGCATACGCACCCGGCTGGAAGCCTCATCAATCAAGTCAATCGCTTTGTCAGGCAGAAAGCGGTCGGTGATATAACGAGCTGCCAGTTCCGCCGCCGCCTTGACCGCCTCATCGGTAATGGTCAGGTGATGGTGTTCCTCGTAGCGGCTCTTGATACCCCGCAAAATCAGAATCGTATCCTCAACGCTGGGCTCTTCCACCATTACGGGCTGGAAGCGGCGTTCCAGAGCGGCGTCACGCTCGATATACTTGCGATACTCATCCAGGGTAGTCGCGCCGATGGTCTGAAGTTCGCCCCGGCTCAAGGCTGGCTTCAGGATATTGGCGGCATCAACCGCCCCTTCGGCTGCGCCCGCGCCGACCAGAGTGTGCAACTCGTCAATGAACAGAATCGCCCCGGTATTCTTTACCTCGGCTACGACCTTTTTCAGACGCTCTTCAAACTCGCCGCGATACTTTGTACCAGCGACCAACGCCCCAATATCCAAAGCTAACAGCCGTTTGTTGAGCAGGTTTTCCGGCACGTCACCACTGATGATGCGCTGGGCCAGCCCCTCCACAATGGCGGTTTTACCCACACCCGGTTCGCCGATAAGGGCCGGGTTGTTTTTGGTACGGCGGCTCAGGATTTGCACTACCCGCTCGATTTCTTTCTTGCGCCCGATAACCGGGTCAAGCTTGTCCTGGCGAGCCTGTTCGGTCAGGTCAACGCCCATCGCGTCCACAAAGGGAGTCGCGCTGGACTGCTTGCTAGGCTGGCTGGTGTAGGTGCTCTGATTTAGCACCTGGATAACCTGCTGGCGTACCTTTTCAAGGCTCACGCCCAGACTTTCCAGCACGCCCGCTGCAATCCCTTCGCCCTCGCGCACCAGACCCAAAAGCAAATGTTCTGTGCCTATATAATGATGATTGAGACGGCGGGCTTCGTCTACCGCCAACTCGATAACTTTTTTGGCACGGGGAGTAAGACCAATCTCACCCTGGGGGGCACGATCACCCCGCCCAATAATAAATTCTACAGCACTCCGTACTTTATGTAACTCAACGCCCAAATTATTTAATACCCGGGCGGCTACGCCATCGCCTTCTCGCACCAGACCGAGCAGCAAATGCTCTGTTCCGATGTAGTTGTGATTAAAACGCTGGGCCTCCTCCTGCGCCAACGTTAAGACTTTACGCGCCCGCTCGGTGAATTTCTCGAACCTGTCTGACATATATTTCTCCCACTATACTAAACTGAGCTTTTTGCCGCCCCTTCGCTCGTTTTTAAGGGAATCCGGCGAACCAGCCGCCCATAGCTGTCTCAGTCTTTTTGTCACTGCTGCCAGTTGGTAGCAGAACTTCATTTTTTATGTACCGCTTTTTTACTGTAAAGGAGTCTTTTTTATATTAAGAGACGATTTTATTGTAAGGGTTTTTATTATAAGGGAAAATCTATATTTTTTGCTTGAGAGTTCGGTAAGTTAACAATTAGAATAACCTAAAAATCCGACTCATGCAAATGTATGTCGAACTTGTAACCCTTTCGTCAGGTTATTTAAGGTGCAGGGATATTGTAACTGACTATCTATCCTGACTTTGTATCCGTAGCTACCTTAGAGAAATTGTACCATATCTGTAAACCGCTTTCCGGGCTTGTTGTGTTAGCGAAGTGTTTGAATCTATGGTAGAACTAACCCCCTAGCCCCCTTCCCTAATTCATGAAAGGAGGAACAAGAATTCTTACTCTGCTTTCCCTGACCCCCAACCCCTATCCCGTGATCCCTATTCCTCGTCCAACTCCGTTTCGACTTGCTCTACGGTTTTACCGAGCAGAGTTGCCACTACTTCCGTTACTTCGTAGGCTGTAACCGGGCTTTGGATTAGAGCTTCTTCCACCGCCGCTTCTTCATCCAGGTTTTCAGTTTTGATTTTAGGAATCACCTCAGTTTCGCGGCGCAGAGCTACCATACTACAGGCTTCGTCCAGCAAGTCCAGAGCTTTACCGGGCTGATATTTATCAGGCAAATATTTCTCCGATAGCAAGACTGCCATTTCTAAGGCACTATCATCAATCCAGACCTCATGAAATTGCTCATAGCTCAGTTTCAAGCCGCGTAAAACTTGAACTGTGTCGGCTTCGTCCAATTCGGCCAGATTTACGGGTTGAAAATGGTTAGCCAGGGTGGGCTCAATATCCTTGATTTTCTGGTAGCCCAGGGGAGTAGTTGCCGCAACGAGACGATATATCGGGTGTTTAAGCAAATCATAAATGGTGGATAAACGATAATTAGCGGCAGCAAACTCTACCAGACGCTCAAACTGAGCCACCGCCAAAATTATGGGTTTACCTTCCAGGTCGAACTGCTTCATAATCCGGCCTGGGTTCATAATAAAGTCGGCGAAATCGGTCTGGCGCATCCAGGCCACTTCATCTACCTCAAGGGCGTTATCCGCCGCATACTGGGCCAATCCCCGCACCAGGGCGGATTTTCCAACCCCACTCTCCCCTATCAAAATAGCGTGGGGATGGTCGCGCCGATTTAGAATGTGCAATAGTCGCGCAAGTTCCCGTTCCCGCCCGATTAGCGGGTCAAGTTTCCCGGCCTTTGCCAGTTCCAACAGGCTTTTATTGGTCGGTTTGGGACTCAATTGTTCAGATTCTTGTTCCATTGACCTGACTCTTTCTGCAAAATTGGGGGCGGTTCTTTGCATAGGTATATAAGCCATATTTCCTTGTTGAACCCCCTCTGGGTTGGGAGACTCTGGGCTAGCTGTTGAGAAGCGAGTCTGATATGAAGCTGGGTCAGATAATAACTCGCGAAGTTTTGATATGCGAGCTTTTAGACCATTTAGCAGATTGCCTAATTCAGCTGTTTTAGACTCGGCTACTTTTCCCAGCTCACTTTCCGCCGCACTGACAAGTTGTTGAAGTTCATGAATGGCATTTCTTAAAATTGCTGGACTAATTCCACGAAGCGTTTGCCAACCCATTGGTACATCTACTGGCACATCCGCTTGATTGCTATAGGTGCTTTGGTTCAGAACCTGAATGACCTGTTGGCGCAGACTCTCCAAACTTACCCCCAGGCTGATTAATACCCCTGCCGCAAGGCCTTCGCCCTCCCGCAATAAACCTAGCAAAATATGTTCCGTGCCGATATAGTGATGGTTCAAACGACGAGCCTCATCTACTGCCAGTTCGATAACTTTTTTGGCGCGAGGAGTAAGGCCGATTTCGCCCTCTGGTAGGCGTTCTCCTCGCCCTACGACGTGATTAACGGCATCCCGCACCTTTTTTATATCCACCCCCAGGTTAGCCAAAACCCTGGCGGCTACTCCGTCATTTTCGCGCACCAGTCCCAATAACAAATGCTCAGTGCCGATGTAATTATGCTGAAGACGTTGGGCTTCTTCCTGAGCTAAAGTTAAGACTTTGCGGGCGCGTTCGGTGAATTTTTCAAAGCGGTCGGACATAGGATTTGCCTCCTTGATAGTTGTCAGCCCGTTGGCTTAGTGAATTCTGTCAACTATAAAGTGGTGAGGACGTTAGAAGAGCTAGTATGGGGGATTTAAGCATGTAGGGACACAGCAGTGCTATGTCCCTACAAATGAACTTTATTCTTGTGTCGAAAGTCGGAAGTTGTTAGTTAATGGTTGTTCGATTTTGGATTTTAAAACCAAAAACTAACAACTTGTAACCAACAACCAAACTACTCGGCGACTGGTGCTTCGGCTTCGACCTCGGAATCACTGCGGTCTTTGCTGCGACCATTCTTGCTACGCCCGATATCTTCCTCGTCAGAGAAATCGGTCAGGCTACCAGCATAGTCTGGCGCGGCTCGCTTCAGACTTAGGCCCATCCGCTTGCGCTGGGGGTCAATCCGAATAATCCGCAATTCAACCTCATCGCCCTCTTTAACCACGCTGCGGGGATGCTGCACGCGACCTTCGGCCAGTTCACTGACGTGAATCAGACCTTCGATACCATCAGCAATCCGGGCAAACGCTCCGAAGTTAGCCAATTGGGTAATAACCCCCTTGACCAACTGACCGGGCTGGTAGTTCGCCATAACCTGGCTCCAGGGTTCGGGCTGGGTGCGTTTGATGGAAAGCGCGACCTTCTTTTCGTTCTCGTCTACGCTCAACACAAACACTTTCACCCGTTCGTTCACCTTCAGCATTTCGCTGGGGTGATTGATGCGCGACCAGCTAAGTTCGCTCAAGTGAACCAAACCGTCAGCCCCACCAATGTCAACGAAAGCTCCGAAGTCGCAAATACTTGTAACTACCCCATCGCGTACCTGTCCGGCTGTCAGCTCTTGCATCAAGCGGTCTTTCTGGGCATCGCGTTGTTCCTGGGCCGCTTGCCGTTCGCTCAAAATCAAGCGATTGCGGTGACGGTTAATCTCAATAATCTTGAGAGGTAACTTGTTATTAACCAGGCGGGTCATTTCGCTTTGCTTGGCAGCGTCGTTGCCGGTACCCAGGCCACTGACCTGAGAAGCCGGGACGAAACCGCGCACGCCTTCGAGGTTAACCAACAGACCACCCTTATTGTAGCCCGTAACTTCGGCTTCAATAATTTCGCCACCCTCGAACTGCTTCTGGAGCCTTCGCCAGCTCTTTTCCATTTTGGCTTTGTCAATCGAAAGGACGGCGTGACCTTCCTGGTTTTCGGGCTGCACCACGAATACCAAAATCTGATCGCCTACCTTGATTTCAACCAATTCGAGTTGAGTCAGGGTTTGCAGTTCTTTATTAGGGACAATGCCTTCGCTTTTAGCCCCGATGTCCACGAGAATTTCATCGCGGTCACGGTGCATCACGATTCCTTCAATTACTTCCCCGTAGTGCAGGGCTTTGAGGGCACTGCTAGGCTCGTTGAGCAATTGTTCCATCAACGACAACACGGGGGCCGGTTCGGCAGGCTCGGCAGCTTCCGTCCCTTCCTCAGCCACCACAACTTCGGCAGCAGGTTGAGCGGGAGCTTCGGTAGCCATTTCTAATTCTTCGTGATGTTCTTCTTCATGGTGTACGTTAGAGGCACCATTGGTAGCAATAGCCTGTGGTTCGGCGGCTTCTACAGTTTCCTGAAGGGCAACTTCGGGCTGGGCTTCAGTTACTTCGGTTTCCTGGTTTTCTGTGGCAACAATAGTCATACCTGGCTGCTCTAGCGCACCACCTCCTGTTGTATTTTCTTCTTCTAGGGTTTCTTTAACTTTTTCTTCCATATACCTTCCTTATCCAAGTGGTTGGATAGTCCTGCGATAGCCTTTCATTACAGCAATTTAAGCCTCGGTCAGGCTACTTTGGATAAGTAGTGACTTTTGAGGCTTTACATGCAGCTGAATGCGCTATTGGGAGGTCTATCTCAGGCGATATTATAAACCTTTGTGGGAATTAATGCAAGGAGTTCGGTCAAAAAAAGTGACAAATATAAACTCAGGGGTACAAGGGCTGATTCAAGGGTTAGCTGGTTTGAATTTACCAGTAACTTAGATTGATTCAGCCACCGTCCGCCATGCGGAAATAACAAGGAGAGAGTTATAAATTCGCGAGTTAAGCTACCCACCTATTCTTCGCTAAAATCGGCTTCCGGGTTTTCATTTGAGTCGCTCCCGAACTCTTCTTCCAGAAACTCATCCGTATAGAAGCCCACCTCCTGCCCCTGGTAGACCCACACATTCAGGTCATCGCGCCGAACGGTGGCGGTTACTACCAGTTGCTCGTCAATATCTTCAATAACGCGGGCTACTTCGCTTTCCTCCATCGAAACTTCCAGCACGATTGTGGCGTAAACATTTTCGCTGGCAAAATGGAGGTCTACGCGTCCAATACGTTGGTTATCTTCCAGAATCACATAGCCCTCACTGCTGGTTGTGCGAAACTGGCGTTGAAAATTAAGTTCTCGCATGGTAGTGCTACTTCTTTCTTTTTCATCTTGCTAATTTCGCACCGGGCTCAATGACGCAAGGCTAGGTTTCAGTTCAATTTCGGTTAAAACTGGTTAGTTAAGATTTAGTATTCTTTTAGTAAAGAAAAGCTTTTGAGGTTCATTTACAGGTTGGACAGCTACCCAACTTTGAATTTTGCTGATGGGTTACTTGAGTGTTGCAACAGGCTCTACCCCTGGATAGAACTCCGTGAAAAACCAAAGCAGTCTTATTTTACTCTTTTAAATAATAGCATTTTCCCATGAGGGTGTCAACGGGAAAAATTCAGGAGAAGGATGAAGGGTAAAAAGAAGGGGATAGTGGTTGGAGAACAAGAGATATGGAGTGCCAGATTCTAAAATTTCGACTTTCAACTAACACTTTTCACTTTTCACCAGTACACATCGTTACCCGGCCCACGTTTGCGGCCTTTTTTGCCTTCACGGCGGGAAGGGCCTTTTTTGTCGGTGGATTTGTTCCAGCCGCTTGTTTCTTCTTCACTTTTAGGGTTGTGATTATTAGAAACTTTGCGTTTCATTACCCCCGAAGTTGCCCCGCTAGAACCAACGGTTGAGCGCAATTCGTTATCCCTGGTAATAACTTTGATTTCGCCACCTGGGGAGTGGGCCACCAGTCGCTTGATTACCTCGTCGGCACTTTCGCCCAGCTTGCTATAAATTACCGTAATGCGCCCGCGGCGTTGGGTGGTCTGGGTAGCTTGCCCGTTAAGATGTCCATCAAAAACCAGCGTAATATTCGGCATACCCTTCAGGCCAGACGCGCTCAACACTCGCTTGATTACCGCCTCACGAGCATATTCCAGACTGATAGCCTGATAGCCCGCCAGTTCCGGGTCAGTTTTCATTAAATTGTAGCCATCAATAATTACGTGCATGTGAAGTAATCAGTAATCAGTTTTTAGTCAAAGGCCAAAAGTCAAAGGTCGAAAGTTGTAAATTTTTTGATATTAGATTTTCGATTTCTCTCCCCTGACCCGTTCATCGCCAATTCGTTGGGTAATTTTAATGTCGTCCAGATATTCTAACAGACCCTGGACATATTTCCGGCTGGTACTGAACATATCGCGCACTTCCGCCAGGGTGATTTTACCTTGAGTTTCCAAACGAGATAAAATTTGCCGCAACATTTCCTCGTAAGCCTCCTGACTGAAATAAACCGTCTCGGAAATTTTCTTTAATTTCCCCTCGTCCACCAAAGCCAGTACAATATTTGGGTCAGTGCCTAATTCGCTCAGGGCGGGTGGGGAATAAGGTTGGGCGCGATAGGCTGTTAATAAGGCATCGGCCTGTTTTTGTTGGGCCGGGTTTAAGCGCACCTGAAAGTCGGGTAAACTCAACACCGGGCCACTAATTTTACCCTCACCCTCGATTAGAGTTTTGCTAACTAACAGTTGGTTTAACACCAGATTATAGTTTTTGCCACTGCTAATTCCTAACTTATTTTTTAGTTCTTCTCGGCCCATGCCGCGCTTGAGGGGGAATTGGGCGTGAAACTGCTTAACCAGGGCAATCGCTTTATCCGCCAGCTTTTGCCAGCCCGCTATACTGGTATAAAGTTGGTTATCCCCCAAAACTAAAACTGTACCTTCGGCAAGCAGTTGGGTTAAAGTCTCCTGCGCCTGATTCTGGGGCAATTTGGCAATTTCGGCTACCCCTTTGAGGTCACGGGGCAAACCATCGCCCAGACTGAGGGCTTGCAGCACAATTTCAGCTGGAGTGCCTTGCTCCAGAGTTTGCAAAGTGTTGATAATTTCAGGTTGGAAGCGTTTGTGGCGGTGCGGGTTTGGGTCTATCACAATACCGCCGCCAACGGTTTGGCTGGGGGAGGGCAAGCGCAAGATAAATTTGTCACCTTTTGCCAGAGCCAGAGGTTCGCTCAAGCGTAGTTGCAATAGGCCACTTTCCCCCGGTTCAAGTTTTGCCTTATCCAGCACCGTAATCCCAGCGGTTGCTTCTGCCGCCCCGCTAAAAAAATCAAAGCGGCTGTTTTGTTCGATATTAACCGGGGAGTCGGGCAACAGGTTCAGGCGCACATCCACCCGGTCCGTAGCGGTCAACCAACCGGGGGTAGTCAAAACCATTCCACGCTTCAAATCGCTCACTTCCAACCCGGTGAGGTTCACCGCCACCCGATTGCCGGGAGCGGCGATTTCGCTTTTGGTTTTGTGCATCTGCAAGCCGCGCACCCGGCTCTTGAAGTTGCCCGGCACAATCTCTATTTCCTGCCCCACCGTCAAGCGTCCGTCCACCAGTGTCCCGGTCACGACTGTGCCAAAGCCACTAATGCTGAATACCCGGTCAATCGGCAGGCGCGGTTTGCCCAAGTCCAGGCGTGGGGCGGTGGTAGAAAGTAACAGCGAAAGTTGGTTTAGTAGCTCTTTCAAGCCAAAGCCGCTTCGAGCCGAAACTGGCACAATCGGGGCTTTTGCCAGCACGCTTTTAGCCAAACGCTCCCGCACCTCTTCAGTCATCAGTTCCAGCCACTCCTGGTCAACCATATCGCATTTGGTCAGGGCCACCACCCCATGCTCAACCTGCAACAGGTTCAAAATATCCAGATGTTCTTCGGTCTGGGGCATTATCCCTTCGTCGGCGGCTATTACCAGCAGAGCCGCATCAAAGCCCCCCACCCCAGCCAGCATATTCTTAATAAACCGTTCGTGGCCCGGCACATCCACAATGCTTATTTCTTTGCCATCGGGCAGTTTTAACCAGGCAAAACCCAGGTCTATGGTCATTTCCCGGCGTTTTTCTTCTTCCAGCCTGTCCGGGTCAATCCCCGTCAGGGTTTTTACCAGGGTGCTTTTGCCGTGATCAACATGTCCGGCAGTCCCTACCACGTACAAGTTGCTATGCTCCTTTGGTCGAAAGTAATCAATAGTCAGTTTTTAGTTATTGGTTGTTAGTTGTTGGAAAAATTAACTCGTTATTCATTACTCGTTACTTTCTACTCGGCACTCGGCACTTTCTCCTAGCCCCTTCTTTTTCATCCCTCATCCTTCATCCTTCCAAAGTTGCTTTTCCTGTTATAATTATGCTGTATTTATAATAATAAAGTAAAGAACGAAATCATATAGATAAAGAGGATAGTTAAGCAGTATGGAAATAAAATTGGCTAAGGAGATGGGCTTTTGTTTCGGGGTGCGTAAGGCGATTGAGCTTGTCGAAAAAGAGGCCACCACCAGAGTAAACCCCAGCATCACCACCTACGGCTCACTCGTACATAACCCGGTGGTCAACGAAAAGATGGAGAGCCTGGGCGTAACCGTCAACAATCGCAATATGCCAGCCGTTGCCACCCGCACCATCGCTTTTACCGCGCATGGCATCGCTCCGCAGATTGTCGAACAGGCCGAGGAACAGGGTCTGGAAATTCTGGACGCGACCTGCCCGCTGGTCACATTGATTCAACAGTCGGCGATGGAGATGATTAAAGAGGGCTTTTTTGTCATCGTCTATGGCGACAAAAATCATGTGGAAGTGCAAAGCATCGTGGGTTGGGCCATTACCGCCGGGGGCGAGAAAAATGTTATCTCCACTAAAGATTTTAACGATATTAAAGATATGCGCCCACCCAAACGTATCGGCATCGTCTGTCAGAGTACCTCAATTCTAAAGGAGTTCAAGGAATTTGTGCTACAGGTGAACGAGCATTTCCTGGGCAAAACCAAAGAAATCAAGGTGCATAACACTATCTGCGCCCCCACCACCCGACTGCAAACCAGTGCCGAGGAACTGGCGCAGGAATGTCAGGTGATGGTAGTTATCGGCGGCAAGCAGAGTGCTAACACCCAGCATCTAGCCGACCTTTGCCGCGAGTTTGGCGCAACCACCTATAAAATCGAGCGGGCCAACGAATTAGACCCGGCCTGGTTTGAGGGTGTCGAAACCGTTGGTGTTACCGCTGGAGCCAGCACCCCCGACGTAAGTATTGAGGAAGTGGTCGCCCGCCTCAAGTCCTTCGATCTACTGAAAGAGGTAGGAAGTGGATCTGTCCACCGATAATTTTATAAGTATTCACCACAGAGATACAAGGGTTTTAAGTATTAAACCGTGCCTTTGTTTTTCTTTGGTTAATATCAAAATTAATGGGAAATATAGTTTTCAGAGGATCATCAAATGGAGCTACCGTTTGAGTTGAGCAGATTGTTACAACAAAATCTGGAAAGCGTGCGGCTAGAACCAGAACACCACATTTATCAACAAGAACGCCTTGAAATTCTTGAGGCTTTTGGACTTCTAGAAGCTCCCCAAACTAACGAAGAAGAAAAGGAAGACCGCAATGATTGGAAAAGATGGTATTACTTACCTGTAAATTTACCGTTGGCTGATAGAGCGTTTGGCTGGTTGGCGATGCTAACTGCAAGAAAGGTTTTGCCACTCTGGGAACAATTCGGAACAGCCCAAAATGAAGATAATCTGGATTTCTCTTTCGACCCTGCAAAAATGATAGAAACAGGTGAAGGGGTTTTGTCGGGAAAAATAAGTTCCTCTACGGCAAAAATAGATTTGTGTAATAGATTTTATTATGGAATGATTGGGATAGATAAACTTACCACAAAAAATGTTTATTGTGCAATGGAAACTGCCTATGCTGGTCTTGAGGCTATTCTTAGCGGAACAAAAGGATTAAATAGTGATTTTACTGCTAGAGCCGCTATCGCTTATGTAGGTATTGATGAAAATGAACCCGGTCTATGGGCAGAGGAAAACGTGAGAGAGCAGGAACAAACTTTAGAGGAGGATTGGTTAAAAACAGATGAAACTCCAAAAAAAATTAAAGAATCCTCAATTTTTAGGCAGGACTCAATCGCAACCATTGAAGATATATATTATCGGAATTTTTTGATTGAAAGAGATAAAAGATTAGAAAACTTCAAGCCGATAACTTTTAGCCCTCAAAAAGAATTGGAATTCTGGGAATGGTGGCTAACTGAAGCTATCCCGCAAGCCTGGGAATTTGCCGAAAAAGAGTTTTAATTATAAATTTAGAAAAGTAATAGGTATCAGCAGGGCGGTTCGTGACCGTCCTTTTTATTTGTAGCAAGGAAAGAGGGAACAGGTTAAATGCTTGAAACAATTTTAGGCGTGCTTATCGGGTTGACCGGGGGAGTAGCAGTTGGTATCCAATCGCCCTTATCGGGAGTTATGAGCGAAAAGGTCGGTGGGGCTGCCAGTAGTTTTATTATTCATCTCAGTGGTTTGATAGTATCGGGTTTGCTGTTATTGGGGCGTGGGGGCGAGAAGATTGAAAATTATAAAGTCTTACCCTGGTATATGTTTGGATTGGGGAGTTTAGGGGTCGTGCTGTATCTGACTTTGAGCTACACCATCCCTAAATTTGGGGCTACCTCTGCCGTTACTTTGATTATTGTCGGTCAACTTATTATGGGGTTGCTGCTTGATTCTTTTGGTCTGTTTGGTCTACCAATGCGCCCCATCGAAATTACCCGCATATTTGGCATAGTATTACTATTGGCTGGTTCTTACTTAATGATAAAATAAAATACAGGCAAGCAATGTAAAGGGTAAGCCAACTTATTGCTTTAGTTCATCAGTGTTTTTTTTGCTTTCTCGATGCTAGGAAAAGTAATATTATCGCTGTTAATACACAAGTAATACCAATTATCATTAAGGATAACGGTGGTAAGCCTCTTAAAAACCATCCCAACAATAGGAATATGGCAATAGCAACTACGCCTGGAAATCTTTTGAACATTTAAACACCTTCTTAGGATAGTTTTTTAGCTAGTTTATGTAACCGTTCAGTAGAGTTGTCATTTTGATCTTGAGTGAAGAATATCAATGCCTGACCAAGACCCTTCGCAAGCTTGTGGTGACTATGCTTGTGAATGGTTATTAACTTAAATTTATTTCTTCTTCCCGCCGCACTTCTTCCAGTAACTTGCGCTCCTTTTTATCCAGGGTTGGCTCGATTTTGGCGATTAAATCCGGGCGGCGTTGCAGGGTGCGGCGCAAGGCTTCCTTAAAACGCCAGTCCGCCATTTTCGCGTGATGGCCCGAAACCAGAATTTCCGGCACACCCCAGCCTCGGAAATCCGCCGGGCGAGTATATTGGGGATATTCCAGCAAAGGGCGACTATGCGACTCCTCACCGGGGGAATGTTCCGCCAGCACCCCCGGTTTCAGCCGCGCCACCGCATCCACCACCACCATTGCCGCCAGTTCCCCGCCCGTCAGCACATAATCCCCGATACTTAATTCGCGGTTAATAGCGTAGCGCACAATCCGCTCGTCCAGCCCCTCGTAATGCCCACAGACCAACGCCAACCGCTCGTATCCGGCAAACTCCTGAGCTATCGCCTGGGTAAAAACCTCACCCTGCGGCGATAACAAAATCACCGGGTAATCCACTGTCAGAGGGTTTTCAAGGGAAATAGGTTCGGGCAATTCTAACCCTGCTTCCAGAGCAGCAAAAAGGGGTTCAGGCCGAAAAACCATCCCTGCCCCGCCACCATAGGGATAGTCATCAACCTGCCGATGGCGACCCAGGCCATATTCCCGAATGTTGTGGGTGCGGATTTCCAGCAAACCCTGCGCCGCCGCCCGCCCTAGAATACTGGAAGTCAGCGGTCCGGTAAACATTTCGGGGAAAAGGGTAAAAATGTCGAAAAGCACTTTATTTGAACGATTCCGCTATTTTTAGTAACTCGTCGGTGGAAACAGTATCGCCACTCACTAATACTAATACCACACCATCGCGGTGCCACACAAGGGCTTTTAGCGGTTTCTGGTTATCGGGGGCGCGATATTCGAGGGAACCACCCATACCGGGAGGGCCAGCCTGGTTGCCGTAGAAATTTACCAAACCGGTGGGGGGTTGGGGATTGTCACCTTTTTTAGTGGGGTTATCAACTTCGGGACGACCAAAGAAACCAAAATTCAACCGCCAATTTTTATCCTCAATCAAGAATCCCTTAACGCCTTGCACCTGTAGTTCTTTGGACTTGTTTAACTTACCAAAGAAAATAAACATCGCCTCGGTCATTTTACCCTGGGCTTCGGGCGGGAAAGTCGGCAACAAGCGACCCTGGTACACCTCCAGAGTTTCGGTACTATTGCTATTGCTATATTTTATTTGCAATGAAGCCAACTGTGGCGGATTATTGGGAAAAGGCTTGTTTTGGGGGTCTTTGGGCGGGCGGGGCGAAGCCTTGTAAATTTTGGCGGAAGTCGCTTTCCAGCCCCGCGCCAAATAACTGGGCTGGGCAGGAGTAAAACCTAACTCTTTAGCCGCATTCTCAATATTTAAAGTCTGATTAGCCGCCACATCGTTAAACTGGTCAACAGTAGTAACGGCGACAGGGTTGTTGTTTATGGGATTGCTCGTATCCTGAGACGCTAAACTCAAAACAACCAGCACCACCGTTAGCGACACCGTGAAAAGCATTACCCCAACTACCGCCAATTGCCAGGGCCGCAAAGCCGGGATAGTAAACCAGCGACGACGGGCAGAGCGGGCGGTGGCAAGCGGTTCTGCTGCTGCCATATTAGACAACAGGCGAGCACGCAAAGTCGCTTGAAGTTCGGGACTAGCCTCAAAACGCAAATTGGACTCCAGCCGACGCGAAAAAATCTGGTCCCGGAGAAGTTCTTCGGCTTCATTTTCTATATTTTTTTCAAAATCCTCGAAATTTTGATGGCTCATTTTGCCAATTCCTATCAGCTTTGTTCGTCTGCTTCAAAATAGCGGCGCAACTTACGCACTACCCGCCCCAAACTGACCGTAACATTTCCCTCGGTCATATTCAGCAATTCGCCAATCCGCTTGTGCGCCAGGTTTGCGCCATAACGCAAGGCCAATAACTCCCGCTCCCGCTCGTTCAGTCGGCCCAGATATTGCCGCAACCGCTGTAATTCTTCCTGTTTTAATAAAAAGTGGGCGGGCGAGTCTTCCGAGTCTTGTTCCAGATTTTCAGTTAAAAGCTGTTGCGGGTGGCGGCTGCGGTCACGAAAACGGTTGGCTAAAGCGTTGCGAGCGATACTAAAAATCCAGGTATCCAGGTTGCCGCGCCGAGGGTCAAAAGTGCTAAACTTGGTCAACACCTTTTCAAACACCTGCGCCACCAGGTCTTCCGCGTCCTCCCGACTATTAGTGCGATAAGAAACATAGCTGTAGAGGCGTGGAAAATAACTATCATAGAGACGGACAAAATCGTTTTGAGATAAAGCCTTGCCAAAGTTGATTTGCGTGTTATCAACCTCAACTTCGCCAAAATCAGCCCGGCTTTCTACTACTATTTCAGAATTAACCGTTCTGAAACTGTTCTGGGCCGGGCCAAAATTACCTTCAGTTGTTGCCTTACGTCCGAACAAAGTACCTCAGTAGGGGCAACCTGTTAGGTCGCCCTTATACCTATTAGTTAGGGCTTTTTGCCCTGACCACCAGGGCCACGTTGACCGCCACCAGGGAAACCAAAGTTACCGGGGAATTTACCCCCACTTCCCACTTCGGTAGCCTTGATGCTGCCATCGGCCTGTTTCTCGCCCCGTACTGCCACACCATCATCGGCCTTCAGGTCGCCCAGAGCTTTGATGTTCTTCCCGATAAATTTGGTGTTGGAGTCAACCATCACCTTAACCTCGGTAGTGTTCTTGGTAGCCGGGTCAGTCTGGGTCAGTACAAAGCTGTTGCCAGCCGTGTCAACACTCTTGACCTTGCCTACCGCGAAGTTACCCATTTGGGGCCGGCCCTGTACTACCTGACTGGCCTTGACAGTCTTGGCAGTTTCATCCGCAACTCCGATAATTATAACTTTATCGCCAGTTTTCAGGTCGGATAGCTTTGCTTCCTTGCCGTCCTTGTAAACTTTGCCATCACTGTTCAGGGTAGCTGTCCAATCGGCATTGTTGGATTTGAACTTCAGGCTGTTAGCTCCGGAATCAACCGAAGTCAGGTCGCCAGTTAAGGGCTTGGGCATGGCCGGGAGTTTCACCACAAATTTGGCAGTCAATGAACCATCGGTTTCTTTCTTGCCAACCGCTACAACTCTATCGCCAACCTTCAAACTTTCTTTGGTAATACTGCCGTTGCTGTCACCCAAAACGGTACTACCATCAATGTTGATAATTTCACCCTTATTGACAGTTAGCTTCGCGCCACTATTTTCAATTTTGGTGATATTACCCTGACCTTCAGGGCCGCGAAGCTGACCGACCAGTTTGCCAAATTGATCGCCAAAGCCAAAACGGTCCGCCATTTGTTTGGCCTGCTGCATCATGTCATCCATGTTGCCGCCCATTATCGGGCCGCCCATTCCCATAAACCCGCCCTGTTCAACGTCCACTTCCGGGGGGTCTTCGGCCTGTATATTATTGGCAATGCTGCCCGATTTCGCATCGGCTACAGGTGCCGCACTCTTGGCAGTTTGGTTGCCAGTATTAGCATTAGCGTTTAATACTACGCTCATGGTAAGACCCAAAGCCATAGCCGTCAAGGTCAGTAAAGTACCGGCCACAATCAGCTTAATTTTCTTCGACATGTCCTCAATCCTTTCACCGCTTAATAATTGTAAGCGTGATCGAGTAGTTGGTTGTTGGTAATTCCACCCACCTCATTAGAAATTAAAGGGGGAAAGGTTCTATTTTTCCTTCTTATAACAATACACCACGCTACTTAAAAGCTAACAACCAATTTTGTAATCTAATTAAAATTTAACTTGACAACCATCAAGTTGCATATTATACTTGCTATACAACAAGCAAGTTAAAATCTATAAACTAAGGAGGTACATGATGTCCATTTTCGATAGCATGGGTACACAAAAAGAAGTGAAACTGGCGCAGGGAACTATCCGCTACCGGGAAAGCGGGCAGGGCGAGCCAATCCTGTTTATTCATGGTTTTCTGGTCAATTCGGCCCTGTGGCGCAAGGTAATACCGGAGTTAGCCAAAAACTTCCGTTGTATTGCACCCGATTTGCCTTTGGGCGCGCACACTATCCCAATGGAAGCGAACGCCGACCTGACTCCACCCGGAGTGGCTAAACTTATCGCCGATTTTATGGCAGCCCTCGATTTAACCAATGTAACGATAGTGGGCAACGACTCGGGTGGCGCACTCTCGCAGGTAGTAATAACCCGCCACCCGGAGCGTATCAAGCGGTTGGTTCTGACCAATTGCGATTGCTATGAGAATTTTGTCCCGCCCTCGGTAGTGGCCTTCCAGCTTTTGCCCTATATTCCAGGGTCAATTTTCTTAATGGGCTGGTTGTTAAAATTCGGCTTTTTTCAAAAGTTTTTCGGTAAGATAGTGGCGAAATATCCGATAGAGGAAGCTGTTCGCAAAGCCTATTTTACCCCTTCAGGCCAGAGCAAAGAGGTGCGGCGCGACATCAACAAATTCATCAAGGGGATTTCCAAACGCTACACTTTAGAAGCTGCCACCCATTTTAAGGGTTTTAACAAACCAGTTTTAATTGCTTGGGCTAGAAAGGATTGGCTTTTCACCAAAAAATATGCCGAAAGGTTAGTCAAAGATTTCCCCAATGCCAAATTAGCCTATGTGGATAATTCCCTGGCTTTTGTGGCGGAAGACCAGCCCAAATTCCTCGCAGAGCAAATCGAAACCTTTATGGGGGTTGGTAAGGAGTCGAAGGTCAAAAGTTAAAGGGTAAAGGCATAAATCCCAAATCTAAAATAGGGAATTCGTAGGAGGCTGCTCCGTCAGCCGATAATTAGAGCCTGCTGCTACAAAAATCCGGGCAAGAGGGTAGACACAGAGGTCTACCCCTACCAAAATTCCTCTTATTCTGACTCCTGACTCCTGAATTCTTGCTCCTGTTTTGTATATTCAAGTTTTTCCAGTTATACTTGCGGGCGATGAGGCAAATTCAGCGAGGTTATAGATGAGCGATGAAAACAAAAAATCCCCTAACCGCGACCCTGAACGGTCACGCGAGGCTATTCTGGATGCCGCCGAGCAGTTATTCGCCCATAAAGGCTACGAAGAAACCAGTCTACAAGAGATAGGTCAGTTAGCCGGGGTGTCGCGTGGTACCCCTACCTATTTCTTTGGCTCCAAAGAACAACTCTACAGTGCCGTGTTAGACCGAGTGTTAGAGGCCGACCGTGAATTTACTATTCGTATGCGTCCCAGCCTTGAAGCGGCGGCGGGCAACCCTGAAGCCGTGATTGCTGCAACTGTCAGTAACTTCCTGGATTTTTTGCATGAACGCCCCTCTTTTGTAATGCTCTTAGAGCGCGAGGCTCTCAGTGGGGGTCGGTTTTTGCGGGGTAAGAGCGGGCTTCTGGCAGTTTTAAGCGAGGGGATGAGCCTAATCAATTCCGAAATTAAGAACGAAGCCACCACTCCACTTGATGCCGTCCATTTATTAATAAGTTTTATTGCCCTATGCTGGTTTCCACTGGCCCATAACGATACGATTATCCACGCGTTAGGTTTGGTAGCCAGCGACCCAACCTTTTTAGAGCAACGAAAGAAGCACATTACCAATCTTATCTTAAGAGGCATTTTAAGCTAATTCGGGAAAATGATATAATAGTTGTCGGTTAGAATGGGAGAATTTTCGTGAGTGGCTCTTTTGAGAACCGACAGCTAAACCTTGAATATACTTTAGAATGCGGGCAAACCTTTCGCTGGAAAAAATTGCCCGATGGTTTCTATTACGGTGTAGCCGGGCAAACTTTTCTGCGTATCCGGCAAGACGGCTATAAATTCACCTTTGAAACCGCCCCTATCCCTGATGATTATGAAGCTGTGGCTGCTTACTTTGGTTTAGACCGGGACGAGGAATATCAAACTATTATTCAAGCTATTCGCACCGACCCAAAAATTGGTAAAGCGATTGACCGTTATTTTGGACTGCGGCTATTACGCCAGCCTGCCTTTGAAACCCTGATTTCTTTTATTCTGTCGGCTAACAATAATATTCCAACGGTTGCCCGGACAGTTCAGGCTATCAGCAAAAAGCATGGGCAGGCGATTACTCTCGGAAAATATCGGGGTTACACCTTTCCTGACCCGGCTACCCTGGCGGAAGTTAGCGAAGGGGAGCTAAATGGCGAGTTAGGGGCGGAATATCGCGGTAAATATGTCCGGGAAACCAGTGCCAAAATCCACACTCAGGGGGTAGAGCTGGAAAAAATGTGCGATTTACCCTACGATTGGGCTATCGGGCAGTTGCGGGCTTTTCCAGGGGTGGGGCGCACAGTTGCCGATTGTGTGATGCTGTTTTCGTTGGGAGTGTACGAGGCCTTTCCCCTTGATACCTGGATTCAACGAGCGATGGAAAACTTTTATTTTGAAGGCCAGAAAACCAATCCCAAAGAGATTTACCAGTTAGCCGCCAAAAAATGGGGGCATTACGCCGGATATGCTAACGAATATTTATATATGTATGCCCGCAACCAACTCAGATAAGGGGTCAGGGGATGGGGGTTAGGGAATTCAAAACCAATAACCACAACTAATAGCCGACAGCTTTTAAGGAAATAATTGTGCTAATCGTCAGACTTTATAAATTTGCCAGTTGGCTTTGCTATCACACCCCGCAAAGCATCCGCAATACTGTTGCGGCGGTAGGGGGCGAGTTATACTACTGGTTTGCCCGTAGCCATAGCCGTCTGGCTGACCGCAATATGCAGATTGTGCTAGGTGAACCAAAAATAAATCGACGGGTGCGCCTTTATGCCCGGCGTAGTTTCCGCAACTATGCTAAATATATGACCGACTTCCTGCGCCAGCCCTATCTTACCCCCGATTATATGCATGAGGTTACGGGGCAGGCCGGGTGGGAATATATCGAGCAAGCTCTAGGGCATGGCAAAGGGCTTATGCTAATTACGGCGCATTACGGCAGTTGGGATAATGCTGCGATGCTTTTGGGTTTGAATGGTTACAAAATCAGCACTGTAGCCAATGACTTTAACCCCCAGGAATTAAATCAGCTTATTCAGGGGTCACGTCGCAAACATGGCCTGGAAATATATTCTCCCAAAGAAGCCCTGCGCGGCCTCTATACTACCTTGAAAAAGAATGGCATTATAGCCCTGCTATTTGACTCACCGGTGGAAGGGGAGGGGGTGGTGGTTAATTTTTTTGGCAGACCAGCCCGCTTCCCCAGTGGCCCGGCCATGATTGCGCTGCGTACCGGAGCAAAAGTAATGATTGGGTATGTTGTTCGGCAACCCGGCAATACCACCTATTACGGTTTTTGGAAGCCTCCTTTTGAGTTTGAGCTTACCGGTAATCGTGAGAAAGATTTGGTAATAATGACCCAAACTATGGCTAAGGGTATAGAGGAGATAGTACGCCGCCACCCCGACCAGTGGTATATGTTCCGCAAAATCTGGTTGGACGACAACGAAATCGCCGAGTATCAGAAACAGCAAGCCGCTAGTGTGGTTGCTGAAAAGTTGTCAGCCATCAGCTATCAGCCATCAGCCAAAAGCACCGAGTAAGTCTGGTGAACACTTACATTTATTTTTCATTATGAAAACTGATTACTGATAAGAAAAAATGAACATTGTAAAACTATTCAAACTTGGCTCTAAAATATTACCCTATATTCCCTATCAGATTTCCTATGCCGTTTGTGGGGCAGTGGCTTTTCTAGTTTATTGGTTGATGCCCAAACGTCGCCAACCGATTCTGCAAAACCTTGCGCATGTTTTGCCCGACGATTCGCTTAAAAGGCGGGGCAAAGTAGCACGAGGCATTATTAAAAATAACCTGTGCAATTATATAGATATTATACGGGTTGGTGGGCTTACTTTCGAGCAGGTACAAAAACAGATTACTGTTATCGGCACACACCATATTTGGGAAGCTCAAAAACGTGGCAAGGGAGTTTTGATAATTTCAGGTCATTTTGGCAGCTTCTCATTTATTTTACGGATGTCATCTAACCAGAATTTAGATTTTAACCTGGTAGTAGAGCCAATAAAACCCCCAGAACTTTTTGAATTTATCAAAAACCAGCGTCAATCCGACCATCGTGCCAAAGTAATTCCCATTGGGGGGATAACAGTCCGGGAAATTTTCCGCGCCCTCAAGCGCAATGAAATTGTTTGTATAGCGATTGACCGTGATATTACGGGCGATGGGGTGCCGATGGACTTTTTTGGCGCGCCTGCCCCTATACCCCTGGGTGCGGCTGAAATTGCTTTCCGAACCGGGGCAGAAATCGCTTTCGTTAATGCCTATCGCTTACCCAACGGCAAACAGGTTGTGGAATTTCATCCTGGCTTCCTTCCCGAACCCGGCGAAAACAAACAAGCTGCTACCGAGGAACTTACCGCCCGAATGCTCCTTGAAATTGAAAGACTCATTCGCTTTAGCCCCGAAAATTGGGTCGTGCTTCAACCCATCTGGAAAGATTAATATAAAAGTTTTGAATTATGAGTTTTAAGTTTTGAATGAAACTCTAGTTACATAAGCAATTTCTGTAAGCGTTCACCACGATTGTCACCCTGAGCTTGCGAAGGGTCTTGTTTAAAACATTGAGATTCTTCGCTTACGCTCAGAATGACAGGTTTCGTGAACGGTTACAATTTCTTATGTAATTTTTTTGCGTTTTAGTTACATAACTATTTTCAGAGCCATAGCCTTTTTGATTGACGCGCTTTTTGGGGCATGCTATCTTTGCTTTAAAGCGTTCTTTATCCCAGTATCGGATAAATTTGTAGTATATTTCAAGGAGGAAAGCAATGGCTCAACGAGTTTGGAGCTATACCAGCGGCGTGAGTGATACCCCGCTATTGGGCCTGACTATTGGTGACATGTTCGACCAAACTGTAGAACAATTCCCTGACAATGAAGCCCTGGTCGTTCGCCAACAAAATCTACGCTACACTTATCGCCAGTTACAGGAAAAAGTAAATCAGGCAGCGCGGGGCTTGATGCAAATGGGCTTCAAAAAGGGCGAGCGCATCGGTATGTGGGCTCCTAATACCTCCGAATGGACTATCACCCAGTTCGCCACAAGCAAAATCGGCGTAATTCTGGTTAATATCAACCCCAGTTACCGTTTGCATGAAGTGGAGTATGCCCTGCGTCAATCCGGGTGTAGCGCGGTAATAATCGCTCCCCAATTCAAAACCTCCAACTATACCCAGATGCTCTATGACCTTGCGCCTGAGTTGCACGATAGCAAACCCGGTGAGCTTAAATCTGCCAAATTTACCGAACTGCGCGCTGTCATTCGTTTGGGCGAAGAACGCTTGCCCGGTATGTTCGCCTGGGGCGATATTTTCAGTGCGGCGGAGCATGTCACCGAGGCCCAATTGACCACCCGTCAGCGGGAGCAGGAGTTCGACGACCCGATTAATATCCAGTATACCAGTGGCACTACCGGCTTCCCTAAAGGCGCGACCCTTAGCCATCATAATATACTGAACAATGGCTACTTTGTAGCGGAGATGATGAAATTTACCGAGAAAGACCGTTTGGTTATTCCGGTTCCGCTTTACCACTGCTTTGGTATGGTAATGGGCAACCTGGGCTGTATTACACACGGCGCAACTATGATTTACGCCAGCGAAGGTTTTGAACCAAAAGCGGTGATGGAAACTGTTCAGGTCGAAAAAGCCACCGCCCTCTATGGCGTGCCTACGATGTTCATTGCCGAGTTGGATGACCCTACTTTTGAGAAATATGATTTTAGCACCCTGCGCACCGGAATTATGGCGGGTTCCCCCTGCCCGGTGGAAGTGATGAAAAAGGTCAACACCTTGATGAATATGGGCGAGGTGGAAATTGCCTACGGTATGACCGAAACCAGCCCGGTCAGTTTCCAGACCCGCCACGACTCGCCCCTTGATAAACGGGTTAGCACTGTTGGTCAGGTAATGCCCCACCTTGAGGTAAAAATTATAGACCCTGCTACCGGGCAAATCGTCCCTATCGGCACAACTGGCGAGCTTTGCACACGCGGCTACAGCGTCATGCTGGGCTATTGGAATAACGAAGAAGCCACCCGCAACAGCATTGATGTGGCCCGTTGGATGCACACCGGCGACCTGGCGGTGATGGACGATGAGGGCTATGTCAATATCGTAGGGCGCATCAAGGATATGATTATTCGGGGTGGTGAGAATGTTTATCCCCGCGAAATCGAGGAGTTTCTCTATACTCATCCCAAAATCTCGGATGTGCAGGTTATCGGCGTGCCTGACCCGAAATATGGGGAGGAAATCGCTGCCTGGGTCAAGTTGCGCGAGGGAGTTACGGCTACCGAGGAAGAAATTCGCGATTATTGCCGGGGCCAAATTGCTCACTACAAAATTCCGCGTTACGTTAAATTTACCGATTCCTTCCCGATGACCGTCACGGGCAAAATCCAGAAATACCTGATGCGCCAGGATAGCATCAAGGAATTGGGTCTCGAAGCCGCCGCCGCCATCAAAACAGCGTAGACAGTGGTCGGTTGTACTGGTAAATAATTACCTATTAGCAATTTAATTCTGGTAAACATAACTGATTGTGGTATAATTCTGCTATTCCATTAAAGATTTAATTTTTTGATGGATAAAAACATGACTGTGGCGGAAATACTCAAAACGGCCCAATTTCCGGTTGATGCTGAAGGTAATAAAAAAAACAGGAAGGGTGCAACCATGATCCTCCCAAAAGATCGCGATACCCGATTCATCACCATCCGCCGCGGGGGGACGCTCACAGACTCCGACCATCGGCTCCTGGCTTTGTGGGCGGCTGCATGTGCGGAGCACGTTCTGCATCTTTTCGAGTCGGTGCAGCCCTCGGACCCGCGACCCCGCCAGGCGATCGAGCAGATTCGGGCATGGGTGCGTGGCGAGATCAAGATGCCTCAGTCCCGCGCAGCTGGTGGTCATGCCATGGCTGCGGCAAGAGAACTGAGTGGAGCTGCCAGGCACGCCGCATATGCTGCTGGTCAGGCGGCAGTGGTGGCACATGTCGCCGCACACGAGCTTGGGGCTGCGGCCTACGCGATCAAGGCCGCGCGGACGGGTGTCCCCCTAAACGAGGGTGAGAGCGCAGGTCGGATCGAATGCCGTTGGCAGCGCGAACAGCTCCCGGAGGCAATTCGCGAACTTGTACTGGATGATCAGCGGTTGCGAAACGAGATTTGCTGGTCGGTGTTTGACTGCTAAAGAGCGTGACGGCTTGTCTGCCCAACAAGTGGTTCGACCAGACCCGTGAGCGCATTACGTTGTCGCCTAATACAACTAGAATAAAACCTCAACTATATGATACCCGACCGCTTAACTCTAAAAAATTTTATGTGTTACAAAGATGCCAACCTCGACCTGGAAGGGGTGCATCTGGCATGCCTTTCCGGCGATAACGGTTCGGGGAAATCCAGCGTGCTGGAGGCTATCACCTGGGCTTTGTGGGGTAAGGCCAGGGCAGGCGACGATGATTTGATTAGCCAGGGCGAAATCGAGTCTGAGGTGGATTTTGTTTTCAGCGTCACCCAGAACCAGTATCGGGTCAACCGCCGCCGTAGCAAAAAAGGGGCAGGCCAAACCGCTCTTAACTTTTATGCCAAAAAGCCCGACGGTAGCTGGAACAATATCGGCGAAACCGGAGTGCGGGCCATTCAGGAACAAATCATCAAAACCGTCCGCACCAAGTACGACACTTTTATCAACAGTGCCTTTTTGTTGCAGGGTCGGGCCGATTCGTTTACCGTCAAAACGCCGGGTGAACGCAAAAAAGTGTTGGCCGAAATTCTGGAATTAAACCAGTATGATGAGTACGAAAAACAGGCCAAAGAGCAGGCCAAGGAAGCCGACGGACGACGAAAAGAACTGGACGAAGAACTAAAACGGTTGTTGGTCGAGATTAACCGCCGACCCGAATACGAACGCCAAAAAGAGGAAGCCGAAACCCTGCTGGAAGCCGGACGCAACCCCCTGCGCCTTCAAGAAGAAAACCTTACCAACCTCAAAACCCGCCAGGCCCAATTGCAAAGCAGCGAACAAAAGTTAAGCGAGGCTCGCAAACATGCTGCCACCCTGCAACGCGATTTACAACAACTTGGCGAAACCAAAACCGAGTCTGAACGAAAACTAAAAGAAGCCCAGATAATTGTAGCCCGGCGCGCCGAAATCGAAGAAGGAGTCAAAGCCTTTAATGAGGCCAAAAAGGTTGAAGAGGAATTAAGCCAGAAATTCAACCAGCTTAATAGCCTGAACCGCAGCCAAAACCAGCTTGAGAAAACCATCAATGAGCAGCAATCCAGGCTCCAAATCAAATTGGATAAAACCGAAACTGACCTTAACAGCCTGAAAAATCAGGTGGCCCAACTCCCCCGCCTGGAAACCGAACACAAAGAGCTACAGGTTAAATTAAAGGTCGCGCAAGATGCAACTAATGAACTGGAAACCCGCAAAACCGAACGAGGCGGATTGCAGGGCGACTTTAAACAGCTAGAGGCCGAAACCAAACGATTGAATGCTGAACTGATTAAAATTAAAGCCAAAGCCGACCGAGTACCAGTGGTGGGAGACCGATGCGATCATTGTGGCACGGTGTTAAACGAAGATGCCCGCAATCACACAATGGAAGAATATCGCAACGAGTACCGCAAAGTACAGGAAGAGCAAAAGTCACAAAAGGTTAAGAGCGACAAAGTTCAGGGCGAAATCCAGACCTTAGACCAGGTAATCATTCAACTAAACAAAGTGTCCCAACCCTGTGGCGAACTTCAGAAAAAGACCGGACAACTTGAGGGTCAGATAGATATTGCCCGTGAGTCCGAGAATCAGATAACCCGCTTAACCAACGACCAAGTAAGCCTGAAAAAGCTGCTGGAAGTCAAAGAATATGCCCACGATGAGCAGCAAAAACTAGCGGGAGTGTTAAAAGAGATTGCTGGGCTGGATTATGACGAAGCTGCCCACAAAGAAGTCCGCCAGCGTCGTGAGGAATTGGGTTATTTTGAAAAAGAATTCAATCGGTTGGATAGTGCTATTCTGACCCTGAAAAGAGAGTCAGAATCCCTCGAAAAATATGCAATTGACGAAAAACGCTATCGGGAGCAGCTAAAAACTCAGGATGATGAAATTGCCAGCTACTCGGCGGAAATCAGTGGGCTGTCCGACCTTTCCCAACAGGTGCGCCAACTTGACCAGGAAATTCGAGAGTCCAAAGACCGCCAGAATATTTTGCAAAAACAGGTCTGGGAAGCCGAAAGTAAAATTAAAAATTGTGAGCAATTAAGCCTGAAAAAAGAAGAAGTCGAAAAAGACCATTCCAAAGCGGCGGAAGATAAAAGTATCTATAGCGAACTGGCCGAGGCTTTTGGCAAAAAAGGGGTGCAGGCAATGGTGATTGATAGTGCCTTGCCCGAAATTGAGGATGAGGCCAATCGCTTGCTCGGTGATATGACTGATGGGCGGATGCATGTGCGATTCGATACCCAGCGCGATAGTAAAAAAGGCGATACCGCTATCGAAACGCTGGAATTATATATTGCCGATGAGTACGGACCGCGCCCCTACGAGCTTTACAGCGGTGGTGAAGCCTTCAGGGTCAACTTTGCCGTGCGCGTATCCCTTAGCAAGCTTTTGGCCCGTCGTAGCGGCGCACAGCTACGAACGTTATTTATTGACGAAGGCTTTGGCAGTCAGGACGGGCAGGGGCGCGAACGACTGGTGGATATTATCCGCAGCATCGAGAACGACTTTGACCGTATTCTGGTTATCACTCATATTCAGGAGTTAAAAGACGTTTTCCCGGTACGTATAGATGTGGTGAAAACACCCAACGGGTCAACAATATCAGTTAATTAAGGGTCAGGTTCAATGTTGGAGGAATTGGTAAGGTGGAAATAAGAGGCATCAGAAATAAACCGGCAGTAATGGTAACCTCGGCTTTTGCGGGCCTGACCTGGGCCGGGTTAATCGGGGCAATTTTTCTCTACAAAGTTGGTAGTAGCGATTTCGATTTTTGGTCGCCTGCCCGCGTCTTAACCTACGTTTTATTTTTAATTGCCCCCGCCCTGACTTTTGTGCCGATTGGCAAGGCGTTAGGAGCAGGTTGGTATAGCTGGTTGGCGGTGATAAGCTGGGCTGCGTTTGGTTTTATGCTGGAATTTTTACCACATACTGCCGGATGGCGCGAGAACCTGACCCCATTACTTTTTATGCTTGGCGCACTTTTTCTGGTGGTATTTAGTTTGGGTTGGCCGATATTTTACCTGCTGGGCTTCAAGCTCTTCCATCGCCGGGTAGCCCGTTATGATTTAGGCCGCTCCCTGCGTGAAGCCTTTTTGCTGGCAACCTATGTAATATCACTTTTTATGCTGGCAGCCCTGCGCAACCTTAACCCGACCTATGCGGGCGCACTTTTCTTTATGTTTGTGGCAATAGAGCTGCTTTTTGTCACCCGCAGCTACCGAACCAATTAAAGTTGTCGGTTGTTAGTTGTTGGTTTTAGATTTGATTGTAGGGGCGTTGCTTGATGCGCCTTCTTATTTTCTTTTTACCGATGACAGACAACCCACAACCACTGCTGTTTGCATCTGCTAAATAAACCTCTTACAATAAATCTAACTTGAGATATTTTCCTGACAAAAGACAAAAATAAAAGGGATAGAAAATGAAAGTAGCAATAATCGGGCTGGGTTTAATCGGGGGTTCGTGGGGATTAGCTTTGAAAGAATGGGCCAAAAGCGAAGAAGGCAAAACCGCTGGCCTGGAAATTGTTGGTTTTGACGCTAAAGGGGCTCAACGCCACGAAGCCGAACGCCTCAAAGCAGTAGACCGCACCACGCCAACCCCGATGGAAGCGGTTAAAGATGCCTCGGTGGTGATTGTAGCAACCCCGGTGGTAGCAATCCGCGAAACCTTTGAAGATATTGCCCCGGTGTTGATGAACGGGGCGGTTGTAACCGATGTTGCCAGTACCAAACGCGATGTTCTGCGCTGGGCCAAAGAACTTCTACCTACTACCGTTAGCTTTGTGGGTGGACATCCAATGGCGGGCAAAACCGCCAGCCTGGAAGAAGCCGACCCTACCCTCTTTAAGGGCTGCACCTATTGCCTTATCCCGGCTGAAAATGCTAAAGAAGAGGCGATAGATGCCATAACCCGGTTGGTAGAAATTATCGGAGCAAAACCCCACTTTATTGACGAGATAGAGCATGATACCTACGTGGCGTCTATTAGCCATCTGCCCTTCCTGAGTGCCGCAACGCTGGTTAATCTGGCTACTGGCAGCGAGGGTTGGCGTGAAATCTCCCGACTGGCAAGCACGGGATTTCAGGATACTACCCGTTTGGCTAGTGGCAGCACCCAGATGTGGCTGGATATTTGCCGCACCAATAGCGATAGTATTATTAACTGGCTAGACCGCTATCAAGACCAACTTTCAAGTTTGCGCGCAATGATTGAGATGGCGGGGTTGCGAGACGAGCGCGGGCGTAGTCGCTCTAGCGAAAGCACCAACCCGGAACCCCTCAAAGCCTACCTGGAAAAAGCCAAAGAGGGTCGGGATAAAATCCAACTGGCGAAGCAGCAGCAACAAAAAGAGGAAAATTTCGAGACCGTACCTATGCCCAGCAAACAGGAGATGCGTGGCGAGATGTCCCGACTTTTCACGGGTGGTATTTTCAACCGCCGCAAACGCGATGACCAGAAATAATTGTTAGTTGTTGGTTATTGGTTATTGGTTTTACGCTTACAACTAACAACCAATAACTAACAACCTCCTACGGTACCAGGCTCCAATCGGAGGGGAGGCGGTAAAAATAGAGGCGGTCAGTAGGTTGACCGTTCTCGAAATACCGCCCCCGGTCACTTCGATGCAAAACCCCATAACTATTCTGCACCTGTACAATCCGTTTAGCCCTCAAATTAAAAATTATCAAGCCGACCTTTACCGGTTGCAAACTCTCGTTGCGGGTCGCATCGTCTATAACCCGAAAAACCGGGTGGGCGGACAGGCTGCGCCCATTAAGTTTTCTTTGCTCTTCCTGCAAATAATCCAGCGATATTTCGGGAGTTTCCTCCAGCTCGCCTGTTACCGGGTCATTCTCAACTTTTAACAAAGAACGTAGCTCTGCTTCCAGGTGCGCATCCAACTGAACGGTTTCATCCTTGGAGGAGTGATAATGTTCATCAAAAATCGCCAGCCCGTCCATAACGTAGCCCTGCAACCCGGTATCATATTTAGAAGCCCGTTCCAACAGCTCTACAAGGCTTGTAGGGGCAGGTTTGGCACTGCACCCAGCTACGAGAGCTTTAAGCACATTTCCGGGGGCTACAAAGCTTATAGTGTTTTCGGTATCTATTACGGTAAATCTCATTAACGACATCTAGCTAAAATCCCTTTATTATTATTACGACTTTGGCTTGAGCCCAATTATTAAGCTCAAATTGGAGCTATTTTACCAGGCTGGTGAGTTCCGAAGCGAAAGTCGTGATTATGTAAGTGTCTTAATTCCAAACCAATCGTCGCTAGTTATATCATATCCATTCGTGTCAGTCTACCACTTCACACTAGAATTCCTTAAAAGCATCGGTGTCATATTTCATGTGTATATCTTTTGATTAATATATTATCTTATATATATTAATATTAATAGTCGTATTAGTAATAGGGGCGGTGGATTTGTGGGTAACAGCTTTTTTAGCCTCAAAAATGGCCGAATCTGCTCTTGATGAAATGGGGAAAAGCCTGTATATAAGTCAAAAGTTGTCAACAGACGATTTTTACCAATCTCTCCAAAACCAGTTAAAAATACCCTTATCCACTTTTTGCCAACAGCTATCCCCATGAAGTCATGCACATATACTAATAACTTTCAAAAGCTTACCAACATGTTAGCAACATTTCTTGCACATTTTTTATTAAATTGTGGAAACAACTATAATCCAATTTCAGGATACACGACCTTATGAAAAGCTATATAAATCTTAATAAGCTCAAATTCCCCGGTGTGTCAGCCATTTTACTCAGCATGTTTTCCCCAAAAACAGCCTTCTTTCCACAAAAAAGCTAGGGTTATCCACATTTTGTGTATCTGTGGGTAAAAAAACTTGCAAATAAACCACATAAAAAAACAGTGGGTTTTTGACCCACTGTTGCGCTAAATAAATAGCCTTTAGTTTGTCGGGAGGCAGGACCTAGCGCATTGCACCACCTTCAGTGTAGAGAATCTGAATTATGGTGTTAACCTGTTGGCGCAATTGGGTATTGGTTTCAACTTCGCGCTCGATTTTATCAATAGCGTGCATAACGGTAGTGTGGTCGCGACCCCCTAGTTCCTGCCCGATTTCCACCAGACTGGTTTCGGTTTGCTCCCGTATGATGTACATTGCCACCTGTCGTGGTAAAACAATATCCTGGCTACGGCTGCGGCCTCTTAATTCTTTGCAATCCACCGCAAAAAACTGACTGACCATATCCACAATTCGGGCTGGGGTCAAAATCTTCTTGTGGTTATTGAGCATCAAATCATTAAGAGCCTGATTAGCAATCTCAACCGTAAGGGCGGTGCGGTTATGCAGGGCAAATGCTACTACCCGGTTAAGGGCTCCTTCCAATTCCCGAATATTACTTTGAATCTGGCGAGCCACCAATGACAAGACATCTTCAGGAATAGAAATTGGCTGAACCTCGGCCTTGTTTTTCAAGATAGCCAGGCGGGTTTCAAAATCGGGTGGTTGAATGTCCGAAATAAGACCGCCTTCAAAGCGGCTACGTAGACGGTCTTCCAGAATTAGCATAGCTTTGGGGGGGCGGTCAGAACTTAGCACAATCTGCTTGTTGGCATCGTGGAGGGCGTTAAAGGTGTGGAAGAATTCTTCCTGGGTGCTATCTTTTCCGGCGATAAACTGAATATCGTCAATCATCAAAATATCAATATTACGATAGCGGTTGCGGAACTCTTCCATCCGATGTTCGCGGATGGCATTAACCAGGTCATTGGTAAATTTTTCGCTGGAAACATACAAAACGGTCAGGTTTGGTCGCAAGCGTAGAGCCTCATGCCCAATCGCGTGCAAGATGTGAGTTTTACCCAGACCTACGTTCCCATAAATGAAAAGGGGGTTATAGCTATGACCGGGGTTTTCGGCGACATGTTTGGCGGCGGCAAAGGCTAAACGGTTACCACTACCCACAATATAGCGGTCAAATACATATTTTGGGTTAAGCCCAAAAGCTCGGCTCTGCGCTTCGTACAGGGCATTGGTGTCAACGAACCCTCTGTTTCCCAGAGGCCGTCCGGGGTCGGTAGGGACTTCATCAATCAGGCTTGATTCTTCCTGATAGCCCGAATTAAGGCTGTTATCACTATTGCCATAATCAAGGCGGGCAGGAGCATTGCCATTGTAAACAAAAGAATTCCCATTGTTGTATTGAGTCAGATTTTGAGGTACCTGTTGTCCATTTCCTCCGCGCCCTTGCACTCCATAATTAGGAAAACCATTATTACCGTTCAGGCTCATTTTAGGATTGCTAACCTGGCGGTGAATAATGTTGTTTGCTGGAGCTTGCTCAAACATAGTGCTTTGGCTGGCCTGTTCGACGATGAACTGTACATCCAAAGGTTCACCGACTACCCCTACCAGAGCTCGTCGGATTTGTTCGGTATAAGATTCTTCCAGACGTTTTTTGCCAAAGGTAGTGGGCACCGCCAGGATTGCTTGCCCATTCTCTTTGTCAAGATGTACCAAAGTCAGGTTGCGCACCCAGGAATCAAAACTGGTTCTGGGAAGTTGAACGCTAAGTTCTCGCATAGCAGCCTGCCATACCTGCCGCAAATCCATTGTTCGGGCTGGTTTGGAAGCTTTGTTTAATGTAGTTTCGTTTTCTTGCATAACGAAAACACTCCAGTAGTTAGATTTTAGAGTCCCAAAAAAAACGCAACTAAAAGCAAGCACAGGCGATTAAAAATCCGAACGCCCAGGCTAAAAGGAACTGCCCCAGTTTCAAACCCCGTAGTTAAACCTTGGCCCCTGCGACCCTATGGCCCTAACCGGTAGAGTTTTACACTTGGCACTATCAACAAGCGTTACATTTGCTAAGAAGATGTGCGTGGTGTTTGCTTCACGTTGCTGGAATAAATTTGCGGCGGTGCTATGTTGTAAGTTTCCTATGTCGCCCCTATTTACCCACTTTTTCATCACGTGTGGAAAGAATTCCCCCGCGACTGCCTTAATATTTATCGGTAGTTTGAATAATACCAGCATTCTACAAAAATGACAAGCATGCAAAACGCCCTTTTAGTATAAGCATTACTTATAGATTCAGCTATTTGTAATTTTACATAGTGCCACTTTTCCACCGAATCTACCCACCATGTGTAAGCAAGTTTTGCACTTATCCACATTAAAAAACGACCCTTTTCCTGGAAATTCTAATTTCAGAATTTAAAAACTAAAAGAGCCATTAAAAGTACCGCTTAACGGCACTTATGCACCGCTTTCCACAAAATGTGGAAGAAATTTAAAACAGATACTTTTCCCCATCAATCCACATTTTGTGGAGTCATGCGTATAAATACCCCATCATATGGATTCTAATGCCCTGGATGCTTCTATTTTCTCCACCCCTATCCCCAGAATGGGGAAAAACGCATGTTTGTGCTAAAAAATTCGGCTTTTACCTGCTGCTAAATTTTGTGGATAAAAAATGTGGATAACTACTTGGTTATCCACATTGCCCTTTTTCGCCCCAGTTAAGCGTTTCTAACCGCTTTTGTAACTCCAGTTTTTGGCTTCTTTTTGCTGAAAGGTAAACGCCAACCAAAATAAAAGAAATACCATTCAACCATTAATAAAATCAGGGCTGCCAATGCCAACGGTTGCCAGAATTCCCGTTCAGTTTTCACCGTGGCGGTTGTTTTGGTGTTGGTATTGCTGGCTCCCTGCAAACCAAGATCCTCAACTGGCTTAATATTGCTGGATAATGGACTAAAAAGATTTACCACAAAATTTTCAGTTATCACCCGGTTGCGCGGAGTGGCAGCGGCAACTGGTGTAGTGGTGGCTGGCACGGCATCCAGGCGGCGTGTAACCTGATATACGCCCGGCAGGGATGTATCGGTATAAGAAGCGTTATTGTTGGTAACTTTCAGGATTTGGGCTCCTCCACCGGGCCTGGTGACGCTGATTTGCTCGCTAGCACTGCCCACCACAAAACTAACTGGCTCACCTGGGCTAACCTCACTCACAAAATCTACCGCGCCCTGGGGCTGCACCCAACCTAAAATATTTACCAGCAAAATCGGCCAGGCTGGTTTGAGAGCCAAATCGCTATTGTGCAAGGTGAAGCCCATTGCCACAATGCGCTGTCCCTGTCTGTCCCCAGCGATTATCAAAGGGGTTTCGTTATCAGAATAGGCCACAACACGCGCCCAACCCGGCACTTCAAACTGGGCAGCATCGGCAATCTCCACCGAGCTTAAATCGGCATAGCGCAGGATTGGGTCGTTTTGTTCAATTCGACCTACAATTGGTTCTTTTGCCGTGCCTGTTACAGGTAAAAAGGGCGTACTATTCGGCCCAATCAAGAATATCCCCCCTGAAGCCGGTAGCTCATCCGGGGAAAACTCGTCAAAAATAAAGGTATTGTAATCTTCCTTATTTTTAAGCAAAAGGTAATCCGATGGCGCAACTTTAGAAACCTTATAATTTGGCAAACGAGTCAACAAAGCCTCAATAAAACTATTCCCATCCGTTACTAATAAAACCTTTTGAGGGTCTCCGGCGTTTCGCACGGTCCAGGCCTGATTATCCACCTCCAGATAATCCTGTGAACCCCCGGCGGGCTTTAGCGTGGCTGTAACTATTTTGCTGCTAGGTGGCAGGTCGGTCAGGGTAAGGTCGGCTTTATCCCCACCGCCAATTGTCACCTCACGCGTATTAAAAACTTTGCCATCTACCGTCACTTGCAGAGTATTTTTGCTGGGAGTCTGGGAATAATTGGTCAATCCAACAAACAATTGGGGCGACACCCCGGTTTCACGCAATCTTAATCCGGTAATAGCCTGATTATTATCACTTTCGCCAACCTTGATATATTTGACCCTGGCCCGGAGTGGTGGCAAACCTTCGGTGCGGGCAAATCCGCCGTTGCTAACAATAATCACGGTTGTACCAGCAGTCCGGTCAGCGTTGGTCGCCGCCAGGGTAATGGCTCCTCTGGAATTTATAGCCTCGTTACTGACTTTAGCTTTATCCAGAGCATTTTTAAGCTCTGCTTTACTGTTGGTGGATGTGGCTAAGACTTCTGGGAAACTATGCATTAGCACCAGTGTCATGCGGTCGCCACTACCCATTCCATCAATCAGGGTATTAACCTCATCTTTGGCTTTGGAAAAACGGCTTGGGCTAACGTCAGTAGCTTGCATACTGGCACTACTGTCCAGCAACACAATTAAATTCCCGGAGGCCTGGGCTTCCGATTCAAAAAAAGGTTTGCTCAAAACTACCGCTAGCAGCAGCAGTAAAAACAACTGCAAAAACAGCAGCCAGTTTTTATGCAACTTTTGCCAGGGCGCGTTGGCCTGTCGGTCTTCCAGCACCTTGCGCCAGAGCAAATTGCTGCTCACGGTCATTTCTTCGCGACGTAACTTTAATAAATAAAACAGAATTATTGGCCCGGCTAGAGCCAAAAATAGCAGACCAAACGGAAAAAGAAAACCCATGCAAAACCTCTTTTTGGTTGTCAGTTGTTAGTTGTTGGTGCTTTTCAACCAATAACGAAAAACCAATAACCAACAACTATTAGACCAGCAACCCGCGCCGCCGCATGTAATGTAAAACCAAATCGTCAAATGGAATAGTGGTATCAACCTGAACGTAATTAATCGCCCGCCGCTGACAAAATTCCATAATCTCGCGTTGCCAATTAACGAATTCGCGCCGATACATTTCCAGGGCAGCGTTGTCTATCGTAACTTCTTGCGACTCGCCCGTCTCGCTATCCACCAGTTTCAGGTCGCCCCGTAGGGTAGGATTAACTTCGTCCGGCGACAACACATGCAACAGGCTAACCTCGAAACCCGCCCCCTGCAAAGCCCGCAAACCGTCAAAGCATCCCCCCGGCACAAACAGGTCGGAAATCAGGAATAAAAGACCAGGAAAGCGGCTCTGGGTGGCATAATTTTTCAGGGCGATATTTAAATTTTCACCTTGACCTGGCTTCAAATTCTCCACAAAACGAATCATCCGCACCGTCTGGTTTTTGCCCCGCGTCATTGGCAAGCGCAAATCGTTAGCCCCACCTGCACCACTGATACCGCTAACTGTAATTCGATCCATCGCCGAAAGGCCCATGTAGGCAATTGCCGCCGCTGTTTTCTTGCCGTAAAGCAATTTGTTATAACGTGGATTGCCAAAAGCTGGCCCATCCTCCACATATTCATCATCTACCCCGCTCCAATTCATCGAGCGGCTGCAATCCAGCAATATATGGACGGTCAATTCTTCTTCTTCTTCAAACAGCTTGAGAAAAACTTTTTCCAGGCGGGCATAAATATTCCAATCAACCTGCCGCAGGTCGTCACCGGGCGTATAGTTACGATAATCGGCAAACTCTACCGAAGTACCACGCTTAACACTTCGCCGTTCCCCCTTGAGACTGCCCACCCGTACCCGTTTGCTGACCAGATTCAGCTTATCTATTTTTCTTAAAAAATCCTCGTCCAGTAATCCCGCCATTGATTGACCTAACCCCTTGCCCCCTATCATGAATCATGCAAGGGGGAATTTTATTCATGCTTTTATTCTGACCTCTGACTCCTTAATTCTGACTCCTACTCTTTTTCATCATTCATCCTTTAATTCAGGGTTTTTGCGCAATAGTTTTTTCAACCTGCTCGATTGCTGCCGCCAGTTGAGGGTCGCGCCCCGTTACCAAATCGCTGATACTGTTTTCAACCGCAATATCGGGGGTAATACCCAGTCGATTGACTTTCTGCCCCCCTTTTGATTCGTACTCACGTATCGTAACGCTAATCGAAGTGCCATCGCCAAGCGGGTAGGATTGGCTATAGCCTAATGCCCCGGCACTTTTTTGCCCGATAATCGGGCCAAGTTTGAAATCCCGAAAAACCAGTGCCACAATTTCACTGGCAGAAGCACTATTCTCATCAATCAAAATAGCCATCGGCAATTGGGGGGTAAAAGGTTTACCCCGGTTTGTACCGCTAACCCCTTCATTACTGATTTTTACCTCGCTGCGGTCTTTGCGGTTGGAGTCATATCCCATAATCTGACCCCCTTCCAGAAAACGCCCGGCCACCTGGTCAAAATTCACCCCACCCGGATTGCCGCGCACATCAAAAATCCAGGCGGTTGCCCCCTTGGCGTAAAGGTCGCGCATACCCTTATCAACCTCGCTGGCTACATTAGTAAAGAAATCCCGGATGGCAATATAACCAATCTGCCCATTAATCAGGCGATATTCCACCGTAGGCACATTGTAACGTTGTTTGGTCACGTTTATGACTAGCTGGTTGATTTGATTGGGGCGCGAAATAGTGAAAGCGTGAGTTTCGTTTTCTTTGGCTTCCCTGATAGTTTTCCAGTTAGAGCCATCAATCGGCTTTCCATCATAAGCTACAATCTGGTCGCCCGCCTTTAGTCCGGCTTTATCGGCGGGGGCATTACTGACCACCCGAATGATATAGGCTTTGTTATTCTGGTCGGCGATAATAACCCCAAAACCAATCGAGGTATTTTTCCCGGTTAACAAGTTTTGACGGCTGGTAGTCGCTTCCTTGTTCATAAAATAGGTATGACCGTCACCCACGGCCTCGGCAATGACCGACGAAAGGCGATGCCCCAAATCCCCTTTGGGATATTTCCAACCATCGGCGGCAAGTTTATCCAGGGTTTGATTATAAACCTGAGTGAACTTTTCCCAGTTCTGGTCAACCGTCCCGCTAAAAGTGGGCTTTTCGAGGGTTAAACCACTGATATTAGCTAACTCCTTAACGGCGGCGGCAAGGATGGTGACATCATCAGGCTCAAGGTATAAATGCTCATTAATAGCATCATAGCTTTTTTTGATTAAACCAAGCTCAAAGGCCTTATCAACCGACTCGGCTACTCCACTGGGGGTAGGAGTTGGTGGGGTTGATGTTACCGGACTGGTGGTTGGTTGGGGAGTGGAAGTTGGGACGGGCGTAGGCGTAGCAACCGTATTGGTTGGCGCGATAGTAGTAACAATAGTGGGGGTGCTAATTGCCTCGCCTGTAGCAATATTCCCCTGGGTATCCACTCGGATAGGTGACAGGGAAACCGCCCCGTCCGAGACCACCACTTTATTATTATCGGAACAGGCTGCCAATAGCAAAGCCAGCAGCAAAACCAGCGTAAAGCAGGTTAATCTATGTAAAAAAGGTTTTTTTTTATTCATAAAACTACATCTGGGTAAAAATAATTAGTAAAAGTTGTCGGTTTCTGGTTGATAGTTGTTGGTTTTAGATTTTCCTAATGCCTAATACTAAGTACGGCTGACTACAACACGAAAAACTGGGTAGGGGCGGGTTTCAAACCCGTCCAAGTGGGTTATAAACCCATCCCTACATTTAATCACTACTTACCAAGACTTAGTATAATAGCTGATGGCTGATAGCTTTACCGACAGACAACTAACCACCAACCACCGATCAGGCTTTTCGTCCATCTTTGTAAAGTGGCACCACCTTGAGAATTTCGTCTATTACTGTGTCGGTGGTAACACCTTCGGCCTCACCTTCAAAATTAAGAATCAGGCGGTGGCGCAAGGCTTCATGGGCAACAGCTTTAATATCGTCAAAACTAACGTTGTAACGCGGCTCAAGCTCATCCATCAAGGCTACAATCTTAGCCGCCAGCATCAAAGCCTGGGCCCCACGCGGGCTTGAACCAAAACGTACATATTGCTTGGTAATGGGCGGAGCGGTTTCACTTTCGGGGTGGGTTGATAATACCAGGCGGGCGGCATAATTTTGAACATCCGGGCTGACTACCATTAAACGGGCTAACTCGCCCATTGCCAGAATCTTTTGCCCGTCGGTAATTTTAGATAAAATGGGTCTGTCACCACTGGTAGTCCGGCCCAAAATTTCCATCAATTCATCTTCTTTGGGGAAACCCACATTTAACTTGAAGAAAAAGCGGTCTAATTGGGCTTCTGGCAAGGGGTAAGTCCCTTCCATATCAATCGGGTTCTGGGTTGCAAGCACGAAGAAAGGACGCTCTACCCTGTAAGTTTGGTTAGCCACTGTCACAGTGCGTTCCTGCATTGCTTCCAGCAAAGCCGATTGGGTTTTAGGAGTTGCCCGGTTAATTTCGTCGGCTAACAACAGGTTGGCAAAAACCGGCCCTGGCTGAAAGCGGAATTGCCGCCCACCATGCGGGTCTTCCAACAAAATGTTAGTACCTACAATATCGGCGGGCATCAGGTCAGGGGTAAACTGAATGCGGCTGAAACGCAACTCCAGCACCTCGGCGATAGTTCGCACCAGTACCGTTTTGCCCAGCCCTGGCACACCTTCCAGCAACACATGTCCACCAGCGATAATGCTGATTAGAACATGCCGTACTACCTCTTTTTGCCCGACAATAATCCGACCAACTTCTTTTTCAATCTGATTAGCAATGTCACGAAACTCTTCAGGAGTAATTCCAGCTTGTACGGTAGATACCATTCTTCTCTCTTTTTTCTAACTAAAGTTTCATTTCCCCAACTTACGAACGTTTTTGCAAGTCGTCAAAATACTGCTTAATAATATCTTTCAAAGTTAAGGGTACATAATTCTTGTCCAGCGATTGGGAAGCGGACTGGCTGTAATCGTTAATAACGTCAGTATAAGGTACTTGCGCTGACCCGGTGGCGTCCCCGGCATTAATGTTCTGGGTGCTGTTTGGCCCGTCGCCGTTCTTGCCATTGACGGTCTCACGGGTGCCAGTTGTATTACGGCTGGTAGGTTTCTGATAAACCCGGTCTACTGCGCCTTTTCCTGCACCCTTGCCCTGACTGCCATTGGGATTTGAACCATTACCATTGCCGCTTTGGCCCGATCCCGATCCCTGTCCCTGGGCATCGGTCTGGTCATTGGAGTCGCCTGTTCCGCCATCGCCCTGGCCTTGATTTTGACCTTTTCCTGCTCCTTGACCGGGGCTTTGGCCCTGTCCCTGACCTTTGCCTTGCTGTTGCCCTGGGCTTGACCCTTGATTAGGGTTTTGCCCATTTTTTGCGGTTGGGTCAAGAAATTCCTGAGAGTCACCGCCGTTGGTTGGATCACCCGCTTGACCTAGAGAGTCGGATTGGTCGCCATTTTTACCAAAATCGTCACCCTTTTGACCGGCTTTGCTGGTAGTGCTGGATTGGCTGCGTTGTCCGGCCTGTCCGATGGCTTGCTGGCTTTTTTGGAGTTGGCTTTGGGCCTGTTGAAGTTGGTCCTGAAACTGCTGGTCTTTCCCCGCCTGAGAAATATCCTTAGCCAAATCCTTTATAGCTTGTTGGGCGGCGGCGGGGTTTTGTTGCAAATTGTTTTGCTGCAAAGATTGCGCCGCTTTGTTCAATTTATCCGACAGGTCAGGGTTGGATTTCTCAAAGTTTTTGGCGTTTTTCTCCAACGAATCGGCTAACGCTTTGGCCTGGGCAGGGTCATTTTTCAGCTTATCCACGTTATCCGCTAATTTTTCCAGTTCGCTGGCGGCTTTATCAAAGCGGTTAGGGTCGTTTTGCTGACTTAAAGCATCACCCGCCGGTTTGGTAGATTCTATACTGCGGAAGTCACGGGCCAACGATTCAAAAGCGGCTTTTTGGGCCTGATTTTGCTGTTGGGCTGATAACTTCGATAACTCCTGCTGGGCCTTTTCCAGACTGGCAAGGGCCTGGTCGCGGTTCAACTTATTATCATCTAAATCCTTCTTGGCCTGGTCAATTTCCTTGAGGAGCTCTTTCAGTTTTGGGTCGTTTTCCGATAACTGGTATTTTTTAGCCTCATCCTTGATTTTGTTTTTGAGGTCATCTAGGGCTTTGGCCTCTTTTTCAACCTGCTGACCCAAAGCTTCGTTATCTTTGGCAATAGACGCATTATCGTTCGGCAAAAAAAGTGCTAAACCAAGCAAAGGAATTAAGAGCAAAGCCACCAGGCCAACTTTTTTGTGGATTTTTAGGGGTAAAGCTTTGTTGGCTTTGGAGTTTTCCAGGATATTTTTGGCATCATTAAACTGCCTTTCGCCTAAAGCTACATATCCCAACTTCTTGGGGGTGTTATAACCCTCAATGGCGGTGCTGACACGCTGTTTCATGCCCAGTGCAAGGTCGGCGCGACGGGCGGTATCCAGAATATTACGAGGTCGGAAAATCGCGAAGGCAATTGTGCTACCCACCGCAATTAACAGGACAGCCCCGCCAAATACCAACACCTGTTCTAGGGTGAGTGAAGGGGTAATTCGGCTGTAAATAGCCGCCGCCAAAGCAATCAAACCGCCTGCCACAAAAGCAAATGGTAAAAACCAGACCAACTCTTGCAGCCGCATGCGCGATTCTACCCGCTTTAAACGCTGGATAAGCTTCTTGTAATCATCGGCACTAATTTGTTGGTCAATTATTCGCCGCTCTTTAATATCGTGTTCTTTTTCCAGAGTTGGCATTTGTTTTTACTCCTGTGTTGCAGGTTGTTCCGCTGGGTAGGGGGTCGGCTGGAATTTAGCCTTCTTGCCGCGTTTGCCCTTAACCATATTGGGGGTGACATTAAGCGGTTTGACCCGCCGGGTTGCCAACCAGATAAACAAGATACTCAGCACCACCGCTATAATCGAAAAAGTCAGCCAGGGCATTGGCAAACTCACGCCGTTGAGACGGGTGCCACTATTGCTATAAAAACTGTTCTGATAGAAAAACAGATCGCTGGAACGGTTGCTTAGATAATTATAACTCAGGCCCATTGCTACGGCTGGATTAAACGACCAGCTAATATTGGTATAAACCTGTAACCAATCCGGCGGAATATAGGGCGGGCCATTATTAAAATAGTAAGCGTTAGTATAAGCATTGTTGCGTACCAGTGAGTCAATCAAAACCCCCAAGCCCGGTATCGCCAGAAACATTAACATCATTAGAAAGAAAACACTTCGGAAGGCTCGCCCGGCAGTGCGACTGGCGGCTGACCAGTAAATCGAGATTGAACCCATTAGCACAGTGGTCAGGATTAATACCAGTAGCCCAATCGCCATTTGGCTTAACGAAACGCCCCCTAACAGAAAAACGATACACAGCACCGGTAGAGCCGCGATTATCATTAAACAGAGATAAGCCTGACTACTGAACAACTTTCCCAGCACAATATCGCGGGGGCGGAGCAGCGTAGTTAGCAAAATATCGTAAGTCTGACGCTCTTTTTCACTGGCAATTGCTCCTACCGTAAAGGCTGGTGACAAAAAAATTATCAAAACCAGTTGGGCAATTATCAAAGCCAGTAACAACTGGTTGCCTACATCCGAGCCGTATGAAGAATAACTGGACGAAATGGGCCGGACTACTACATTAGGGTTGGTTGGCACAGTATTGTAATTGTAGTAGCCGTAATAGTTGCGCGATGAATAAATGGCAACAAAGACCATCATCCCAAAGCAACTAAGGGATAATGTATAAAAAGCGAGGTTATACATCCCTCGCCATGCCCGCATTCGCCCTCGCAACTCTTTGACTATAATTGGGTTGGAACGGAATACACCCCATAACCCGGTCAGAGGTCGGGCCACTATTGCTAACTTTTTTGCCATTGGCTTGCATCCTCAGAATTTATCCAGGGTTAGGTGGTTATTTTAACCGGGGCTTATCCTTAGTGCAACCCCTTCCGCGACTTGATTATTAGGCCACCAGCCCCTTAGTTACTTTCATGAAAATGTCTTCCAGATTATCCTCACGCTCAACAAAGCCGTAAATATTAACCTCTTGTAGAATCAGGCTTTTCAGAAATTTATTCAAGTCTGATTCTGCCCCCTCTACAGATAACTCCATCGAAACTTCAAAAGTTACAAACTGATTGGCTTCAGTTTGGTGTTGTTGGCTGACTTCCACTTTCTGTATCTGTGGATTGGCCTGAATTATTGCGCCTACCTCATCCAGGGTTTTGCTATTGTCCAAAGCGACCTGAATACGCACTTGCCGGATATTGTGGCGCATAGCCCGAATAATTTCGCTCACCCGTCCCTGGGCCAAAAGGGTGCCACGCTCGATAATCCCGATATGGGTACACATCTCGGCTAACTCGGTCAGAATATGGCTGGAAACCAGTATCGTTTTGCCCATCCGAGCCAACTCCCGCAGCAATTCGCGCAATTCTACTCTGGCGCGGGGGTCAAGACCACTGGCGGGCTCATCCAAAATCAAAACTTGGGGGTCATGCACCAGCGTTCGGGCTAGCCCCAGACGTTGTTTCATCCCCCGCGATAAATCTTCTATATAGGTATTACGCTTTTCCCCCAGGTCAACTAACGCCAATAAATCACGAACTAGGGCTTCTCTTTTTTTTGTATCCACATAAAAGGCACTGGCAAAGAAATCCAAATATTCCCAGCTTTTCATGCGGTCATAAATCCCGAAATAATCAGGCATATAACCGATAGAGCGGCGAATAGCTTTCAGGTTACTACGGGACTTGTTACTGACAGGATAGCCGCAAACCCAACCATCCCCGGAAGTCTGGTCTAACAGGGTAGAAAGAATTCGCATGGTGGTAGTTTTGCCCGCCCCGTTTGGCCCGATAAAGCCATAAATTGCCCCGCGCTCAATTTGCAAATTGACGTAATTCACCGCCAAAAAATTGCCGTAGCGTTTAACCAAATCGTGGGTTTGCACCACTAACTCCGGCCCGTCCACCAGGGTAGGGGCTTGCTCCGGCTCTATCACCTTGCCGTCATCGAAAGTCAGGATATTCTCATTTTCAAAATCATTATTTTGGGTTTGTTCTTCCATCTCAAGTTCCTACGTTAATCTAAAATCTAAAATCGAATATCCAAAATCTAAACACTCCAGCAAAAACAAATTAATCCTACCCCTCATCCCAACCTTCTCCCCTAAGAGGGGAGAGGGTTTGTTTAAGCTAACCGCTAACCGCTAACCCCTAAAAGAAAGTCCCTGGAACAGCAAACTTAAATCGTATGTGCCGATATTTTTGTTCGGGACTGAAAAGGGTAACTCGGCCTTGTTATTCCAACCTACTAGATAGAAACGATTGTTGTCCGTCGCCAAACCCTCACCGCTCATCCCGAATAGCGACTCCAACACCAACGCCCGCCGATAATCCGGGTCTGGTGTTAATTTTCCGTTTTCGTTGCGGTACATCATTACTCCTAACGGGTAATTATTATTGTTGTTACGAAAATTGCCCCGCACCATGAGTTGGGCACTGGTAGAATTGGTTAGGGTTTCCACTAAATTAATACCGGGAACAGCTAGGCTATCGGGGATGTTCTTTTTCTCTCCGGCTTTGAGGGTACCAACTTTCTGGACGGTGGCAGAAGGCACAAAAACAATCAGCTCGGTCCAATCCATGCCCGATTTATTTTCCAGGGTGCCGCTCAACTTACCATTTATCAGGCGCACATCCGCCACAATTCCACCAGTCGCCGGGTTTGCCCCGTCACTTTCAAAACTATAAGTATGATTTTGTTGCAAGCCGAGGAACATATTCCGATAGCCCGCCCCTGGCCCTTGCCGAATTACCCGGCCTAGCGTCGAATTTGGGTAGTAGGTCTCTCCAAAGCTGGTATTGAAAAGGGTATTGTCATTAACATTAATATCAAATTCGTTACGTTTATTGCTGTAAAGTGTCCCCAGGCCGGTAGTTGTGCTATTCAACTGACCGTCATTCCCCTGTGCTACCGTAATAATCTGGGTACGACTAATCAATAAATCCTGGTCCAACCCACCATTTGAAATCAGGTAAGCACCTACCGTAAATATCAGGCTAAAGGCCGGAATAATTATCCAGGCCAGTTCTCGGCGGTCAACCCGTTTGAGGAAAAGATAACCGATGGGGCCAATGCACAAAATATAAACCCCCAGGAAAACCATCAAGCCCCAGGGCTCAATTCGTTCTCGTGCTTCGGGGTTAGGGGTCAGGCGATAACTCCATTCAGTACCCACTGCACTTTTGCGGGCGGTGGTGGCATAATCAAAACGTGGCTGGTAATTTTTGAACAGAGCTTTCCAGAATGGCTCATTTCCGGCCCAATTCCGCAAATCCCGCAACTCGGCACCAATAAACCAGCTTGTGCCTAAGCCATATGCCTGGGTTGCCAGCATAATCGGGTCATTCCCACTTATCGGGGCTAATATTCTTGCGCCATTGGTTGGGTCAAGTTTGGCATCGGCTACTGTCAGGCTGGCTGGCCCGCTCAAATCCTGAGGTATATTTGGCACACTCGCCTTGATAAATTCGGCAAAAGCGGTCTGTCCCGTAATATTTTTGGGGCTACCCCCCGCCGTAACGGGCAGCAAAGGCCCAAGCGACCCCACTTTGCGTAACCCGCTATCCCCCGCCACAATCAAGGCCTTACCACTGGACAGCCAGCCGCTCACGCTATTTCGCAAGGTGGTTTGGTCTAGCCCGGCACTCAGGTTAGTTGTGCTTAAATCGTTGATTATCAGGGCATCCAACGCGCTAAGGCCAGCCGAAACAGGCGGTAAATCCGAAGGAGTAAGACGGGCGATGGTCGTGCGGGTATTGGTACTCAAGGCCTGGTTAATAGTGCTGTTATAACCATAGAGAAAGGCCGAATAGCCCTTAAATGGCTGGACAAGTTGCAGCCCGTTTAAATAATTAAGGGCACTGCCGTCATCGCTGATAACTCCCACCAGAAAACTGGAAGCATCGAGGCTGGTTATATCTTTTTGGATGGATTGCAAAACTGTGCCATCATTAGTTACCAGACGGATCTGGACATTACGGATTACGCGTGGGCCGTTTAGATAGAGCCAGACGGTTTTACGATAGGGGGGAATCAGTTCAATATCACGGTGGTAAACCTGGGTGTCAGTGGAAAAGTTGGAGAAGGAAGCTTCTATTCGCCCGTTAATCGGTGGGCTATTGGAATTATCGTTGGAAAGGGTGATTTGTAAGGGCAACCACTGATTTTCTTTGTAATAACTATCCAGCCCGGCTTTAACTTCCATTTTGAGGTTGTTGGCTTGAGCGGTTATATTGGAAGCCCGGGTGTCAGGAGCAAAAAAACTTAACACCAAACTGCTGATTAACAAAAGAAAAAAAGCCAGTAGCCACCGTTTGTTTGTTGGGGTATTTAGTAAAGCCATCGGTTATTTATTCGAGCCTCCGTTGGGAGGGTCATAATCTGAATATTTTTTTCGATAATCTTCGCTTAACTTGAAGAAGTTATAGATTGCCTCAATTGTGCGACCATCCTCAATATCCTCTTTGAGCACTTTGGCATCTTCCAGGCGTTTGGAAACTTCTTCTTCGACATCATCGGGGTTTGGTACATTATGGAACTTTAGAGGTTCGCCCCCGCCCGCACTGGAAATTGTTACTGTACCAAAATTCAACAGGTTAGCCATAATTCCTGGCTTGTCGGACTGCACATCTTGAGCATTGATTAGTTTAATTACCCCTACCGATTGGTCAAAGCCAAAGGGCAACCGTTTCATGGTTACATATTCGTCTGGTTTAATCATGTAACGGTCATTGAGCCAGTTAGCATACTCAAACCAGAAACGGAAAATCTGAATCAACATTACAATAATGAATAACCCCCATAAAACCGGGTTAAGAATTGGAATATTGCGCGGGAAAAGGAAAATCTGTAGGGGTAATAAATAAACTATTACCAATAAAAAGGTTTGCAGAATTATCCAAAAGGTATTTGTTATCAAAATCCAGGGGTGGGTGTGCCAGGTAAGAGTTACACGCCCTCTTTCGTCATAGGTTTCGATTCGATTGGATGGAAAAAAAACTTGCCAGAACGACAGTTTATTATCAGGTATTACTCTGTCTTGTTTGTTACCCTTACCACCATAATGGGTCTGAAGGCGTGTTTCCATCCGACTGGCGGTGCGTTGTTTGCGCTTTTCGTTGTTTTCCATCCGCCACTTGAAAATAATATCATCCAGTTCGCGGCGCACTCGTTCGGGGTGCTGAATTTTGTCGAAAATGATTTTATTTTTGCCGATACTGGTAATAGTAATGGTGCCTATTTTGAACATCCACTCCAGTACGCCCCGATTCGATTCCAGTTTTACTTCCTGGGCTTTCTCGAAACGAATACTGGTATCATCATCTTTGGTAACAATAACTTTTTCTTTTTGAATAATTCGGACATTGGTAACAATCAACCGGTCATCCCGGTAGTCATTCCAAACAAACCAGCTAAGTCCCACCGTAACCAGGGCGATAATTATAGTTGGTATTAAAAAAATATTAGCTAGCAAAAGGGTTAATATAATTCCGGTAATCAGTAAAAGGTAAGGAATAATCAACCACCAGGCGCGGTCAAACATTTTTATCCAGTGGCGATAATAAACCCGTTTAACTTCCTCCCCTGGCAATAGGTCTCTAAGATATTTTTTTAATTCATCGGCATCAAAATCGGTGCCTAGTTCTTTCTGATTATATTGATCTTTTTTGGCGGGTTTTTCGGCTAAGTCTTTTTTGGCAGGTTGGGTTGAAGTGTCTGTCTCTCTTACAATGTCTTGAATTACTTGCTGAAAAGTGGGCGGGGGTGCATCGTGCCTTTGTCCCCAGGCTTTGCGAGGTTGCGGGCTATAGCTATTGGGCTTGTGGCCGTTCGCGCCATGTTCCTGACCCCAGGTAGTACGCGGGGTAGGGCCGTTGGTTTGATTCGAGGTTTCTACCTGTTTGTTACGTTTGCGAAAGGGACCCATAAGATTCCTTTTTCTATTAGCACCGAGTAAAAAGTAACGAGTAACGAGTGGTGGCTGGTTATTGGCGGTTGGTAGTTGGAAAAGCACTCAACACTTTTTACTCGTTACTTCCCAGGTTAAGGAGCAACTTTCTGACTTTTGGTGGCTGTGGTTGGCGGTTGCTCGGCAGCCCGACGTTTATTGGCGGCCTGTAGCTTTAAAAAATCCCGGCAATAGGTATAACCGCTATAAATCGTCATCCAGGTGACCCAATACATCCACAGCCAGGCGATTTCAAAGAACAGACGGGCGGGTTGAATATCACCCATTTTCCACTCAAACAGCCCATGCAGAATCCCGGTCGGATACACCGCATCAGCCCAAACCATCAGCCAGGTAAGGGCAATGGCGGTGAATACCGTTTTTAATTTGCCCAACCGCCCTGCCGGAATCACTATTCCATTTGACGCAGCATAACTCCGCAGCCCGGTAATCAAAAACTCGCGCCCGATAATTATTATCGCAAGCCAGGCCGACAAAATTTTCTGTTCAACCAGCATAATCAGGACGCTGGAAACCATCAGTTTATCGGCGGTTAAATCCAGAAATATACCCAGATTTGAAACAGTTTTATGGCGACGGGCGAAATATCCGTCCAGTATATCGGTTATCTGGGCCAACACAAAAAGCACTGCCGCAATTAAGTAAGCTGGCGGCCAATCTCGCAGAGCCAACAAAGCCAGAACCACCGGCGTAGCGGCGATTCGTGACCAACTTAGGAGATTAGCCAATGAAATGTTCACAAAAGTCTACCCCATAAATCGTATTCGGTAGCGTCAGTTATTAGTACACGGGCCAGGGCTGGACGCGGGCCATCCGGGAAATGACGACCTTTGGCTGGCTCGATAAAAACCATTCCGTCTACTTCCGGCGCGCTCCGGTAGCTCCGACCTACCCATATTGGGCGGCTATCGCGTGGCCCATAATCCACGCTGCCACTCCCTTCTACTATAACATCAAGTTCAAGCCCAATCAATGCTTTGTTCTTCTTGGCTGAAATTTGCTGTTGGGCCGCCATTAGCCGCTCATAACGCTCTTGTTTTAGCTCCTCGGCTACCGGGTCGGGCAGTTGAGCGGCTGGGCTGGTGGATTGGGGCGAAAACTTGAACGCGCCCACGTTGTCGAATTCCATTTCCTGAATAAAATTGAGCAGATACTCAAATTCTTCTTCGGTTTCGCCGGGATAGCCTACAATAAAGGTGGTGCGAATGGCAATATCGGGCATCGCCTCGCGCAGTCGGGCAATCGTGCCATAGGTTTCGCTCTGGTCACTGGGGCGGCGCATCCGGCGCAAGGTGGCTTTGTGGGCATGTTGCAAGGGCATATCAATATAGTGGGCCATCTGGGGAAGACTTGCCATCGTTTCAACCAGTTTTTGGCTGACAAAACGGGGGTAGGCGTACATCATCCGAAACCACTTAACTTCCGGCGCAACCTCACAAAGTTGGCGCAATAAATCGGAAGTGCCTTCTTTGTTACCTAAATCGCGCCCGTAAAAAGTAGTGTCCTGACCAACCAGCACAATTTCTTTTACCCCGGATAGGGCTAATTCCCTTGTTTCGCGCAAAAGTATATCGGTAGGACGACTCTGGTGTTTACCCTTCATCTGGGGAATAATACAAAAAGCACAACCTGCATCACAACCATCCGAGATTTTCAGATATGAAGAAATACCCTGTTTCTTTTTCCGTCGTAGCAAGCCATAGGATAAGGCGTTGCTCTGGTCAGTCTCCACCCCCAGGTCGGTCAATAATGGGCCAAAACTATCCCACTTTAACGCGCCCACCACCCCATCTACTCCCGGCACTTCGGTTTTAATCACGTCCGAAGCTCGGCTTGCCAGACAACCCGCTGCAATTAAACTTTGACCCGGCTGTTTCCCTGCTGAAAGCTCCCGCAAAGAGTCAAGTGATTGTTTGGTCGCCGCGTCAATAAAGCCACAGGTGTTAACAATCAGCAATTGGGCCTTTTCGGGTTTCATAGTTTCGCGCAAACCATAGCTTCCCAACAATTGGCCCATAGCTTCACTATCAACCGTATTTTTATCGCAACCTAACGTCAAAATATAAAAGGACTTCTGTTCAATATTGCCCCGGCGATTCGGCACACTTAACTTTAAATTACTTCTCATTACTACTTTCTTCTAAATTTCTTATTCCTCTTTCCCTGCATCAGGGAAGGGGGCTAGGGGGTTAGGTTTCTTTACCTGTAATTGGTGAATTGCAGAGCTACCGGGAAATCCTTACCCTTGAGCATTTGCATTATAGTTTGCAATTCATCCTTACTCTTACTGGTCACGCGCACCGCATCCCCCTGAATCTGGGACTGGGCTTTAGAATTATCCCGAATAAGCTTGCTGATTTGCTTGGCTAACTCCTGTTCAATCCCTTTTTTGAGTTTGATTACCAGGCGCACCCGACCCATCGAAGCCTCTTCTATCTTGCCGTAATCCAGGATTTTCAGCGAAAGGGTGCGGCGCACCACTTTGCTCTCCAGAATATCCCGAACAGCATCCCAGGTCATTTCGCTGGCGGTATTAACAGTAATTTGCTCTTTTTCGAGTTCAATCTCGGTTTTGGTATCTTTCAAATCATAGCGAGTGGAAACATCCCGCTTGGCCTGGTCTATCGCGTTGACCAGCTCTTGATAATCGAAATCCGATACCACATCAAAAGAAAAGCTGGAAGCCATCTTTTCTCTTTCTCCTCACTTTGCTAAATAGTTATTGGTTGTTAGTTATTAGACCAACAATTACTTCTAGCCAATAACATACCCTAAAAATAAAATTTACCAGTTGATAATATAACACATTTAACCTGGAATTTGTCTCAAAAATCCTAAGATAAAAAATTCCCCCTTCCTAATTCAAGAAAGGGGGATAAAGTTGAACTTAAAACTCTCTTAACGGGCTGGGATTATGCTCTCGCTACCATCGGCTTTGAAAACCTTGATAACCGTGCCGCTATTAGGTGGGGCGTATTGCTTTTCCTGGCCGTTGACCAAAAGCTTAACCGCTCCTGGCTTGCCCAAGGCTACCTCAACCTTGTCCTTACCTTCAAAAGTTAAGGTTTCGCTTTTTGCCAGTTTGTTCAAAACAGGCTTATCGTCTACCCATACCTGCACCCAGCTTGAACTGTCAGTGATGACAATCTCAAGTTTAACGGGCGGGTAAACCACGGGCGCGGTTGCCTGGATGGCTACGGTAGCAACCTCTTGCTGTGCGGTTGTGCCGGAAGCAATATTCGCCAGCACCGTGGGATTAGGCGCGACAGTGGTGGAAGTACCAGTTGTAACTGCCCCAGTGGTATTGTTAACCAGCTTTACCTGTGAAACGTTGCCCAAAGGCGTAACGGTTGCCGCAGAATAAACATTAGGCGTTGCCGTTATCACTTTTGAACCATCGTTATTGCGATTACCCGATGTTCCCTGATATACCAGCAACAAAGCCGCCGCCACAATTATCAACACTGCCAACGCGGGCATAAAGTTGGGTATGTAGAACGAAGGTTTGTTTAAAGGCGGTATGGCGGGACGCAAAACATATTTTTCTGGCACCCGCAAGGCATTAAGGCTACTGGTATTGCGCCGTCTGGTAGCCAAAGCCTGGGTTTGCACCACTATCGGTTGGGCTACTGGGGCAACTTCTACCTCAGCCGATTTTTCGGCCCCACCTGTTTCAGGAGTGACCCGCAGAATCTCGGCAGTATCCCCCAGCATATCGGCTTCACCCTGAGTTAAACCCGCATGAGCCGGTAACGGGGCAGCCATGTATATACCTCGGCCTCCTGAGTCGGCACTACCCGAATCAGCACTGCCGGAGTCGGCACCACCTGAATCGCCCGAGCCCTGGTAAGGGTTAATTCCCATTGCAACGGCTTCCATCAGTTCATCGAAAGCCTGCACTACTTCCTGGGAATTCAGGCCCAGATAGTTGGAATATGTTTTCAGGAACCCCCGGATGTAGACCGGTGGCGGTAAAACGCCATAGTTTTCCTGTTCAAGGGCTTGTAGAAAGGCTTGACGGATTTTTGTAGCTTGTTGAGCTTCCGCCAGACTGATTCCTCTACTCTCACGCGCTTCACGTAAGGTTTGGCCTAATTCCCTCACATAGCTACTCGGCATATACGCCTCCGTTTAAGCTAGCTAGGGCCACATTGCCAATCCGTCTATTTAATTTTAAATCTCTCAAACTCTCTTTAACTCCTGCTAATTGTCAGTTTCCTCAAAGCCTTGAGACAAATTACGGTCAAGCTATCAAGCTTTTCCCGAAGATCTCGCATGTCGGGAGCAAACGTGGCTAGGAAAGGACAATGGGCTTCTACTTAATTCAAAAAGAAATACGTAGCTGTCTCGTTAGCATATATTTCACTATAGCATAAGACAGCATGATGTGCAAATTTTAATAACTCCCGCAGGACTCAAATTAACCGAAATTAACATAAATTGGCCTTTTCTGAGGCTAAAAATGATTTAAATCGCCTTTTAACTACCTTTTTTAATCCAGAAAGCGGTTAACGAGGCAAATAAGCCGCCCCCCGTTTGTCACCAAATTTGACTAAATATCCCTTATCCACCAGATTTAATAAATCCAGGCGGGCGGTTTCGTCGGTAATATCGGAGTTGATAGCGCGGTAATCTTTGTTAGTGAGGCGACCTCGTTCGCGGGCATACAGCAAACCTCGCGCCTGTCGCTCGTTCAAACCCGAACGCATGAGGGCAAAATATTCGGGGCGTAGCTCGGCGGAAATTTCAAAAGCCGGAGGATTAGTTTCAGGTTGGCTTTCAGGTTGGGGCAATTTTTCTTCTTCCATCATTCGGGCGGGCAGAATCGCCGTAAACGAATCGGCATCCGCCATAAATGTCGGGGGGGCACTTCCCAACTCTGCCATGGTGCGGCGCATGCGTTTGATGCCCGTCCCCATTTCCTCCACTAATCTTAATTCATACATTACTCTGGTCAGAAGGGGATTGCGACTAAAACGCTTCTGACCCAAATTTTCGAGGGTGACAGGCCCGGCTAACCCCCCCGGACTTTCAACCTCCAGGCGGTCATCGAATATTCGCAGGGCTATTTTCTGTCCGCTAATCCCGTAATCGCGATGGGCTACGGCGTTGGCAATTGCTTCGCGCACTGCTACTATCGGATATTCAGTAATATCCTCGCGATATAGACCCTTTATCGGCCCGCCCACTTTCATATTGCGCCCCACAAATCGGGCGGTATCCTCGATAATTTTGTCTAGTGTACCGTAAAGCTCGGCCCGGTCTAAAATCAGCCCCGTCACATCCCGCCCTTTGAACCTTGCCAGTTTTACGCTGGAGTTTGGCAAAAACTTCTGGGGATTTTTCCCGAACAGCAGCAAAGCCACCGCCGTTGGTCGCATTTCCCCGCCCTCCACCCGCCCCAGACCTAATGCCACCAGTTTTTCGTCGGGACTACCGGGGATATTGTCAGGTCGGTCTGAAGCCTGTTCCTCTAGAATATTAAGGTAAGCTTCAACCCTATCGGCTTCCAGGTCTAATAATCCGGCCTCCGCCACCGGACGACCCTCTACGCTGACTTCTGCCTCATCTTTATTCGGTTTTGGGACTTTACGTTCTGCCATTTATTTAGGTATTAGGCGTTAGCCATTAGGTGTTAGGTGAATGCGCTAAATAATTACGTTTTCACCACAAAGGCACAGAGGACACAAAAGGAAAATAAAGAAATTGTTGACTTAACTCCTTCCAAATAATAGAGCTATTTTGTAAAAGAAGGTCTTGTCCTTTCTCCTTTTTAAAGGGAGAGGGTGTAAAACTGTCCCTTTTTGTATAGATTTTTAGAAATCCACTTGCAAGTAAAGGGGAACAAGAATTCTTTATTCTGACTCCTGAATTCTGACTCCTGACTCCTATGTCTCCTGTCTCAACCAGCCGTATTCTTTCATAACCTGATTACCCAATAATCCTAACAAGACCTCGTATTTTGTCCCTTTGTTTTCGGGGTGATACTCAAAGCGGTTACGCTCGAAATACTGCACAGTGTAGGTTTTGCCGTCGGTGGGTGATACCTCCTGGAACTCCTCACTGGTGGGGAAGCCGTAAATTGCCACCCCGCCGTTACGTAACCAGTAATTCAAAAAACCATAACTCAGGCTATGCCCAGTTTCGGAAATATACCAGACATCGGGGCGACCCTGAAAAGCACCTATAGCCCGAAAGGGATTCTCGCCTTCCCGGCCTACAGTCACCTGCCTTCCCAGCAAGCCAAGCAAAACCTCGCTGGCTGTACCCTTAAATTCGGGATGATATTCAAAGCGGGCCCGTTCAAAATACTGGACGGTATAATCCTTGCCATCGCTGGGATTGCGCTCAATAAACTCTTCGGTCCAGGGATAGCCGAATTGCGCCAGTCCGCCGTTTTTCTCCCAATAAGTTTTGAAAACCCCACCCAGACTATGCCCGGTTTGAGGGTAAAAAGTTCTAGCGGAAGTGCTGGTGAAAGGGGCAATCGGGGCGGTGGGCAACGTGGCATTCCGCACCACCGGCCAGAATCCGACCCCCTCATGACCTAACCGCCACATCGCAAAACCCGCCAGATTATTCTTTTTCATTAAATCCAGCTTGGCAGCTAACGAGCGAGGGGTTTGAAACCAGATGCGGTGGGTATTAGCCCCATCGCTGTAATCGGCAAAGGCTTCCTGCGACACCTCATCATAACCCTGTGTCCCTTTGAACTTGCGGATAGTATCCTGAGCGTCATCGTAGCCCCGTGAGGTGGCGAAACCGCCCTCAGTCAGGTTCCAATCGTAGCCATAGAGCGGCACTCCCAGCAAAACTTTACCTGGCCCAAGCTGACTACTGGCGTAAGCCGCCACGCTGTTTTGCCAGGTAATCGGCGCAACCGGGCCATCGCTACCGCCCCGGTAGTGGAAATCGTAGGCCATAATAACCGCCAAATCCAGATAGGGGGCGAGGGCAGCATAATCATAAACCCCCCCAAACCCGGTTGTAACATCGCGGGTTTTAGAGACTAAAGCGGCAGTCGTCAATTTATTTTTGGCTTTGAGTTTGGCGTAAAGCTGCGACATAAAGGCCGTAAACTGCGGACGGTCAGTGGCGTTTACATTCTCAAAATCAATATTAATACCATCATAACCATAGGTGCTGACCAGTGTATCAATCTGGTTGATGATTTTGGTGACGGCGGTTTGATCGGTTATAAGTTTGGTAAAATCGTTTAAAACTGCCTGCCCGTTCTGAACTATCGGGATAATCCGCACTCCTCGACTTTTAGCCAGAGAAGTAACCTCGGCCTGGTCGGTACCAATAATCGTGCCATCTGGCTTTAGCCCAAAATATCCGGGCGAAACTACATCTAGCGACCCGATGTTCTGACGAAGAGAATCAAGCGAGTTCTGGATTTTTACGTAATAGCCCCACCTAATAGAGGCCGTCAGTGGCACGGTTTGTGCTAGAGAGATGTTAGGCGAGCCCGCCAGGTTCAGCATAAAGCTGCAAACCAGCAACCCTACCAGTGTTAAAATTTTAAATTTGAAGGGAAAAGTCATTTTAATAATATCCTGTTTAGCTAAGGGATGACCATCGTTACATACTAAAAACGGTTAGATGGTTTCAAGGTTACGAACATTTTAACATAAAAGCCCTGCCCAAAAATTAGAGATGCTATTTTGGCTCGCTTACCCCTTACAAAACTTTGCCTGACCGACTATAATTGGCATGGCTATTAAGGACAAACGACCTGAAAGGCTTTCGGGAAACTCGCTCACAATTTATGGTTAATCACCCAAACAACTCAAGGCGACCAAAAATCGCCATCTTACATTACACCTGCCCGCCGGTGGTAGGTGGAGTTGAGGCTATTATGGCGGCGCACGCCCGTTTATTTGCCGCAAGTGGCTATCCCGTTACGGTAATTGCCGGACGTGGTCCTGCTCCAGAATCCAATCCCCCTGGTATTAACACCCTTATCGAACCGCTTATTGACAGCAAAAGTGAACGCCTTAACGCCCTAAATCGCGAACTTGAGCAGGGTCAAACCCCCGCCGATTTCGCCGATTTTGCCGAGGAAATCTATCAACGCCTGTTAGTTTTGCTGGAAGGTCACACCGCCTGTTTCGTCCATAACGCCCTGACCCTACACAAAAACCTGCCGTTAACCGCCGCCCTGGTGCGGATAGCCCAGACCCAACCCTTGAAAATAATCTCATGGTGTCATGATTTGGCCTGGACAAACCAGCTATATTTACCTGTGCTTTATGAGACATATCCCTGGAACTTACTCAAACAGGCAGAGCCAAATATTACCTATGTAGCGATTTCGCCCCAACGCCAGCGCGAAATTCTGGCTACCTTTGAACCAAAACTGATCCCGGAGCAGGTGCCGATTATTCCGAACGGAGTTTCAGTAGAAGAATTTTTGAATATTCGGCCTGAAACCGCTGCTATCATTGAGGCTTGCGGCCTGAGTCGTGCCAGAAGCGAGGGGGCATTGTTGCTGCTTTTACCCGCCCGTATCACCCGCCGTAAAAATATCGAGTTGGGACTTAAAGTTATTGCCGCCCTGAAAAAAATCGGCACTAAAGCTTGCCTGATTGTTACCGGGCCACCCGGCCCCCACAATGTCCGCAGCGACGAATATGTTAGAGAATTATTTAACTTGCGCGAGGAACTAAAGGTCGAAAGCGACATTATATTTTTGATGGAACGCTGGCAGGACGAATCCGGCAAACCCCGCACCCTGGATGATAGTATTATTTTTGACCTGTATCGTTACTGCGACGCGCTCTTTTTTCCCAGTTCTCAGGAAGGTTTTGGTATCCCGATGCTGGAAGCGGGGTTGGCCCGACTGCCCGTTTTTTGTAGCAATATCCCGCCTTTCCTGGAACTGGGTGAACAAAACGTCACTTACTTTGCTCCCGATGCTGACCCTGCTCTGTTAGCTCAAATTATTCTGACAACGTTGGAAAACGACCCGGCTTATCGGTTGCGCCGCTCGGTTCTGGAAAAATATACCTGGGACAAGATTTTTGAACAGAAAATTTTACTTTTGCTGGATGTGAGTTATTAGGGAGATTTAATTCAAATGACTTTTAGCACTTTTAATAAAGTAGAAAATAGCCTTGACCCGCGCTACAACGTGTTGCTGGCTCTGGATGAACGCCCTGAAGCCAGCCTAAATGACAGGGCCGAAATGACCCGCCTGTTCAAAGCTGGGCTGGCTCTGGCGACCTCCCAAAAAGCCTATAGTTTTACCTTATTGGGTTTAGTCCAGATACCCCAGGGGCAAAGCCTTAGCGAAGGAGCTTTACCCGCTCAGGCCCAACGCGCCTTGTTGGACGATATTATTGCTGCTGCTACCGAAAATCTAACTGACCTTCCGCTGGAAATTAAATCAGTGGTGCGGGTTTGTGCCGCCAATACGCTGGGGCAAGAACTCAACGACGTGATTTTGGATGGGCAGGTAGCTTTGCTGTTGCTTGGCTCTCACTGGTTTGAGGGTGATATTGATACCAATGGAGATAAATTTCCGCTAGAGGATATTTTGCGCCGCCCTCTTTGCGATTTAGCCCTGATTGGCCCCGGTGTGAATATTGATGACAGTCGCAATATTCTGGTGGCGGCTCGCGGTGGCCCGTTTGCCGAGTTAGCCTTGCGATTGGCGACCAATCTAGCTGATAAAAATGATGGGCAAATTACTCTTTTACATGTCTCGCGCTATATGCAGGATGATGAAGAGAGTTATTTTGATGAAGAATTTGAGGAATCGGCTTATGCCTCGTTAGGCCGTGACTCTCGTAGTCGTAGCCGCATAAAACGCAAACAAGTTACCAGTCAGAATGTGCAGGAGGCGATTGTGCAGGAGGCCCAGCGGCATGACTTGATTTTGCTGGGAGCAACCGCCAACCTGATGCCCGCCCGCGCCGAAACCATTTTGCAAAACCCCTTTGGCCCGGTGGCTCGCGCCGTTATTGCCCAGTCCGAACACCTTCCCGAAACGGTTGAACGGCATAACCCCGGCGTGATAGTAGTGAGAGCGGGCGCACCAAAGGATTTTTATTTCGCCCGTCTGCAACGCCGCAAACAGCAAAATCAGGCTCAAATGTCGAACGAAGATTATATTTCAAATCTGGTGGATAAATGGTTTGCCGAAAATACCTTTGATGCCAAAGAGTTTGAGGATGTAGAGCGGTTAGTCGCCCAGAAAAAAGCGCAGAATATTACTATCAGCCTGGGCCTGCCCGCCCTGAACGAGGCGGCCACCGTTGGGGAAATTATCTCGACCCTGAAGGAGGCTTTCTGTGACCGCTACCCGCTAGTGGACGAAATTGTATTGATTGATAGCGATAGCACTGACCGCACCCGCGAAATTGCTAAAGAGTTGGGTATCCCGGTTTTTATTCACCAGGAGATTTTGCCAAATCAGGGGTCGCGGAAGGGCAAGGGCGAGGCTCTCTGGAAAAGCCTCTACGCTCTGAAAGGCGATATAATTGCCTGGTTGGATACCGATGTTACTAATATGCATCCCCGTTTTCTCTATGGTCTGGTTGGGCCGTTGCTAAAAGAGCCCCGTCTGCAATACGTTAAGGGCTATTACCGCCGACCCTTACAGGTGGGCGACAAAACCCACGAAACGGGCGGTGGTCGCGTTACCGAACTGACGGTGCGCCCCTTGTTCAATCTCTTTTTCCCGGAACTTAGCGGTTTGATTCAGCCGCTTTCGGGTGAGTATGCCGGGCGACGCAGTTGCCTGGAACAGTTACCCTTTTTCACGGGCTACGGAGTGGAAACGGGTCATCTGATTGATTTGCTGGAACGTTTTGGCCTACAGGCTATCAGTCAGGTGAACCTGAGCGAGCGTCGCCACCGCAATCAGGAGTTGGGCGCACTCAGTCAGATGGCCTTCGCTATAACCCAGGTTATAGTAAGTCGGCTGGAGGAACGTGAGAAATTGCACCTGACCGACGAGATGAACCGCTCAATGAAACTTATCAACCTCAGTCCCGAAGGTTTGCGGCTGGAAGTGCGCCACATCGAAGACCGCGAACGCCCCCCGATGCTGGAAGTGCCGGAATATCGCCAGCTCCACCGCAACCGTCTAGTGCATCTGGTAAGATAAAACGGGGGTCAGGGAAATTCGTAGGGGTAGACCTCTGTGTCTACCCAAATATTCCTATGCATCACGAAAGGGGTTAGGTTAAAAAATGGCTGGAAAATATAACCCTCTAGACCAGTTTTCGTACATGGGAAAATTGGTTGAAACAAACTCACCCCTGGCAATTGCGGTTGGGCCGGGGCAATGGTTGGTGGGCAATATTGTTTTGTATAATCCGACCGAAACTGACCTCGAACCTTGTGCTGTTGCTTCCCATATCGGTTTTGTAGAATATACCCCACAAAACAGAGAATCTAAAAAATGGCCTTATTCTATTACACCAGGTTCTTGGGTTATTAGCCCCTTAAAAAGTTCAAAATCAAAATTTACCAACGAAGCTGGAATTATCGCTGAACTTGGTCATTTTATTCTAGATGCTGAAAATCCATTTCCATTAGATAGCTGGCAATTAGTGGTAGGGTTAGTTCGGGAGGATGTAAAGTCTATTGAAGTCAGCTCTGAGAAATTCCCTGAACAGGTTGAAATAGTTAAGCTAACCGAAAAAACCACTTTTTGCTGGATGTTAGGTCGGGCCAGTGAAATCTCTGGCAATAAATTTATCTTTGTCGCTAAAAATGTTAATGGTGAAATATTGGGTCAGGCCGAAACGAGTGTTCAAATCTGGGTTTCAAATAGATTGGGAAATTTACTTAAACAATACGGTAAGGTTCGTCTATGTGAGTTTATAGTGTCTATAAATGGGAAAGACATTGGTAATTCAGTTTACTTCAGGTATTTAACGGACGATGGCGAAATAAAACTAAAAGGTCCTACTAAGATGGAAAAAACCGAATTGGAAGATGTTATTCAAGTAGTAAAAACCGAATTTAATGGTGTGGTCTCAAGCATCGAAAATATAACAAAACGATTAAATGAAATTGAAGATGAAGAACAAAAAAAACAATTTCTCATGGTATTGATCGAAAGAAAAGAATTTAAGCAAATCCTTACAACTGCCCTCCACGAACTTGAAGCAAACTGATCATTTAACTGAACTGTCATTCTGAGGCGAAGCCGAAGAATTTCTTATTTATTTACAAGATCCTTCACTTCGTTCAGGATGACAAAAAAGTTGAATAAAAAAAGAGGGACGTATTAACTACGCCCCTCAAAATCTTCTACTTCTAAAAACCGATAACCGACTAGGCTTTACCGCCCATTCCCATCTTGGATTTCAGAGCTTTTAACTCATCGTCCATACCGTCCCCGGCATCCAATTGGGCAAATTGGTCTTCCAGGCTGTTTGCACCAGCTCCCGCCAATTCGGCATCGGCGGCAGCGCGGGCTTCCATCTGGCGGATACGCTGGTCCATCTGACCAATCTGGCTGCCGTGGTCAAGACCGCTAATTGAGGCAATCTGCTTGCTAACGCTCTGTTGGGCCTTAGCGGTGCGGTAACGGGCCAACATCACATCTTTATTGCGGACGGCATCTTCATATTTACGGATTAGCTGGTCAAGCTGACCGCGTAACTGACTGGTCATCTGATGCTGGGTATCCCACTGGGTTTGATAGGTTGTGGAAATGCCTTCAAAATCTTTTTTGCGGCGAAGTGCTTCACGGGCCAAATCGTCACGTCCGGCTTTAACGGCTCTCTCGGCCCTTTCAGACCATTCTGCCGCCGAACGCTCGGCATTAGTCTTTTCCGCTTCCAGTTGTTTTTCCTGGGCAATAACCCCGGCTACCTGACCTTTAGCTTCCTCAATTGCACTTGCCATATCCCGGATAATCTGATTTAACATTTTTTCCGGGTCTTCCGCTTTATCCAATGAGGCATTAATATTGGCGCGGAGTATGGTAGAAATTCGGTCGAGAATGCCCATCTGGGGAGTCCTCCTTCAAATTTTATTCTATCCTGAAATTTTTTCTAGACCTTACTGCCATATTTTAGCAGATAAAACAATGCATTACTACTCAAAAGGAAAATCCAATCTTCGGTTGATATACGCGCCTTTTGCCCAATAAGTTTCAAAGAAAATAACGAGTAACGAGTTAAAAAATTTGTATATTATTCCCCCTTCCTTTATAGGGAAGGGGGCTAGGGGGTTAGGTTTGAACTCATCACTTTATTCGCTGCTTCGAGAACCTGCTCGGCTCTGATTTCGGTCAGGCAGGGACGGGCAGCACAACCGTTACGCCAGCCCAATTCTTTCCCCCGGTACAAACATGGTCGGCAGGCCAGGTCTAATTCGGCCTGCACCACTATAGACCCGCCACCTTCCTCTTTTGTTTCACCATAGGGGCCCCATGCTCGGCGATTGGTTGGGCCAAAAATTGCAATTACAGGAGTGCCAACCGCCGTTGCCAGATGCATCAATCCGGCATCGTTCCCGATAAACAAATCACACTTCGCTAGAAAGGCCGACACCTCGCCTATGTTGGTTTTTCCGGCAAAATTAACAGCCTGTTCGGGGCAACTCATCAAGTCTATCACTTGCTGACCTAATTTCACTTCATCCGGCCCACCCACCAGCACAATTCGCGCCCCGTGTTGTTGTATAAGAGCATTCGCAACCTCGGCAAATTTTCCCGGCAGCCAGCGTCGTGCCAGACTGTAATTCCCGCCGCCGGGGTGAATCGCAACCACCGGGCCACTACCCGGCAAGGAGTTATAAAGCTGGTCGGCTTTATTTTTGGCTGCGACACTCAAACTAATCGAAGGGCGGGTATCTTCGGGTGATTTTGCCCCTAACGCCTGGGCAAGTTCAAGCCAATATTCCCGCTCACTGCTGGCCTCAAACCCCTGGTCTTCCACGCGCCGATTCAAAAACCAGCCTCGCCCGTTATCCAGACCCAACCGAACCGGGGCTAAGGTCGCCAGAGCTAATGCGGCATATTTAAGCGTTCCCCAGCGCGTGGTAAAGTGATGGAAAAATATCAGGGTATCGTAACGGGCCAAAGTCAGGCTAAACAAAAAGCGAATTGCCTGAAATAAATTTTTGGATTTCAGGGCCTCGCGGGGCTGGTCGAACAAATATTTATCAAAATAGATTACCCGGTCAAGGTAAGGGGAATTTTCCAGAACCGGCCCGCCGTTGGTGGTTAAAACCTCAATTTGCGCCTGGGGAAAGGTTTCGCGTAAGGCCCGCAACGCCGGGGTAATCAAAAGCGCGTCGCCCAGGTCGGCCAGTTTTACCACCAGAATTTTTTTCGGCGTTTTCGGCTTCATTTTTAGTTTTGTTTATAGCCCAACAACGTTTCAAAATATTGCGAGCTGACTGTTCTGGCACTTTGAACTCGTTTTCGCTGGCGCAAGGTTTGTGGTATGGTTTTTAGGCCATCCAGTTGACCCCGCAAACGGGCGCGTTCGGTATTTAGCTGCAAATGGCGCAAGGAAAAAAAGGCATAACCAAGCTGCGACAAAATAATTTTAGCGAGATTCTTCCGCAAAATTTCGTCTGGCATGTTTTTCAAGGCTACTAATAGAAAGTTACGCCCACACTGGTAACTGGCCCGCACCCCGCCGCCCGTCGCGCTCAGGTGGTGATGCACTACCGCTTCGGGAACATACAGACAGCGTTTTCCCCGCAACCGCAGCCGCAAACTCAGGTCAACATCTTCCAGGTACATCACTAAACTCTCGTCCAGAATTTTGCCATTGGTATTATCAGCGCGTACCTCGTCCAGAGCCGCCCGCCGATAAGCCGTCGCCGCCCCACATGGTCCAAAAACCTCCTCGGTCTGGTTATATTGCCCCCGGTCTTCCTGCCAGACTCCCCGATTGCCCGGAACGCCGTTGGACTGATAATAATCGCCCACCGCATGAAAAATATGCGGGCGGTCATGCAGCAGGATTTTGCTGGCAATCATATCAATTTCTGGGCGTTCCAGCAGCGTCTGGTTAATTGCTGCCAGCCAACCGGGTTCAGCCTCCGCATCGTTGTTAAACAAAACCAGAATATTACCCTGCGCCGCTTCAAATCCCGTATTGCAGGCGGCGGCAAACAGTCCGTTGCGCTCCCGCACCACTTGTTTTACCCAGGGATAGTTCCGAGCGACAAATTCCACCGAGTTATCGCTACTGGCATCGTCTACCACAATCACTTCCAGCGGTTCCAAAGTCTGGTTTGCCAGCGAGTCCAGGCATGGGCCGATAAGTTTCAGACCGTTATAGTTGGGGATAATAATCGAGTAGGTCAGGCTGGTTTCAACCGGGTTGCAAGTCTGAGGTTGGGTTTCGTGCATAATTTCGCTGCTCATTTCGCCAGCCCTGCCTTTTGGATATAATCCGCAACCGCTTCCTGCCAGGGGCGCAGGCTAATGTCCAGGCTGGCGGCGGCGAAGTTTTTCAGGCCGCTATTATAAAGCGGTGGGGTAGGCCGCTTGAAATCCATCTGTTTTATGGGAGTCATCGGCACACTGCGCCCGCCCAACCGGAAAATTCCCTCGGCAAACTCAAAACGGCTGGCAACACCTTCGTTCATCAGGTGATAAATTCCGTATGCCTGAGTATCGGCTAATTTTAGCAGGGCTTGGGCTAAGTCCGGGGCGTAGGTGGGGTTGCTCCATTCGTCTGTTACCACCGAAACCGCCCCCCGCTCGTCCGCCAGTTGTAACATTCGCTGCACAAAATTGACCTTACCCGGCCCCGGCTTTGGCCCAAAGACCCAGGAAGTCCGTACAATATAAAACTTTTCCAGCAAGCTCTGAGTGTACCATTCACCCGCCAGTTTGCTACGCCCGTAAACGCTGGTGGGGTTGGTAGCATCGAATTCATAATACTGATAGGGATAGGGTTTTTCGCCGTCAAACACGCAATTGGTACTGACATAAACCAACGCCGCCCCTACATGAGCGCACGCCAGTGCTAGATTTTGAGTGCCTAGCCCGTTCACCCGATAGGCAGTATCGGGGTCGTTTTCACATAGGTCAACGTAGGTATAGGCTGCCGGGTGAATTACCACATCGGGAGCGTAGTGCGAGATAAAGTTAAAGGCCCCGTTGCGACTGGTAATATCGCCATGTTCGCGTGACATGCCCCAGACTTCGTGACCTTGAGCTTCGGCCTGTTGCAAAACCGCACTACCCACCTGCCCGTTAATCCCGGTAACAACTATTCGCATACCGCTTCCTCCGCCGCTAATACTAACCTGGCACATTCCGGGCAGGCTGCTTCGGTTTGCACCGCCAGTATCCGTTTTTCGCGTTTGTAATCGTCTGCTTCATCCTCAAAATTATAAATTCGTCCGGCAAACAGGTCGGCGCGGGGAGGTAGTGCCTTGCATTTGGGGCATTTTTCCCAGCTAATTTCGCCGCTTATCACCAGATTTTGAGGTTGATTTTGCTCAGACGGTTGCTCAACTGTTAGCCGGATGGCCTGGGTAGGGCAAGCCGATTCGCACAGGCCGCAATAAACGCATTTTCCCAGGTCGAACTTACGGGCATAGCCTTTCTCGGTAGGCGTGGTCGAAATTGCCCCACTCGGACAGACAAATAGGCACAGCCCGCAACTGCTACAACTATCGGGCTTAAAATTCAGACCATTGCGACCCTGCGCCGGATAAATCAGACCGCCTCGTTCGGCGGGGCCTGGTGCGTCTGGGGTACGGGCCAATATCAGGGTCTCGCGTTCTTCGTCAGTTGCGCCACTGGCGGGGATTTTGCCGCTCTTACCCATTTTTGGCAGCTCCACCCGGTTGGAACGCCAGACGTTTTGCCAGAACAACCGCCCCACCGAAAGTTGGGTAACAAAAGCCACCAGCACATATAGAGCCAGTAGCCCGCCCACTACCCACAAAACTATTATTGGCAATCCATTCTGAAATATATCCATTACTAAACCTTGACTAAAAACGACAAAACCAGAAACCAGAGCAGGGCCGTGACTCCGCCATAGATAAAATAAAAACGCAAAGCCTCTCGTAACCGAATCTGGCTGAATAAAACATCTACCACCCCGATTACTCCCAGGGCTAACAAAATCCCACCAATAAAAACCGCTGGATTAGTACCGCCAAATGGCACAAGCAAGGCCGCGAATAGCAAAGCACTCATCACCCGCTCTACCATTTCCATCAGTTTATATAAGGCCAGAGGAGGGCCGTTAAGGTCAGTTGCTACTCCTTCCAAACCTTCACCGGAGGCCACCGCCAGAGGTCGCAAGCGCAAACGGGCGGGCAAGCACACTAGATAAATCAACCCACAAATTACCTTTACTATTATCATACCCTGACTATCCGCCGCCGCAATTTTATTGGCATCAAGGGTTTGCAAGGCCAGGGCGGGGCCAAATACCGCTACAAGATAAGGTGCGGCATAAACCGTCATCGTTTGGGCAATCCGCGACCCGGCTAACTGGCTATAAACCGAGCCACCTACCGCACCCAAAATCAGGCAAACTACCGCCGGGATTTCCAGCAGCAGCACAATCGCCAATAATTCCACCCCGAACGGCTGGGCAGAATAAGGCCAGGGATTGCCGGGAAGAGGTAACAAAACCGCCGCCAGTATCAAGGCCATTAACCCACCCGCCGGGAAAAAATATAACAGGCTCCGTAACATTTCGGCTCGATTAGCGGCCTGGGTTATTTCTTCTTTGATTGGGTCGATTTTGGGTAGGGCTGGGCCGGGTACTATCGTCGCCCGCCGAAAATATTTGGCTAAATCATAGATTGGTTGCCGCCAGGGTGGACCTTCGCGTCCCTCCGCCCGTGCCGCAAACTTGCGCCGCAAACTTTCGGCCAGCAGCCCGCTTATCAACACAAAAAGAAAGCCCGGATAGATGAGGGACGCAAAAAAAACTCTTAAAATTGTTTCGGTGGTTGACATATCGGGAGTCTAGCACACGGGCTGCAGAGCGTCAAACCTGGGGTTGGGAAGTTATTGATTGGTATTTGTTAGTTTGCAAATTTGACTATTACATATCCCTATGCGACAATTCCCGAAAAGTAACGAGTAACGAAGGGAAAACAAATGGTTTTGAGCGACCGGGATATTATTGAATATATCAAGCAAGGCAGAATAAAAATTACGCCTGAGCCCGATTATACTAAGCAACTCAGTGCCTGCTCGGTTGATTTTCGCCTGAGCAATACCTTTATGGTTTTTGAGCATAGCCGCCATAGTTTTATTGACCCCCGCAGCCCGGTTTCGATTGCCGAGTCTATGCGTAGAATCGAAGTACCAGATGGCGAGACTTTTATGATGCAGCCGGGGGATTTTGTACTTGCTAGCACCGTCGAAACCCTGGAATTGCCGGATGATTTGGTGGGTCGGCTGGAAGGGCGTAGCAGTTTGGCTCGATTGGGCATCATCGTCCATAGTACCGCCGCTCTTTTTGAACCGGGCTGGCTTGGTACGGCTACAATGGAGCTTGGAAATTTAGGACGGATTGCGGTGGCTCTTTATCCAGGCATGCGGATTTGCTCTTTTAATTTCGAGCAGCTTTCGTCCCCGGCTAAAGTGCCCTATCGCCTGAAACCGGGCAACAAATACGCCGGACAAACCCTGCCAGGCCCTAGCAAACTTTCGTCCGAAGCGGAGTGAAATCAGTAACGAGTAACGAGTGCAGAGTAACGAGTCAAAATAAGGAGGAATATTTTGTCTGAGAATGTGCCATCTTTCCTGACCAAAGGCCAATTGCTGGCATTACTTGGGCCGAATAACCCAAACCCCCTGGTGGAAGGGCTGCTTGACCCCCAGGTACAGGTGCAACCCTCCGGGATAGACCTTTCGCTGCAAAAAATATTTACCCTGGAAACCGCCGCCACTATTGGTTTTACCCAAGCCGAAACCACCCTGCCAAAATATGAAGAGTTGGAATTTGACTCTGAAGAAAAAATTTATCTTGCCCCCGGCCCTTACAAAGTTGTATTAAATGAGGTAGTAAATATACCGCGTAACATTGTGGGGATTGCCCGCCCGCGCTCAACCATTTGCCGAAGCGGGGCGACTGTCGGGACTGCTCTGTGGGACCCTGGCTATAGTGGGCGCAGTGAGGTTTTGCTAATAGTCCACAACCCGCACGGCCTGACTATCGCCAGAAACGCTCGGATTATTCAACTCTGTTTCTGGGAATTGGCTGAACCCTTACAGGACGGTGAGGCTTATAGCGGCAGGTATCAATTGGAGAACTTGGCGAAACCTATATAAAATCGTCGTCTTCAATTTCCTTAGCTTCTTCGGGTTCAACAGGTTGACCGGGGGTAAGTTGGGTGACGCGCAACTCAGCCTTTTCCAACAATTCCTCGCAGCGTTTGGACAACGCAACCCCTTCCTCGTACAAAGCCAGCGACTCTTCCAGGCTCAAATTGCCTTTTTCCAGCTTGGCGGAGGTTTCCTCCAACTTGCTATAAGCTTCCTCGAAGCTCATTTCCTCGATTTTCATTCATTTTCCCATTTGCTTTTAATTTTCAATTGTAGAATTACCCCAGAATTATAACATCAAAAAAGGGACAAGGCACAAACCCCATCCCTAATTATTCTTGCTTTTTAATTCTTGCTACTGTTTTATCTTCGCTCGCCCAAAACCTCCCCGATACGCAAGGCTAAATGGAGGGCCAGGCCTGTTTCGGCATCTTCCAGGTCAATTCCGGTGATTTCCTGAATACGGCGCAAACGATAAAGCAAAGTGTTACGGTGCAGGTGCATCTCACGGGCCATTTCGCTGGGGCTACCGTGATACTTGAAATAAGCTTCTAGAGTCTGAAGTAACTCGCCCCCATTTCGAGCATCATGATCCAACAAACGACCCAGAATTTCGTGGTAAAATTCGCGCAATTCTTTCTGACCGCCAATACTCAGCAGCAGACGATAAACCCCCAGGTCGCCAAAATAGGTCAATTGTCCTGGTCCAAACAAGCGCAAACCCATCGTGACGGCTTTTTCCGACTCTTGCGCCCCTTTGGTAATTCCTTCAATATTATCATAAAACCGTCCTAGCCCAGAACTTACACTCAAATCGGTAAAATGAGCCGCCAGACGGTCATGGAAAACTTTCCCTAATTTTTTAGCCTCCACCGGGTTACTGGATTCTTTGCTAGAGCTAAACAACAGCACAAAACGATCATCGCGTACCCGGTGGACAGTAGTTATCTGGCGGCGGCTGGCCTCTTGCTCTACTAATCGCTGCATTTCACGGGCCATATTTTCATTAATTGGCAAATCCAGTTCAAGTTGCCGCCCATCCAGCACTATTGTGAGAGGCTTTTTGCGGACACGCGAATCCACCTGGCGAAAAGCAAAAGTAATAACGTTATAAGGTAAGCTCAGGTTATAGCCCAGCCGTTTAGCCCGTTCCAGCACTGCCTCGCCATTGGTAAATGAACCTTCCAGAAGCTCATCCAAAACGTTAGCCTGGAAACGGTCTTCCACCGCGCTAACCGCCATTTCCCTCGAACGCTCGATAGCACAGGCCGAAGCCGCTCTGGTTAAAGCCATGCGGTGGGTCGTACCAAAATCGCGCCCGATAAGCGAAACGTAACCCGATATAACCGATTGCACAATAATAGGCGAAGTCAATTGTAATTGCCCGCCCGAAGTTTCAAAAATGTGCAGGGGTGGGTCGGCTGATTTTAAATCTTTGGTGGCTAACCACTCCCGCACCGTTTGGGCTTGTTCCCGTAGCGACGAATTAAGGCTATCGGCAGTCAAAGTGTTGTTATTGGAAAAACCCGCCCCGTTTGAACTAGCCCCTCTTAGTTTACCCCCAGCCAGGGGAGTTTCGGCGATTTCGGGGATAGCCCGTGCCCGAAGCCTGAAAATATTATCCTCAATCAAGGCGGTGCGCCCGGTAAGTTGGGCCAGTCGTTCGGCGATGGCGGTTAGCCCTTTACCCTCGATAGCCAATTCCATAAACTGGCGAAAAACATCCTGATTCCACTGTTGTAATTGCTGGCGGTGATCAACGATATATTTGGTGATATTTCGTTCCAGCTCGCTCAGGCTGGTGCCTTCGGGCAAACCCAAAACTGGCAGGCCAAGTTCCGAGGCATTAGCCACAGTGTTATCGCTGATTTGGCCCATAATCGCTACGCCACTAACCCGCATTTCAGCCAGATAGCTAAAAAGGCGATCCAAATCCAGCTCTTCACCCAGCAACCGCAAAGAGCGCATACTGATTAAGACCAGCTCGCCACCCTTCAGCCCCTCAAAAATCGGGGTACGGCTGCGGCTTACTACTACCCAGCTGACTTCACGATTTAACCCTTCACCCTCGGTTAAAAGTATCGTTTGAGCGGGTAAAATATCACCTTGTTGTAAATCAGTTATTGTAATCATGAGATGTCAAGGTAGCGTTGAACTTCCCAGGGGCTAATATGGCGGCGATACTCGGCCCACTCTTCCATTTTGGCCTCGATAAAGTTCTCATAAATATGGTCGCCCAAAGCCTCCTGAATAACTTCGTCCTTCCGTAACTCATCTACCGCTTCTCGCAAGGTGCTGGGTAGCGTTTCGATATTGCGGCGACGTAGCTCGGTAGCGTCAAACTGAAAAATGCTTTCCTCTACCGGTTCTGCCAGAGGCAAGCGGCGTTTAATCCCGTCCAATCCGGCTTTGAGCATCACCGCAAAGGCCAGATAAGGATTACAGGCCGGGTCGGGACAGCGTAATTCCAGGCGGGCGGCGTATTTGTGGCTTGGCCCAGGCCCACTATGCGGTACTCTAATCAACGCTCCCCGGTTGACCCGCGCCCAACTGATATAAACCGGGGCTTCGTAACCTGCCACCAACCGTTTATAGGAATTGATGATTGGCGCAAGGATTATGGTCATCGCTTTGGCATGATAAAGCTGTCCGGCGATGAAGTGGCGGGCAACGGTTGAAAGGCCGTATTGCTCCGCCATCCCGCTAAAAACATTATCATTGTTAGCGGTTGATACAACCTTGCCTGTGCCATTTTTGCCGTTTTGTTCGTTGAGGAAACTCAGGCTCTGGTGGGTGTGCATGCCGTTGCCCGGAACCCCAAAAAGCGGTTTGGGCATAAAGGTGGCCCGTAATCCGTTCTGGCGCGATAGAGCTTTGATGGCGTATTTGGTAGTAATAACGTTATCGGCGGTGCGCAAAGCTGCTCCCAACGTCAGGTCAATTTCGTGCTGATTAGGCGCAACCTCATGGTGAAAACTTTCAAAATCCACCCCTAAATCGCTCAAAGCCTGGGCCGCTTTTAACTTGACCTGGCTGGAAAAATCGGTAGAATTGTCAAAATAGCTGGCATGGTCATTCTCGACATATTGGGGAAAGCCATCTTTTAGTTCGTTTTTGAACAGGAAGAATTCCAGCTCCGGCCCGGTATTGTATAAATAGCCCAAACTGGTGGCCTCTTTAATTAGTTTATCCAGTACATGGCGCGGGTCGCCGGGGAATCGTTCGCCGCGCGGAGTATAAACCCAGCATATCAGGCGGGCGGTGCGATTGTCTTTGTCGCTCCAGGGTACAATATTAAAGGTGCTGGTATCAGGCACCAGATACATATCCTGCTCGGCGACACGCGCAAAACCTTCAATCGCCGAGCCGTCAAACCAGACTCCATCTTCCAGGGCGGCTTTTAACTGGCTGAAGGGAATCGTAACGTTTTTAACCGCGCCAAAAATATCGGTAAACTGTAAGTCAATAAACCGTACTCTGGCTTCACGGGCTTGCGCAACAACATCAGCGTTGTCCATTTGTTCAGTCTTTCCAGGCTTGTTAATTATTTTGGCTAGGGCTTGACTTTCGGACGGCTCCCCTGACGGGTTTTTTTCGCTTTCAGTCAACTGTCAACTCCTGCATCACTCTCTATTAAATTATTAATTTTTCAATCAGGTTAAATTGTGCAAAATGTACGGGAGCAGTGCAAATCAAAGTATAACACTGTGCATAATTACTATGCAATAGGCGAAAAGCACAACCACAAGCCTTTTGAATTTATGCGAAAGTTACAAAGTGCTATTAACCAAACCTTCACTCGATGCTTTGCCGAAGGTTGTACTACTTGCACTAAAAAGGCAGTATTATTAGGCTTAAGTTGTAAGTTTGAATTTTGTGTCAGGTAAAATTTGGGAATATTTTTGTGTCGTGTTTCTAACTGATAACTGACTACTGATTACTGATTACCAGGAGTTAACAAGTGGCGAATAGTGTTTCGGTCAAAGTTGGCGATCTCGCGCCCGATGGTAAACTTGTCACCAAGAGTGGGACAAGCCTCAAAATAGCGGATTTATGGAAAAATGGCCCGGTGGTGTTGCATTTCACCCGCCACAAAGGCTGACCATTTTGCCTTCAGCATCTCGGTGAGATGCGCAGCTATTACCCCAAAATCAAGGAATTGGGGGCGGAAGTCGCAGTGGTTATGATGGGTAATTCCGCCCAACTTGGCGAATTTTTGCGGACGCGCAATTTCCCCTTCCCGGTTTATGGCAATGCCGGAGTGACGTCTTATCGGGCTTATGGCCTGAAACGTTTTACCGAAACCGGGGCATATCTTGACCCTCTTAAAAGCGGGCGGGAAATGCTGGAGGCTTTTTCTTCTTTTGCCAGAAACGGTTCGGGTATTCCCGATGGTGATATTGCCCAATTGGGCGGCACTTTTGTGGTGGATAAAGAGGGGAAAATCCTTTTTGCCTTCCGTCAGCAAATGGCGAGTGAGCCAATTCCTATAACCCAGGTTATAGAAACGCTCAAAAAATAGGTATTAGGTATTAGGCTTTAGGAAGAAAACTATATTCGCCACATATGTCACCCTGAGCTTGCGAAGGGTCTTGTTCATAATATTGAGATTCTTCGGCTTCGCCTCAGAATGACAATTCTTCTCTCATGACTTTTAATATTCAATTCAAAAAGATTAGCCTAAAAACCTGTTAAAGCTTTGATTATTGGGTATAGGGCAGTGCGATAAAAAAGGTGCTGCCATGACCCACTTCGCTTTCGGCCCAGATTTTACCGTTATGGGCCTCTATTACCAATTTGCAGAAGGCCAGCCCCAAGCCACTACCAACTTTACTCTTGCCGCTACTGGGTAACTGTACAAATTTGTTAAAAATGCGCCCCAAATCTTCCTGCGGAATCCCCGGCCCTTCATCGCTAATAGTTAACAGCACCGTTTTTTGTGGCCCTTCGAGGCTGCTTGTACCCGGTTTCAGGAACGAGGTTGTACCTGTTCTTAGGTGGGATGGGTCAAGACTACTGGTTGTGCCCCGGCGCGGCACCCCCTCTTGTAATTGGGCAGTTATGCGAATATTTGAACCGTTAGGACTGAACTTGATAGAGTTCGTTAATAAGTTCATAATAACCCGCCGCACCTGGGTCATATCAATACTGAGAAAAGTTTCCTGACCGGGTATATCTTTAATCAGATTGATTTGTTTCTCGCGGGCATTCAGTTCCACATCGGCAACGCTGGTAAATACCAGTTCTTCTAGCGATATCTGGCGTTTGTCCAGGGGCATACGACCCGCTTCCAACCGACTAACCTCCAACAAAGTATTTACCATTGCCAGCATATTTCGGCAGTTATTACTCGCCATATTCAGAAATTCCTTTTGTTCGGTAACTTCCGAACCATCGGCAATTTCATCGGGGAACAGGCTCTCGGCTAACTCAATCCCACCGATAACGCCTGTGAGCGGGCTTTTCAGGTCGTGCACCAGCATATTGGTAAAATCTTCGCGTAACTGTTCTAGCTGGCGTTGTTGGGTAAAATCGTGGAAAATATTAAGCCAGCCAATCACATCCCGGTTACTATCCAATACAGGCGCACCGCTCCACTCAATATTACGGATTTTTGGGTCGGCAATCTCCACCTTGCGGGAAAAGCCTTTTTCGGGGTCGCGGTTCAAATCCCGCAATAAACGGGTCACAATATCGCCGCTAAAAGGGGGCTGGCTATCCAGCGTTTCACCCAGCATATCAGCTACTACCGCCATATTCTGGTCTTTAATCTGGTCTGAAGATAAGGTCATAAGCTCGGTAAAACGTTGGTTGGACAGCACAACATTAAAATTGCGATCTAACATCAAAATGCCGTCTTTAACCGAATTCAATAAAGATTCCAGGCGGTCACGCTCACGGCTTACATCTTCATACAACAGGGCATTGCTCAGGGCGATGGCGGCCTGGGGGGCTAAAAGGTTAAGCAAACGCACATCTTCGTCCGAAAAAACATGGGTGCGCCAGTCGTCCATAATTTCCAGCACGCCTACAATTCGCCCACTGGCAATCAGCGGCATCCCCAGCACTGCCGTAATATTTTTATCATCCGCGAAAATCGAGGCCTTGCCCGACCATTCATAGTAATTATTAATCCGCATTGGTCGCCGCGAAATCGCCACTAACCCGGCAATCCCCTCGCCATAAGCCACGCTTTGGTTTAGATAACGCCGACTCATATTATGGATAGCGGCTACCTCCAGCCGGGTTTCCTCACTTTTGCACAGATAAATAATCCCGCTTCGGGCCTTGACCAACTCACAACTCTTTTCAAGGATTAGTTGCAGGAGTTCTTGCAAGCTGATGCGTGAACCAATACCCAGGGCAATCTCGTTCAAGGTTGCCAGTTCGCGGGCGCGTTGCTCGGCTTCCTTATATAAAGCTTCTTTCTCGGCGGCGGCTCGACTTAAAGCTTCGCTGGAACGTTTCAGGCGGATTAGCGAACGGGCGCGGGCCACCAATTCCAGACGCTGGATCGGCTTCACCAGAAAATCGTCCGCCCCGGTTTCAAGAGCCCGAATTTTATCGTTGTTATCGTTACGGGCGGTGATAAGAATAATGGGAATAAAGCGCAAATTTTTATCGGAACGCAACCGTTGGGTTAGCTGAAAACCATTCAACCCCGGCATCATCACGTCTGACAAAATGAGGTCAGGTTCGTTCAATCTGGCTCTTTCGAGTCCGGTCAAGCCATCGCTGGCAGAGTCAACAAGATAACCCTCACGTTCCAGCAATTCACGCAGCAGCACTACATTGTCTTCGGTATCGTCAATTATTAATATTCGGGCGGGACGGGTCTGAACTGTTGTCATTTAGAATAACCTTGCTTTATTATAATTACGACTTTCGCTTTGGAACTTATTAATTGGAGTTGGCTGCTACAAACTTAGCTTAAAAATTGGCCTCAAGCGAAAGTCCTAATAATTCTTAATTCCTTTTATTATAAGAGAATTCAGCACTATATAGCAAGGTTTTCCGAACGCGTTAAATAACTTTAAGACAGGAAAACTCTTGCTAAATTTTACCCACTGCTAACGCAACATTCACCCCCTCATACCATCAAACTTGTTGCTACTACTCCAGAATACTCCTATACTTCCCTGTAGTGTTATAAAGATATATTAAGCTCACTTGCCTCATTGAGTGGTGAGGCTTATGCCAAGAATTTCTAGCAAGGATTGTACTAAACAATGGTACTTTATGATGTACCGCTTTTTCCATTAAGAACGGTTTTATTCCCAAAAATGATTCTGCCCCTGCATATTTTTGAACCGCGTTATCGTCAAATGATTAACGAATGTGTGCGGGACAATCAGCCTTTTGGCGTGGTGCTGATTGATGAAGGGCCAGAAGCTAAAGAGGATGAGGAAGGCAACTCGCTTTCTGCTACTCCTCCGATTTTACATCGGGTTGGTACATTGGCTAAAATTGCCGATGTTACCCGACTTGAAGATGGGCGTATGTTAATCAATACTATCGGTACGGAGCGTTTCCGTCTGCTTGCCCATCGCGAAAACAAACCTTTTATGACTGGCGATATTGAAATCTGGCCGGAAGGGGAGGTGGATACTTCCTCACCTGACCTTCAGCCGTTGGTTGATAATGTCGCTCAACTTTTCCAGGCTTATCTTGAGATTTTGATGGAATTAGCCCATCAAAGTATCAGCCTTAATATCCCGGACGATTTTATGGTTCTTTCTTATCTTATACCCCACTGGCTACCTCAAATCGAACCCGAAGATAAACAGAAGTTGCTGGAAGTTGCTGACCCGGTGGCGCGGCTTAATCAGGAGTTGCTGTTATTGAAGCGGGAAACCGAATTCCTGAATAAAATCAAGCAACGGGCCGAGCAAGATGCCGAGAACGAAGAAGCCGAATCCCAAAATCCTACTGGTTACAATATTAGTCGCCGCTTTTCCGCCAATTAATTCCCCAGGGTAAATATATCACCAAGCTTAATCCCTTTCTGATTGAAATAGCCTTGCGTAACTTCAAGGGCATATAGATGGTCTTGTCGGGGGCTAACAGTTTGCTCGGAAAAGGCTTGCATATCCTGAATATCCACAATTTTACCGTCGGCGGCAATAAAAGCAATTGAGAGCGGGAGCGGTGTATCTTTCATCCAGAATGAGACTCGCCCCACGCTTTTGAAAACAAATAGCATCCCGGAGTCAGCGGGCAGGCTGGCACGCCCCATTAAGCCTGTACCCTGTTCCTCGTTGGTTCGGGCTACTTCAATATACATATTTATTACTTCCCCACTGGCTTTACGAATCCTGGCAGGGGTGACATTCAGGCGGCTTTGTCCGGCGGTTGTAGCGGCATTACTTGCCGTGACCTGTCCAACGGTTGGGGTCGGAACTATTATATTGGTCGTGGCGGTTGTAGGGGTGGTACTTGCTGCACTGGTAGGAGTACTACTTGCCGCGCCCGGTGTAACTGCTGCACTGGTAGGGACGGTGTTTGCCGCGCCCGTTGTGGGTGTTGCTCCTATGGTGGCAGTATTATCCCCACAAGCTGTAAATAAAACTAAAAAAATTGAAAACACTAATATAACGAAAAAATTCAAATATTTTAAACCGCCCCGGTCTAACATTTCTTGCCTTACCCTTTCAAAAACCCCACAAACCGCTTTAAGGCTATTTGGCGGCAATGCTACAACATTGATTCGCCACAGCTTTGACATGTATCAGCCCAAAATGGTAATATTACATAATCTGTTTAGTACCTTTGGTTCTCGATTATACAGCATTTTTAATCCTGCTCAAAAAATTTAATTTAGACAGGGCGGTGTGGGTACGAGGAGTTATTATCGTTATGAATATCCAATTTCTCTTCCGCCTATTGGGAATGATTCTCTTTGGAATATTGGGTTGGCAACTTGGGGCTATCCTGGTTATTAAGGACGACCAACTTCCTATTTTGGTGCTCTTGACTCTGGCTGGGGCCGCTTTGGGAGCGACTGCCGCCCCTTATTTTACTACTATTCCTTTTAACAACGCCCGCAAGTGGATAAAAATGCTTCCGGCGGTAGATTTAATTGCCAGCAGTATTGGGTTGGCGTTAGGGTTGCTGGTGGCTGGTTTATTAACTTTCCCCCTTTCGCGCTTACCGGGCTTGTTAGGAAGTATTTTGCCTTTTGTAGGAGCGGTAATTTTTGGTTATCTGGGCGTAGCGGTAATGGTGATGCGGAAGCGCGAAATTTTTGAGTTTGTTGGCATGAGTCGGGCCGCCAGCACCGTTGCCAAAGAAACCGCCGCCAAAGCCAGTCCCCATGCTCGTAGTATTCTGGTGGATACCAGCGCGATTATTGACGGGCGTATTGCTGATGTCAGCCAGACCGGGTTTATCGAGGGGACGCTGATTATTCCGCGCTTTGTGCTAAACGAGTTGCAACATATCGCCGATAGCTCCGACCCCTTGCGCCGTAACCGTGGGCAGCGTGGTCTGGAAATGTTGCGAAAACTTCGCAAGGACTCAGTAGTGCCAATTGAAATCTCCGAAATTGATGCCCCCGATGTCAACGAGGTAGATGGCAAGCTGGTAAAGTTAGCTAAATCTAATCATTTCCCGATTATTACCAACGATTTTAACCTCAACCGGGTCGCCGAGTTGCAGGGCGTTAAAGTTCTGAATGTAAACGAACTGGCTCAGGCGGTGCGACCCGTCGTGCTACCCGGCGAAGAATTGACCGTCCGCATAACCCAGGAAGGCAAAGAACAAAATCAGGGTTTGAGTTATCTGGATGATGGCACTATGATTGTCATCGAGAATGGCAAACGCTACATTAACCACGAAGTAAATATTATTGTGACCCGCGTACTCCAAACTGTGGCAGGTCGGATGATTTTCGCCCAGATACGCAACATAACCGATTAATGACAGCCAACTCCCCCGAAAAAATAGTAGCGGTGATTGTAGCGGCGGGACGCAGTACCCGGATGGCGGGGCTGGATAAACAGTTTACCCTGGTGGCAGACCGCCCCTTGCTGGCCCATACTATTGCCGTTTTTGAGGCCAGCCCCCTAATTTCCGAATATGTTCTGGTGCTTAACGAAGATAATTTGATGCGCGGGCGGGCGTTAGCCTATGAAATGGGCTGGCGCAAGCTGAAAAAAGCCGTTAGTGGTGGAGCGCGGCGGCAGGATTCGGTTTGGGCTGGATTACAAGCTTTTGAAAGTGATTTGCCCGATTGGGTAATGATTCACGATGGGGCGCGGCCTTTTGTCACTCCCGAAATTCTAGCCGATGGGCTAATGGCGGCGCGTGCTTATGGTTCGGCGGTGGCAGCAGTTCCGGTTAAGGATACTATCAAACTGGTGCTGGCGGACGGAAGCGGTCTGGTGGAAAGCACCCCGCCGCGCGAACGGCTTTGGTCTATCCAGACTCCCCAGATTTTCCGCTATGCTGAAATTTGTGAGGCCCACCGTCAGGCTATCGCCCATAACCTGGACGTTACCGACGATGCCATGATGATGGAGCAGTTGGGTCGCCTGGTCAAGGTCTATCAGGCCAGTTATACTAATCTTAAAGTTACCACCCCCGAAGACCTTACGATTGCTCGTCAGTTTTTTGAGGTCGAAAATCCTGAATCTGGTCAAGCTCCCCAACCTGTAACTGTTTTCCCTATTTTGCCTCCCGAAATGCGGATTGGGCAGGGCTACGATGTCCATAGGTTGGTAGCGGGTCGCCCCCTGATTCTGGGTGGCGTCCTTATTCCTTTTGAACTCGGCCTGGATGGTCATAGCGATGCGGATGTATTGACCCACGTTATTATTAATGCCCTGTTGGGAGCGGGGGGGTTGGGCGATATTGGGCGTTATTTCCCCCCTACTGACCCAATTTACAAAGATATTTCCAGCCTCAAAATGCTTGAATACGTTGGAAATCTGCTAACCGAGCGGCACTGGACGATTGCCAACCTGGACGCAACAATAGCAGCTCAACGGCCCAAACTGGCCCGTTATATCCCCGAAATGAAAGATAAACTAGCGGCAGTCCTCCAGATTGACCCGTCCCGTATCAACATCAAGGCCACCACCACCGAAGAGCTGGGCTTTGTGGGTCGGCAGGAGGGGATGGAAGGACAGGCGGTGGCCCTTTTGGTAAGGATGAAGGATGAAGGATGAAAAAGCAGGGGATAGGGGTCGGGGGTTAGGTAAATTCGTAGGGGCATTGGTCTGCCCCAACCAACAACCGTTCAAGGACAAATAGATGCGTGTGGTAATACAACGGGTGCGGCGGGGACGGGTTAGCGTTTCCGGCGAAACCATCGGCGAATGTGGCAAAGGCTTTGTGATATTGGTAGGGGTGCGGCAGGGCGATGGGCAGGCTGAAGCTAGTTATCTGGCGAATAAAGTGGCTAACCTGCGCGTTTTTGAAGACGAAGCCGGAAAAATGAATCTTTCAATCCTTGACTTAACCCCACCCGGCGAAATTCTGGCAATTTCACAATTTACCCTTTATGCCGATACCCGCAAAGGTCGCCGTCCCGGTTTTACCCAGGCTGCCGCCCCGGAGATAGCCGCCCCTCTGGTAGATTATTTTGTAAAACTTCTGGTTGCGACCGGATTACAAGTGGCTACCGGGCGGTTTGGGGCTGATATGCTGGTTGAAATAGAAAATGATGGCCCGGTCACAATAATTATTGATAGTGCCGAGGCAATTAATCCCACTTCTTGAGTCAAACTACTGACAAGCTTTGTTTTAAATGTTACTATTAATCCGCTACAACTTATTAAGCTTTCATACCCTTAAATGTACAAATAACCACTGAAAACCGGAACTCATCAGCTAACTTCAGGAGAGGGTCTATGCGTAACATCCACCTAGGCGCGGCTATTAATAATATTGGAAAAATAACAGGCAATTTAAGACACTTCAGAATGAAATTTATCGGCTTCTTTGTTTTCAGCCTTATTTTTCTAAATATTACCAACGTTTTCGCTGCCCCTACCCCGCCAAGCAGTCCTTCCAGCTTGAATTTTGGTCAACAGCCCTTAAATAGCACCAGCACCCAATCAGTTACAATAACTGACTCATTTGCAATGCCACCGGGCTATAGCGTTACTGCCACTGTTTCGGGGCAAGGTTTTTCATTAGCCAGTGCTTGTTCGGTAGTACCCGTTGGAGGTAGCTGTTCGGTTACAGTCGCCTTTAATCCTTCAACCCCTGGCCCTAAGAGTGGAACTTTGACCCTGGATTATTTTGTTAGTGCCATCCCTTCCGGGACAACTGTGGTTAGCCTAAGTGGTAGCGGCATAAACCCCTTGGGTGGTATTCGGGGTTTGGTTACAGCCGATGGCAAACCCTTGACTGGTCCGGCGGGTGGTGTTCGGATAAATACCCTTGCTGTCCGTCAGGAAACCGATCTAAATGGCACTTACGGTTATGATAACCTCACCCCTGGCGATTATACTATTACGGTAGATGTTGACCCCACGGTTTTTGTGGTAGTCGGGCCGAGTTCTAAAACTGTTACGGTAGAGGTCGGGAAAATTACTTACGGGGTAGATTTTAGCCTGCGCCGCTTACCGCCGACTCCCACCCCAACCGTTACCCCTACTCCAATTCCTACACCTACCCCCATCCCAACCAATACCCCTGTGCCTACCAACACGCCCGTGCCAACCCCAACCCCGACCCCTATTCCTGTCCCCACACCTTTTATAAACTCTGGTTGTGCTAATTCCAAGCCAACCGCGGGCTCGTTGGATGTGTTCGTTTGTCGTGTTAGTATTACTGCCCCTGCTACTCCCGGTGGTAAAACCCTGGTAGTAGTGCGCATAGTAATTTTGAATGGATTAACCAGCAAAATAGACATTGGAAACACGGTAGATATTGGGCTAGACCCCTCGACAACTATAATATCCGCCAGTGCCAGTACCGGGAATGTCGCGCCTGATACCAATAACCAGCGTTTGGCCTGGAACGGTTATACAGTTGACTCACAGGCAACCGCCTCCCTGGATTTAACCCTGGAAGCGTCTCCAACCTCCCCCGGTAACGTTAATGTTCCAGTGCTGACTGATATCGCTGTTACCGCTACCGATTTAGTAGACGGTTCACGTTACGAAGGGCGGGTTGGTTTTGACGCCAGTAACGCCTTAGTTTCGCGGACACCTATCCGTTCTTTACCTAATTTGCCTAATACTGGCTCTAGCTCTTCGGCGCAGGCTGGGTCAGAACTATTTATCATTCCTGGCGCAATACTTCTGTTAATGAGTTTATTGTTAGGTTTTATGATTGTGCGCTCATACAACCGTCGGTCACAACCACGCAAAAAATAATCAGGAGGAATATCTACGTGAGCAAACGATACCAGGAAGGGGCTTCCGACCAAGCTGAGCCGTTTCATAGAAATAGTTTCCGGGTAGCCGCCCCCATCATCCTGATAGCTCTGGCGGCTCTGGTCAGTTTTATTACAATTTCCAATATCAACGCCATGCCCTCCAGCCAAACTGTTTCGTCTGGCAGTCTTAATTTTGGTACGCTAAATGTCGGTGCGAGTACCAGTCAAACCGTAACCTTTAGCAACACCGGTTTTGCTACTCAGGCAGTTACGGCTACGCTTGGTAGTGGTAGCCCGGATTTCTCGGTTTCGGGCGGCATTTGTCCAAGTGTTACTTTGTATGGTACTTGTTCCGCGACTGTTACATTTTCGCCGAAATCCCCCGGCCCCAAAACCGGGCAAGTGATTTTCCAGTACACTACTTTTGGTTGTTATAGCGGCTGTAGTAGCGTTACAGTAGCCTTGAGTGGAAATGGGTTAGCAGTACCAACAGGCGGTAATATCAAAGGTAAGGTATTGTTGCAGGGTAATCCGCTTCCCGGCTCGGCAGGCGGGGTGCGCCTTAATGGTGGAAGTCGCCAGCAAACTGACACTAACGGCAACTATGGCTATGACAATATCAAAGCTGGTTCTTATACCGTTAGCCTGGATGTAGACTCTAATATTTATAGTGCGGTTGGTAGTGATTCCCTTACGGTAACAGTAACGGATGGGCAAACCGTCAGTGATGTAAACTTTAACGTTGTGCCTAAACAGGTTACTACTCAGGCGACCACCACTGCCGTCCCTCCGCCTGCCAATACCACACCCACCACTACTGTAACGCCTGTGGCAACTACTACCGTTCCGGGGCTACAGTTGCCACAGCCCGATTGCGTGCCAGTCAAACCCAATAAAGGGGTGCTCGAACTGGTAATCTGTCGCCAGGATGTTTTGCCACCCCTCCAGCCCGGTGGTGGTATTCGCTATGTGGTGCGTTTTATAGTTTTGAACGGTTTGCCAAACAAAATAGATATTGGTAATAGTGTGGATATTGGGTTAGATCCCGGCACTGGCATTATTGCCGCTAGTGCTGATACAGGCCGAGTCCGCACCGATAGTGTAAATCGGGAAGTAGTTTGGAGCGGATACACGGTGGATGCTCAAGGTACTGCCACCCTCGACTTAACCCTTGAAGCCAAACCGGCGGCGGCAGGACAAAACAATACGGCAGTGCTGGATGATGTATTACTCACCGCCACCGATACCGTGACGGGTGGGCGTTACGAAGGTTTTGTGGGCAATTCCGCCAGCAATGCCTCTCTGTCACGCACTCCCTTACAGCCAAAAAGTGCCGTCCCTTCGGCCTTACCCTCAACCGGGTCTACGGGAGATACGAGTACAAATTGGCTCTTATTAGCGGTTGAGCTTGGTTTGCTTGCGCTAACTCTATTTGGGGTCTTATTCATTCGTGCCACCCTCCGCAAACGGCGACAGAGGTAGGGTGGTTTGACCTAACCCCCTAGCCCCCTTCCCTGATTCAGGGAAGGGGGAACAAAATAATAATCCCCGCCCCCTAAAGGGGCGGGGCAAGGGGTGGGGGTTAAAAAGCTTAACCTAACCCGAAACCAGGGTAGCAGTTAGGACAAACCCTCACCTCTGACCGTAAGCTGGCTTCTCCCTTAGAAATGGAGATGGCAAAAATCCCTCCCTTCCTACATTAGATCTTGTAGTTTTGCACTAGCAAGGAATAGGGAACAAGGATTTTCACACCTAAGACCTAAAAACCTAAAACCTAAGAGCTAAAACCAACATGGAAAGAACAGCACCCAGATTAGAATGGCGAAAGTGGCCGTTACGGGAAGGTGGGGCTAAAGGCTGGATAAGGGCCGGGTTGGTGCTGGCTCTTCTCAGCGTAATCTGGTTGGTATTAGCCTTTAGTTTGCCTTTGCTGGTAGCGGTAGTTTTGGCGTTGGCTTTATTTTTAGCGGTATTGCCATTTTTCACCCCCCATTTTTATCGAATTGATGCCCGAGGAATTACTATTAGACAGGGAATAATTATTTGGTCGCGCCATTATCCCTGGAAGAAGTTTGCGGGGTGCCAGATTGCTCAGGACGGTTACTGGTTACTTCCCCTTGAAACGGCCCCCACTTTACAGGCACTTTACCTGCCCCAACCCGCTAACGAGACCGTCAGCACAACTCTACGGCTGCTTTTAGAGGAACATTTCCCCCTTTTTTGAATATATGTTGTCATATCCCATCAATTTTACTCCGAAAAGGATTTACAACATCTTAAAATGTGGTATCATTAGAAATGATATTAACATAACAAGAAATTGCAGCACTTTTAACCCGATTTTGGGAAATTTATATGGCTCAATTTTACCCTCAAACCGAGGCTCAAAGCCTGACCGCTGGTGAAGAATATCTGACAATAACGGCTACCCCAACTCAAGCCCGTCGTCTGGCAGAATTAGGGGCGATTAGCGCGACCCAGGCGGAACAGGCGCAAGTTGCCGGAGGGTTGTTGGTGCGTTTGCCCGCTCGCCTGGTAGCCGAATTTGAAGAACAAAACCGTCCCGCCTTCTCCACCACGCAGGACGTGATTAGTACCATTAGCGGGGGGAAGCCCGAAGCAAAAACCGCCGTTACTGCGGAACTGGAAAAAATGGCTTCCTGGATACAACAAAGCGGCATGAACCTCCCGGCTCGTCTTTTCCTCAGCACCAACCGTCCCTTGAGTTTTGTCAGCAGCCAGTTTTTGCTGGTGGCACAACCTTTAGCCCGCTTCACGTTTGGGAAAGCCGACCCAACCGGGCGTTGGAGCAGTTTGCTGGAAAATCGGGCTAATGTGGATTGGCTGTTAAATCGCCTGGAACAACTGGAACTAGACAGCAAGCGTAAAAACAAGGAGTCCCGCTAATGCTAGGTTTAAATGCGGCTTCAGTTCTCGCTATAATTGTGTTGGTATTATTTGTAGTCCTGTACTTTCTTTTCTGGAGTCAAATCGAGCGTGGGCGAAGAATAAACCTGCGTCCCCTGTTACCGTTAAATCGCTTGCGCCGGATGGTGCAGGAAACAGTTGAAACCGGGCAAAAAGTTCATTTTTCCCCTGGTAATGGCGGCCTAAACGGGCAAGCTGGCACCGCCGAAGCCTTAAGCGGCCTAACTACCCTATCCTCGGTGCAACAGATGGCAGCTCGCACCAAAGGCCAGATAATTACCACTACCAACGATGCTCTGACCAACCTGTTAGCTGCCGATATCAGCTCTGATGAATTTGATCGGGCGGGGCGGGCGGCAGATTTTAAACCAGAAGAAACACGTTTTATTACTCAGCAAGAAAATCTGGCTTATATTGCCGGGGTTGGCTCGATTATTTCCGAAGAAAAAGTTTCAGGCAATGTGATTATCGGGCGGGTTGGTCCGGAATATTTACTGGTAGGCGATATTGCCAATCGGCGAAATCTGTCCCAGGTGGTTGGCACAACTCAGGTCGAAACAATGCCCTTGATGATTGCCAGTGCCGGCTCGGAAAACACCCTGCTAGGCGAGGAAGTTTTTGCAACCCCGGCCTATTTGAACCGACAGCCCGCCCTTCTGGCCTCCTTGCGGACTCAGGATATGTTGCGGGGCTTGATAATTCTGGCAATTTTGATTGGGGTGGTCGCGGCTACTTTAGGCTTTAATGTGGGCGATTTATTTATCAGGTAAGCTAAATGCGAAGAATCGGTTTATTTATTCCCCTAATAATAATTTACCTGAGCGCGGCTCTGGTGTTGTTGGACACCTTTACCGACCTGATGGACGGGGCGGCGGCTTTGCTCGGCTTGTGGGTTTCGATAATTCTGGCTTTTGCCCTGCTTCTAGGTTTGTTTAATGTTTTGCGGGTTCACCTGAATCGTTTGACCAGTCGCCAAACAGGGGCCGGCTATAGCGCGGTATTATTGGGTAGCGCGTTGGCGGTAATTCTGGCAGGGGTCTATGGGCGGGTAGCTGGTTTGCAAGATGGGGTTACTAACTGGATTTATCTTTATATCTACGAACCTCTGACCGCCACCCTTTTCTCGCTCTTGGCCTTTTTGATGGTGTCGGCGGCGATTAAGGCTTTACGCATTGGCACGGTTGAGTCGAGCCTTTTGTTAGGGGGAGCTTTGATTGTTTTGCTAGGACAGGTTGCCTTACAGCCTTTTAGCAGCTTAAGCGAACTGGCGCGGTGGTTTCAGATGTACCCGGTACTGGGAGTTTTGCGAGGCATATTGATTGGGGCGGCTTTGGGAGCAGTGGCTACCAGCCTGCGTTACATTCTTGGGGTAGAAAATCGTTATTTGGGTTAGTTTTGGGCGATACTTATGAGTCAAAACGCTGGAAAACCGAATAGATGCCAGGAGTGTGGGGAAATAAACCCACCCAAAGCTATGCTTTGTTATAACTGCGGCGCACCTATACTTGCAATGTTAGGAGGCGATAATCCACCAGTTGGTAGCAATGAGCCGCCGACAGATAGTGGGCGTATTAATTTGCAAAATTTTGGTCAGGAAAAATCCACCGGGGGCGAGGTAAAACTTTCGCGTTTTGCGCAGGCCGCCAAAAAACGCCAGGAAAGCCAGCCTAACCCGCCCGCTAACGATGATATGCCGGACTGGTTAAATACCCTACGGGCCGATTTACCCGACCCTTCACTTTATCCTAAATATGAGGATGATTTTGAATCGGGGGACGGGGAAGAAGAGGTTCCCACATTTTTTGCGGAAGAGCGATTGGAAACCCTCAACCCTACTTTGGGGGATGAGCGGTTGGAAAGTCTTAACGCTACGCCTATGCCGCCCCGCCCGCCTTTGCCCGGAGAACAGGAAATTGAAGAACCACCGCCCCGCCCAACCAAACCGGGCAGTGGGGAGTTGCCAGGTTGGATGCGCGATTTATCCAATACTGGGCAGACAGGTGAGGAAGTTCCGGGTAGCATCGGTCGTGAATTAGACACAGGCGGCACTATCCCTTTCAATCCCGACCCAATGTACGCTGATGGGCCGATTAGCTTTTCGCCCTCAGATAATATTTCGCCCTTTGCCCTTGACCCGGTTGACAAGGGTATGGATACCGGCCCGCTTAAAATGCCTTCCACCGAGGATTTGTCAGGCGGCGTGCCGGATTGGTTGCGCCAACTTTCTTCTCCGGCCAATCCCAAAAATCCCAAATCTTCTAACGTTCTAAACGACCAGCCGATTTTTGAACCCAAAACCGATAATATTCCTGGTTGGCTTGCCGAAGAAGATTCTGGAGGTGAGACGCTTTCACCCGAAGAACAGTCTAACCCCAGAGTTGATCTGCCAAACTGGTTGCGCAAAACCAAGCCCGGTACAGGTAGTGTTACTCGACCCAGCTTTGGTGATTTTGAATTGGAAAAAGCTCTGGAAGAAGCTTTTGATGAGAATGATACCCCTGTCAGGAAGAAAACTGCGCCTATATATGAAAAGTTGGACTCTTTTGATTTAGTAGAATTACCCACCCTTGACCCCGGCCTACCAAAAAGCGGACCTACCAGCCAATTTACAGCTAATCCTGAGGAACGTAGTGATACGGCTGGGCTGCCGCCGCTTGACGATCTTTTTATGGAAATCGAGGAGCAGGATTTACCCCAAACCCCGGTCGCTGCTGAAGAACTTGCGTTACCTATCGCTGAGCTTGATGATATAAGCGAGCCGGAATTGTTGGGGGTTGAGTCTTCACCGATTGGGATTGCTGATATGCTGGCAAACCTGAGTAAATTGACTGGCCCGCTCACTGAACCCGCACCCCCCAGGTCAGTAGAGGTTGCCCCCTGGGGTGATGGTCTTGCTCCCTGGCTTAAAGGGGCGGTTTTACCGGGCTATACTGCCCCGGAGAGAGAAGTTCCCCTTGACCAACTCACTCCCTTTAGTCCAGGTGAAACTGCCGCCGACTTCGAGGGCAGTAAAAAGCTGGAACAGCCCACTGACGCGCTACAACCCGCCCAGTTTGGTGAGGAATTAAATTCGAGTGATTTGGCGATACCCTCGATTGGTGATATGCCGTCCTGGTTGGAGCAGCCCGCCAATCCGCCCGCCGAGCCACCTGCTGTGGCTACCGATACCAGCGAAACTCGCCCAATTTCCTTGCGCGACCTGATTCGGCAAACCGATGAATTAAGTCGCACAATGGGTGATAAGACCCCGGAATTTGCTCCCGCCAAACCCAAAGTGCCGCCTTTACCTGCCTTTCTGGATGATGATGACGAAGATGCCGAGCCGGAAGAATTGCGCCCGTTTGATTTTGTTGAAACACCAACAAGTTCTACGGCTGAACCGGAAGAAAGTATCTTTGGCGATGTGATGTCGGCGGAACTGCCCGTTTGGTTGGGTGGTGGCACCCCTGAACCTACCCCGAAGCGCGGTATTAAAACCGATGAATTGCCGCCCATTTCGCCCGATGATACTCCTGAGTGGCTAAAGGAAACACAGGGGGAGACGGCTGGGACTTCTCCTATACCTGCCACCCAGAATATTGAAGCGGCTACCCCGGCGGCTATCGAGTCCGAAAGCTCCCTGCCTTTCTGGTTGGAAAGTGATGAGCCTGTGGGCGAACCCAAGCCCGAAGAAATGATCCCGGATTGGTTGGGCAGTGCCGATGAGCTGACCGGGTCGAACGCCAAACCAGTGGAAGAAATGCCGGACTGGATGGGCACAGCCGAAGAATTGGAAGTTGACCTGCCAAAAGAATCGGATGTCCCCGACTGGCTGAATGATTTGGGCGGTAATGCTGCCGAGCAATTCGTTCCCGCTGAAACTGAAACAGTGCCGGATTGGTTAGGCCAGATGGCGGTTGAAAAAGAGGTTTCACCTACCGAAAGTACCCAGGATGTACCCGATTGGTTGGGCGGGCCTGTGCCGGATGAAACCCCTGTGTCAGAGGATATTCCCGATTGGCTAAAAGCAGCTAACCCTGACCAGGCGGTGGCTGAACCAGCTTTACCAACTTTTGAAATGCCACCAGCCGAGCCAGCTAAATTTGAAGCTCCTCTGGAACAAGCGGTTGAATCGCAAAGCGATATGCCCGATTGGTTGGCAGAATTGGAAGCCGCTAAACCTGCCGACACTGCCGAGGCAGAGCCTGAACCGCCCGATTGGTTAAAGCAAATGGGTTCTGGTACACTTCCAAGTCGCGCTCCTACTGAAACTCCCAAAACCTACTCGCAGGTGGGTTCGTATGCGCTGGATCAGCAGTTAGAAAATGTACCTGATTGGCTGAAAAATGAGGGTGACAAGTCAAAAACCGAAACCCCTACTGAAGAAAATTCTACTATAAAGCTGCCAGCAGAAGGTGATGAACAGGCAGGGGCTTTGTTGCGCGAGATTGCTATGCTTGGGGACGATGCTCAATCTCCCGCTACTATGCCTGATTGGTTGCAGCCACAAAATAAAGCCCAGGTTGAACCTGAATTTACACTACCTATTGGGAATGATATTCCAGACTGGTTGAGTGAAGATACTAACAATTCACCAGGGCAACAGGTTGAACCTATTAGTGATAATTTGCCGCTGCCAAAAACTGCTGAAACGCCAATCCAGCCGGTTACTTCAATTACCAACGAAAATTTCCTGGGCGACCTGGAAGCTCCTTCCTGGATGCGCGGCCCGACCCGCAGTCAGGAACCCGCCAAACCAGTAGACTCACCTGCGATTAATCCGGCAGACCTTACGCCCGGTCAACTTCCCGCCTGGTTGCGGACGGTTGCGCCTTCGGCTACCGAAGAACCTTTGTCTAACGATAATACGGGCAACCAACGTTCCGGGTTGATGCCAGAGGTTTTCCTGCCGCCCACTCTGGCTGGCGCGGCGGTGCTTGAGGCTTTGCTTAAACCGGCGGTGGTGGAAGCCCCTGCTCCTAAAAAGGCTTCTGCATTTAACCTTGACCAGGCCGCTATCTATCGTTATGTTACCTTCTTGTTACTATTACTGGCGGTAGGGTTGGGGCTATTGCTGACTCCACAATCTAATCTGACTGTCCCGGTACGGGCCGAAACCCAGAACTTTTTTAATGCGATAGATGGCTTGAAATCAAATGCCAAAGTTTTGGTAACTTATGATTGGGAGGGTGATAAAGTTGGTGAAATGCGCCCGCTTTCCCAGAGTATTACCCAGCATATAATGTCGCGCCGCGCCCGTCTGGTGACTATCAGCCTTAACCCGCAAGGGCCGGCTTTTGCCAGCCAGATTACCAATGACCTGGCGACCAATCCTGAGTATGGAAATAGTAGTACAGGTCTATACGAATATGGTAAGGGTTATCTTAACCTGGGTTATCATCCTGGCAACGAGGCGGCGGTTCGAGGGTTATTTAATAATCTGAGCAATTTTGAAGACTATAAAAATGGCTGGTTGGCTTCTAATTTCCCGGTAATGCAGGGCATCAACGGTCTGGCTGATTTTGACCTGATTGTAATTCTGGCGGGGGATGAAAGTAGCGTGCGGGTCTGGGTAGAACAAGCCGGAATCCAGCCGGGAGCGCGGTTATTGCTGGCAACTCCGGCGGCGGTTGAGCCTTTCGCCCAACCTTACGCCCAGGGAATTACCACCGCTCGCCCTGAACTGGTGGGTAAAACTGCCCGCGTACAGGGGTTGGTTGCCGGGTTAAATGGCGCAACCCAATATGCCCAGTTGTTGCGAGATCGTAATTTGGAACCTGCCAGTCGCTTATCCAATCTAAATGTGCGGTTGAATGCTCAGAACTTTGCCGTGTTAGCCCTAGTCGGTATCCTATTGGTAGTGAATATCTATAACGCGGTGGAAATGATTAGAAGACGGCGAGGAGCAGATTAATGGATTGGGCAGCCCTCGGTACAGGTCTGGCACTGGTTCTGACCGTCATGATTTATAGCTATTTGATTGGCGATAACGTGGTTTTTCGGGTTGCCGAACATTTGCTGGTAGGGGTCAGTATCGGCTGGGCGGTGTTGCAAATAACTTTCGGTCTGATTGTCCCGGTTTTCAACACTTTGCAGCGTGAAACCTCTTCTGGCACAGCCTCGCTAGGCACGGTTTTATCATTTGCCCTACCATTAGGTTTGGGTTTGTTACTGCTGTTAAGGCCTTCAAAAGCTGGTCGCGGGGTTACGAATTTGATTGTGGCCCTGGTCATCGGTACGGTGGCGGCTCTGGCTCTGGTTGGTGCGGTATCGGGTACTCTGATACCCCAGGTGGGCGCCACGATTGTTAACTTGCGGGGCGGTGAAGGAGCCAGTGGTGCTGACATTATTGGAAATATCGTGCTGGTAGCCGGGGCTTTGTTATCGCTGGCTTATTTTCAGTTTACTATGCGCAAAAGCCCCGAAGATACCGCTAATGTTCAGGCTACCCGCCCGGATTTAGGAATTATAACCCGCACTTTGGGGCGTTGGTCTATAATGCTGGCCTTTGGAGCGGTCTTTGGGGCGGTTTTCCTGACTTATTTTGCGGCTCTGGTTGACCGCCTGATTTTTTTGCTCAAGCTGGGAGGTTAAGGTTTGTATCCTGCGCGTTCGCCCAAATCCCAACCAATGGAGTCAGCCCTGGTAGCTGATTGCGGCAGTAATACCACCAGGGTTGTTTTAATTGAGGTGGTGGATAACGCCTATCGCTTTGTGGCGCGTGGCGAAGCCCCCAGCACCGCCGAAGCCCCCTACAATAACGTTACCCTTGGTATTTTTAATGCGGTGGCGGCGATTGAGGCTCATACCGGGCGGAAATTAATCTCGAACGGCAAGCTGATAATTCCCCAGGCCGAAGATGGCACCGGAGTAGATGCTTTTTTAGCCAGCAGCAGTGCCGCCGAGCCTTTACGTCTGGTGGCTGCCGGATTGGTACGGAGTATGTCGGCGGATGTAGCGGCCCGCGCCAGTCACGCCACCTATACCACTATCCTTGATACTATTTCGCTGGATGATTACGGCGACGAAAGCGACGAAGGGGTTATGGGGGTGCTATCTTCCGAAGCCGATTACGACCCGGACGACCCCGAAGCGGAGTTTTCGCCTTTCAAGAACGGTAAGGCCCAACCCTCGGTTTTTACCCCTGATGTACTTGGAGTAAGTAAAAACGAGCGCGAAAATAAAAATAAAAAAGGGCGCATTTCGCTGTTTGGCAACCAGATGCGGCGGAGTTGGCGCGAACGTCAGATTGCCAAATTGCGTCGTCTTAGTCCAAACCTGATTGTGTTGAGCGGCGGGGTAGATGGTTCGCCTTTTGCGCCAATGTCTGACCTGTTGGATGTAATTATTGAAGCCAACCGTCAGGAAGCAGTGTTGGCAATGGCTAGCGGGGATGCTCGTCGCCCGATGACTCTGGTTTTTGCCGGGAATAAACAGGCGCAGGATGCCTTTTTAGCTAAAGTTGCCGGACAGTTGGAGTGCTTCCTGGTGGATAATATTCGCCCGGATGAGGGCCGCGAAAACCTTGAACCTCTTCAGACCCAGCTTTCAGCCTTGTATCAGGAACGCCTTTTGCCAAACTTGCCCGGTTATCGCCAACTGGTGGAAATGTCGCAAGGCCCGGTTAATACTTCTTGTCGGGCGGTAGGTTTGATGACTCAATATTTAGCCAAACAGGTGGAAGGTAATCGGGTATTGGCGGCTGACCTGGGCGGAAATAATGCCGCGCTTTTTTATGCTACCGGGGCTGAATACGCCTCGATGGTGCGGGGCGATTTTGGCCTGAGCTATGGCCTTAGCAATGTGCTGGCAGAGGTTGGGGTTGAAAACGTTCAACGCTGGATACCTTTTGAAACTACCAATGATGAGATTATCCATTACGCTCTCAACAAAACCCTTCGCCCCCACACTATCCCCGCCGACGAGCGCGAACGTTACATTGAGGGAGCTTTCACCCGCGAAACCCTGCGCCATCTTTATGGATTATTATCCAGTCAACGCCCGCAAGGTTTGGATTTCAATCGGGTAATCGGCTTGGGTGGGCCGTTGGTTTATTCCAACACCTGGAATACCGCCCTGATTTTGCTGGATGCCCTGCAACCCGTTGGGGGGGAAGGTACAGGCTTGATAGACCTGGAACTTGACTCAACCATGTTAATGTCGGCGGCGGGGACGCTGGCGGCCTACAACCCCAACGCAGCGGCTTATATTTTCCAATTTGATTGCCTTAATCGGCTTGGCCCGGTGATTGTGCCAGTGGGGCAAGCCAGCCCCGGTTCGCCCGCCGTTACCGTTACTATTCGCACTAAAAGAGGTCGCGCCCGTGAGTTGGTAGTGCCTTATGGCGAAATTGCCGTTTTGCCCTTGCGCAGCGACGAACAGGCTACCCTGGAAATTCAGCCCGCCAGAGGCTTTCGGATTGGCAATGCTGCCCCCGGTGTAACGGTTTCTACCCAGGAATTTGTCAGTGGCGGTTCGGTAGGGGTAATTATTGATGCGCGGGGTCGCCCCATCCGTTTCCCTGCCGGAAATAGCCAGCGTCAGGAAACCGTTGCCCGCTGGATAAGTGCCTACCGTAACGCCTTGCAACAGGCCGAAAACGAAGGCCCTGCCGAGCAAAGTTTCCCTACCAAAGAGGAAAAATCTTTAGCTGTCAGGTCGGCGACTAACATTGCGGCGGATGCTGGTAGCTCTAGCGGAGTTAAAAATAGCCAGTCAGCACCAAAGTCAGCCAAACCTGCGCCACCTGTGGCTAAAACTGAAACGTCTGCGCCTGTACCGCCGATTAAACCCGATGGACCGAAATTCAAGCCGGAAGCAAAATCTAAAAATAAAGACAACCTGACCGAAAACCCGGCAATTAGCGATTTAAGTCCTGAAGATTTGTTACGCCAGGAACTTACAGGCAAAAATAAAAGAAAAGATAAGAAGAAATAAAAAAGTATGAGTTATCCTGGACGGATGCCTGGAATCGCTCCCACCCCAACCCAACATTATTATCCGCCCCTGGCCTGGAATATCCAGATGCAGGTAGAGCGTTATTTGCCGATGCCCGGTGAGGTTTTGATAGCGGCAGGGCAACGAGTAGAGAGCGATGCCCCGGTAGCCCGTACTTCTTTGCCGGGTCGCCCGCGCCTCTATAATCTGGCGCAGTTTTTTGAAATGTCGCCCAAAGAAGTCCGCAAGTTAATGCTGAAAGAGATAAATTCCCGATTAGCGGAGAATGATTTAATAGCCCAGAAAAAAGGCTTTCGGGGCAAACAGTTTCGCGCTCCTTTTATGTCGATCCTGAGTGCCTATGACGAAGAAACGGCCTACCTGAGCCTGACCCCTTTGCCGACCCCCCTGGTTTTGGAAGCTTACGTGCGGGGTATCGTTTCCTCCACTGTGCCCGGTTACGGGGTAAAAATAGATTTAAGGGCCAATTATGTGCGAGGGGCGGTTGGAATTGGAGGCGAACGACACGGGGTATTGCGGGCAATGGTCAGTGACCCCAACCAGAGTATCACCCCTGACAGCATTGACGCCCGTACCACCTATTTTATCCTGTTGGGTGGGGCAATGATTACCGCCGAAGCCTTGCAAAAAGCGGTAGAGATGAAAGTACGCGGCATCGTCACCGGGAGTATCCGGGAGGAGGAACTTACCAAATTTCTGGAATATCGCCGCCGCGAATCTTTTTACCGGGTGGGCAAAAACGGCTGGCGGTTTCCAGCTGATATAAATGTAACCGATAGCCCTTTTACCCTGGTTCTGACCGAAGGCTTTGGACAACGCCCGATGGCTTCCCGCATATTTGAAATGCTGATGGGCCAAAACGGCCTGGAAATTTCTATAAATGGCACTACTCGGTTGCGGCGGGGCTGGCAACGTCCCGAAATTATCGCTCCGGTCAGCAGTCAAATTGACGCTAACCGCAACCCAACCGACCTGAGTATGATTACCAAACTACCGCCGCCTAATGCCCTGGTACGGCTGATAAACCCAACCTATCTGGGAGTATTAGCCCGTGTGGTAAGTTTGCCCCAACGCCGCCATGCCAGTTCCTCCGCTTCCGATCGGATGGTGGAAGTTGAGGTAGGGGGAGGGCGGCGTTTGTTGCTTCCGGCGGTAGATATGGAAGTAATCGAACAATACTAATTGGTCTATAAATTCAGGCTGTTTTAGGGTATAATTTCGGAATTACCGGGACAAAAATATTAGCAAAGCGCAAATCGCTGTTTCGGTACATCCCAGGTTGGGAATTGACGGGTAATCGCTAAAAAAGGTAACTGCATTAAAAAGTAATGTGGCTCTATAAATTTGGTAAACGCAAAGGCTTTGGAATTCTAGCCTGCTCTTTAATATTGCTGGCTTTACTTGTTGCGTTTTCAAATATCTTCAGTTGGTTAAATGTCCCCTCCACTTTAGCTCTCCCCTTCGGATTGTTCAAAGGTTTGCTGGCATTGGTGGTGGTGATTTGCTGGGTTATTCTGAATATCCCCCCCCCTAAACTACCCACTGGTAAATTCCTGATTGCTCTGGCTGAATTTGGTCAGGAAATAGAGCGCGACGGTGGCTATTATGGCGAATTAAGGTCTGAACGCCGCAATCGCATGGCTTTGCCGGGCCGGGGCGAGGGCGAATTTGAATTTGAAGATGAAACCGCTCAGGCAGTTGAACGTAACAAAAAAGGCAGTCGTTACCTGAATAATCTGCTCCAGACCCGCAAATCTAACCCAACGGCAGTATTGCAAGGCGGTAAACAGGCTCGTTCTTTGCCCTCGGTTACAAGTTCAGGCAATACCACCCTTATCTTGCGTCCCGATGACACTTCTTCCCGCACCAATGGCGATTTAGGGGGAGTTTTATCGGGCGGGAGACGCACTCGGCTCTTATCTAACCGCGAAGACGCTCCCCTGATTGCCACCAACGAAATCGGTGAGCCAACCGAAGGTGGTCGCCAGCCCAAACGCAAATTTGTTAAACCTGAATATCTGGATAACTGGACACTTGTTAGCGGGCCAAAAGAAATTACCGCTTTTCTTCAGGATGAGCTAAAACGCCAGATTACCGAGATAGACACGCCCGACCTGACGATATATCCGACCGACTTTGCCGACGACCCTACCGCTGCCATCCAGGTTGCCAGCCAGACTCGCCCCAATGTGGTTATCTGGGGTTGGAATGTTTATCATACCCGTCGCGACTTTGTGCCTAACTTTGAGGTGTTAAAATCGCTCGAAGATGCCCCCCCACCCGCCGGAGATATGCAAATTATGGGGCTGGATAGTTTTGACCTGGGGTTGCAAACCAGCCGCCGCAGCTATGTTTTCCGGGCATTTGTCACGGGGCTAGGGGCTTATGGACTGCGTAAATACGAACAGGCCCGCAACGAGTTCAGTTTGGCCCTGGTCGCCAGTTATATTAACGAAATCAACCCCCGCTATAATAGCCGGGTTGATCAGGCGATTATTTACTTTTTCCTGGGTAATACTTACTACTATTCCAGCCAGTTTGATAAAGCTTTCCGTTGTTATCAGGAAGCCTGGGCTATTGATAGCGAATTATACGAGGCCCGTCACAATATCGGGGTAGTTCTGGCTTTGCAGGGTAAGCCCGATTTTGCAATTAAAAGCCTGGTAGGAGTAATTCGGGAGAAGCCCAATCTGGCAGTGGCGCGATACAATCTGGGTATGGCTTATCTGGATAAACAGGATTACAGCAAGTGTCGCCGCGAGCTATCCAATGCTATCAAAATTGACCTGCGCTATGCCTCGGCCTATCGGGGTCTGGGCCTTAGCTATTTCAAGGAGCAACTTGCTACTGAAGGCAGCACTCCGGCTTTGCCCGCCGAAGGTGAGAGTGTTGGTCGCCGCCTCTACGAACAGGCGATTGAATATCTGGGCGAAGCTTTGCGCATCCGACCCGATTATGCCCGCGCCAGAGTTGACCTGGGCCGTATTCGCTTGCATCAGGCCACCAGGGTTAACGCGATTGTGTTGCGCCTCGGTCAGCAATATGAGAAGGCTAGTGCCAGCCCGACCCAAACTCTTACTACTGAGTTACGCTCGGTGGTAGCCGACCTCCAGGTTATGAAGCAAACCGCCCCCGAACTACGCGAGACTATCAACCAATCGGTTATAGAACTTCAAGAAGCAGTTACTTCCTTACTTGCCGGGGATTTTTCGCTTCAAGTTATTCGGGAAGAGATTAATCAGGCTGAGGAATCCCTGCGTGGGGCTAATAATCGCCTGTTAGGGCAAGCCACCGCCGAGTTGCAGGAAGCAATCAAGCTTGATCCGAATCTGGCTGAGGCTCACTATATGCTGGGAGTTTGTTTCCGTCAACAGGAAAATCTGGAAGATGCGGTGGCCTCGTTCAAAGAGGTTATTCGTTTACGGGCCGAGTACCGCGATATTAACTATGCTCTTTCGCGTTATGCCCTGGGTGAAATTTACCGCCAGCGGGGTCAGGACGATTTGGCGGAGAAGGAGTTTGAGGAAGCCACCCGCGCGCGTGCCGCCGTTTCGCCTGTCAGTGCCCAGGATTATATTAATCAAGGGGTCGGTTTCCTGGGTAATCAGCAATTTGGCGAGGCGCGTGAAGCCTTCGAGAAAGCTCTTGACCTTGAGCCTGACAACCCCGAAGCGATGCTGAATTTGGGAGCAGTTTATCAGGAGTCGGGCAACTATAACTCGGCCTTCAGTATTTATCAAAATGTATTGAAGCTGACTACTCCGCCGGAAGCAATTTACTATCGCCTCAGTTCGCTTTATCAACAAATGGGCGATGACCAGAGTGCTTTTGATACCATCAAAAAAGCCGCCGACAAGAATACCCGTAGTGCTAAGTTGCAATACTGGCTGGGGAACGCCTACCGCCGCCGCAAGGATGAGGCTCAGGCGATGGCTTCCTATATCAACGCTTTCCGCATTGACCCGGATAATGCCGATGCCCGCTTTAATCTGGCGATGATCTACCTGGGTCGCAAGCAGCAACAGGATGCCATTTTGCAGTTTAACGAGGTAGTGCGGATACGCCCCGACGATTTCCAGACACATAGCTTCCTGGGTCGCACATATTGGCAAATGGGTATGACTGATGAGGCGATTTCCGCTCTCAAAGAAGCCATTCGGATTAAGCCCAACGCTACCGATGCCTTGTTAACTTTGGGCCAGATTTATCAGCGACAGGCTGAGGCTGAATTGGCGATTGAGCAGTTTGAAACCGCCCTTACTTATACCCCCAACGATTTGCGTACTCGTGAGTTGCTGGCCTCGGCTTATGCTTTGGATGGTAAGGTTGACCTGTCTATTGAGCAGTTCCAGGCTATTTTATCCAGTGAGCCTAATCACCCCTCGGCTCATTACAATCTGGGGGTTTCGTATACTTCCAAAGAACGGTTTGACCTGGCGACCCGCGAGTTTCTGGAATATGTGCGCCTCAAGCCGGATGATGCCGATGGTTATTTCAACCTCGGTCTGGCTTTCAAGGAACAAACCCTGATTATGGAGTCTATTCAAGCTCTATCCAAAGCGATTGAGTTACGGCCTACTTATGCCGGGGCGTTACAGGTGCGCGGCCAACTTTATATTGCTATTAACGACAACGAGAAGGGCATCGCCGACTTGCAAGCCTTCCAGCGATTAAAAAATTAAGCGAGAAGGGCATTACACTCCTTCCATAATCCCCCTTAGTACAGGAAAGGCAGTTGGAAGGGGATATAATTTTGATTACTGACAACTGATTACTAACAACTTATAACCTAGAAAATAGAGAAACTCATGACTGACCGACACATTGATTTGGACGATATTGACCGCATGAAATCCGGGCAGAAGGCTGAATCTGCCGCCGAGCAACCCCTGGATGATTTTGATAATCCCGAAAGTAGGGGTAAAGACGGTTATCGCTTTTGGGGCTGGCAACGCCTCCCTGAAATGCTGCGCGACTTTAGCGGGCAATTCGGCCCCAAAATGCGGATGAACAGTAGCGACGTTTTGCCCGAAGATACTATGCGCCACCTCCGCACCTCTCAGCGCGAATTTTTGTTGGCCTGGCGCAGCCTGATAGACCGCCAGTTAGAGCGTCTGTCAGCTCAAGAAGAATTTGACCAAGCCAGGGCCGAAGCTAAAAACGGGGATGTTACACTAAAAGTCGAAGTGGAAGAAATTTAAAATTAATTTCTATCATTTTTGAACCGAAATAGCCTGGACTTCTGTGAGTGCTACTGGTGTTCCTAATCTAAGTGAATTGGGAATCTCGGCAACTCGGTCTGTCAGCTCAATTAATGCCAGGATTTCGGCTTCTCTGGCTTCGGCTTCGACTCTTGTAGAATAGGTAACATTTTGTGCTCGCACAGGCTCACCGCCCCACTCAGCTTGCACGTCCATTTGCACGCCCTTGATTAACATACCTAGCTTTGCGGCCTCACGAAAAATATCATTGCAGTAACACCCAGCAATGGCAAGCAACAGTAGTTCGCCCCCGCTGTAGCCTAATCCCATGCCACCAGCCTGTTCGGGGCGGTCAACGGTTATGGTGCGCTGCCCCGCCTATCCTACCGCGACAGAGGCATCCTGCACAGTTCGGACACGTCCACTGGGTTGCGCCATGTTAGATGCTCCTATTTTCCCTGCATAAATTTATTTTTCGTATTTGCTCAGGATTAGCGATACATTGTGACCGCCAAAACCGAAACTGTTGGACATGGCATGTTTGACAGTTTTCTTTTTAGCCACGTTGGGCGTTACATTCAGGTCACAATCCGGGTCAGGGAATTCATAGTTAATGGTGGGTGGAATAATACTTTCGTTTATGGCTTTGGCGCAGATAATCGCTTCCACCGCCCCCGCCGCCCCCAGCAAATGGCCCGTCATAGACTTGGTGCTGCTAATCGAAACCTCATAGGCCATATCACCAAACGCCCGTTTAATGGCAGCGGTTTCGGCTTTCTCGTTTAGTCCGGTACTGGTGCCGTGCGCATTTATATAGTCCACCTCTCCAGCGGAAAGCCCGGCTCGTTCCATTGCCAGCACCATCGCCCGCGCTGCCCCTTCGCCCGTTTCTTCTGGCTGCACAATATGGTTAGCGTCATCGGTGCTGCCATAGCCCGTAACCTCGGCGTAAATGGTCGCGCCCCGCTGAAGGGCGGCTTCCAATTCTTCCAGAATGACAACCCCCGCGCCTTCACCCATAACAAAACCGTCGCGGTGGGCATCAAAGGGGCGGCTGGCTTTTTCCGGTTCATCGTTGCGGGTGCTGAGAGCGGTCATGGAGTTAAAACCCGCTACCGAAATCGGCACTACCGGGGCTTCACTACCCCCGGCAATCATAAAATCGGCCTCACCCCGCTTGATAATCTCGGTGGCTTCCCCAATCGCGTGCGCTCCGGTGGAACAGGCCGAAACTATACAAAAGTTGGTGCCACGCGCCCCAAAATGAATGGCGATTTGCCCGCTTGCCATATTGGCAATCATCATTGGGATAAAAAAGGGGCTAACCCGTGAGGGGCCTTTATCGTGCAAAATTCTGAATTGCTCGCCGAGTACCCCGATGCCACCGATACCGCTTCCCAAAATTACCCCGACCCGATTGCGGTTTTCGTCATTAATATTTAATCCAGCATTCTCTATTGCCATGCCAGTTGCGGCAATCGCAAATTGGGCGTATCTATCCATGCGGCGGGCGTCTTTGCCGTTAATTCCATAATTTTCTGGCCTGAAATCTTTAACTTCTCCGGCGATTTTGGTTTTATGCCCACTGGCATCAAAAAGCGTAATCGGTCCAACCCCGCTTTTCCCGGCAATCAAGCCCTCCCAGGTGGTTTCAACATCCAACCCTAACGGTGTCACCATCCCCATTCCGGTTATAACAACTCTTTTAGCCAATTTATTTGCTCCCTGATTTATAAATTTAAGAGGTATTTCGGAACACCGCCGAGTATAGCACAGGGGTATTGGCTGCGGCAAACCCGTTTAGCTTACAGCCATCAGCTTTCAGCTTTCAGGTATAGTTCCAGGTTTGATATTAAATTGTTCGTTCCAATTACCGTCCTAAACCCAACTTGACACGGGCAACTTAGCTGGCTATACTTCCAATACAACTGAATATTGTAAAACTTTGACTGGGAAAAGTACCTGCACCCGCAACTTCAGAGAGAAAAGGTCATTGGCTGCAAACCTTTTTAGTTAAGCGTCCGGCGAAAACCCCCCAGGAGTCGCTCCGTTAAAGCATATAGCTCAAAGAGCACGGCAGAACCCGTTATCGTTCGCAATGAGCGCCTTAATCGGCGGAAACAGGGTGGAACCACGAAAGTTTTCCTTTCGTCCCTCGTTGGATATAAATCCGGGACGAGGGGTTTTTGTTTTTATAGCCCCAAAATCCCAAATTCCCAACTAAACGAGGATAAAATTATGAGCCAACAGCTAGAAAAACCGGCTGTGCAGCCCTCCGAGGAAGAGTTATCCCGGATGCGCCACTCCACCGCCCATCTGATGGCGGCGGCAGTACAGCAAATCTGGCCCGATGCCAAATTTGGAGTCGGCCCGGCGGTCAAGAGTGGGTTTTATTACGATATCGAACTGCCTCAGCCTATTACTCCCGACGACCTGGGCAAAATCGAACAGAAAATGCGCGAACTTAAAAATAAAAAATTGAGTTACGAGCGTCTGGAACTGCCGATTGATGCAGCGATTGCCGAGATGGAACGGCTCGGACAGGTCTATAAAGTTGAATTGTTGAACCTGTTGAAAGAAAAAGGTAGCACCGCCGTCGCCAAAGAAACGGGCGATGACGATGTGGTGGAGGTTAATGCCAGTGGCGGGGTTTCGTCGGTCTCGTTTTATAAGACCGGGGATTTTGTTGACCTCTGCCGGGGGCCGCATGTCGAAAATACCGGCCAGATTGGGGCGTTTAAACTGATGAGCATCGCCGGGGCATACTGGCGGGGCAACGAAAAGAATAAACAGTTGCAACGGCTCTATGGGGCGGCTTTCCTGACCAAAGAAGCCCTTGAGCAACACCTCTGGCTACTGGAAGAGGCCAAGAAGCGCGACCACCGCCGTCTGGGGCAGGAGTTAGACCTGTTTGCCTTCTCTGACCTGGTAGGGGCGGGCTTGCCGCTCTTTACCCCCAAAGGCACGCTGTTGCGCCGCTTGCTGGAAGAATTTGTGCAATCCCTGCAAGAACCGTTGGGCTATCAGCGCGTCCAGATTCCTCACCTGACCAAAACTGACTTGTACAAAACTTCGGGTCACTGGGACAAGTTTCAGGATGACCTATTTCATGTTAGTGGCAAGAGCGGCGAAGAATTTTGTATGAAGCCCATGAACTGTCCGCACCACACCCAGATTTACGCCAGCCGCAAACGCAGTTACCGCGAATTGCCCCTGCGTTTTAGCGAGACGACGGCGGTTTATCGGGACGAGTTGCCCGGTACGTTGCAGGGCTTGTCGCGGGTACGCTTTATTACCCAGGACGATGCTCATGTGTTCTGTTTGCCGGAACAGGTGATGGAAGAAGCTCTGCGGATTTACCATATTGTGGACGAGTTCTATAAACCATTCGGCATGAAACTTTCGGTGCGGCTCTCGATGTGGGACGAGAACCAACCCGATAAATATCTCGGTACGGCGGAAATGTGGAACGGTGCGCAGGAACAGTTGCGCGAGGTGCTAAAAACCAGGGGAGCGGAATGGCACGAGGAAGCAGGCGAGGCGGCTTTCTACGGCCCCAAGATTGACTTTACCGCGACCGACGCGCTGGAACGTCCCTGGCAATTAGCGACCATCCAGTTAGACTTCAACCTACCACAACGTTTCGACCTGAAGTATGTCGCGCCGGATGGTCACGAGGCTCGCCCTGTTATGCTACATCGGGCTATTCTTGGCTCGGTGGAACGTTTTATGTCGGTGCTGATTGAGCATTATGCCGGGGCGTTCCCGGTCTGGTTAGCTCCGGTACAGGCGATTGTAATACCTATCGCTGACCGTCACAACGACTACGCGATAGAGGTACAGAAAAAGCTTGCTTCCGCCAATCCATCTTCGTTGATGGGCAGTATTCGGGTGGAACTGGACGATGCCCGCGAGTCTATGCAAAAGAAGATTCGCAATGCTCAGTTGCAAAAAATCCCTTATATGTTGGTGGTGGGCGATAAGGAGGCCGAACAGGGGGCGGTAGCGGTGCGCTTACGGAACGGGCAAGACCTCGGCTCGTTGTCACTGCCCGATTTTATTGGGCGTGTCAATGAGAAAGTCGTTACGAAAGCCTCTGATTTGTAGGGTGCCCCTGCCCCCTTCTCTGACTCAGGGAAGGGGAAACAATCATTTAGGATTTAATTGTAAATTTAAACCAAAAAGCCAGGAGTCAATAGCGACTCCTGGCTTAATTTTTCCTGATATCCGAAAACCGTTAGATCGTGCTACCCTGGTCTCCGGGCATTTCCTCTACCTCGATTTTTTCGACGGCAGGGGCATCGGCGGGAACGGTTTTAGCTTCCCCGGTGTAGTGGCGTTTGAAGATGAAATAGCTATTCTCGCTATCGGCCAGGGGGCTGACCCCGGTCAATTCCCAGCCTTCCGCCCCAACTTCGTCCAGGAACTTGCGGACAAAGCTGCTGCGGCGTTCGCCCCGCCCAATTAGCACTTGCTCACCCTCGGAACTAATCTGGCCTTTAAAGTTGATGTAAACAACCTTATATTCCCATTTAGGTCCGTGATAAGTAGAAGCTTTAGGGGTGCTGGGCCAACTCTTGGGTTGGTCGGTGGGAACGGCTATATCTTCATCATCAATTGGCACGCGCTGCCCTTCAGTGGCATTGTTGACGGTGGTTTCCAGCTTGCTAAGACCATTCTGAATCTCGCGGACAACCTGGCTAAACATCCCTTGCCAATTGGGGGGCATATTGAATCTGTCACTCATGTTAAAGTCCTGTTTCTTTCCTTGACCGACGCGGCTGTCAGTCAAACTCGTGTAATGAACACATGCCGGATACCGTGTTGGGCCGCCTCACGGTCTGGAAAAACTCCGGCCACTTTCGATTGTACCACCAGCCCAATTCTAAAACCAGCCCGACTGTGTTAGAGTTGTGTTATAAGAGGAAAAGAGCTTTTGCAAAGTCAAAATCGTAGTTTTTATAATTGACAAAGGTCATACCCTTTGTTATCATTTGTGTAATAACCTTAGAAAAACTTAATAAAAACATATTAAAAACTATTTAAACAATTGTAACCGTTCACGGGGGGTATTTTTCTTGTGGTGCTATCAATAAAGCAGCCACAATATATGGATTTGATTAGGCTATAGCAAATCTTATTTTCGAGAAGCTATACAACATTTGGTATACGTGTAACTCAAACTATACAATTTTTCTGACCCCCGTGAACGGTTACAAACAATTACCTTGTTTTCTCCCGGCAAACTTGTGGGGTAGTGTCGAATAAGTTTAAGGCTATAACTACTAAAATGTTTAGTATCCCACCCACTTTACCCCAGCTTTTTGCCCTGTTATTTTTAGCTACAATTGCTGCTTTTCTGGGCGAATTAATAGCAGGGGCAGCTCCTGATTTGGGTTTCCTGGGCGCAATATTGTTAGCCGCACTGGGTGTAATCATCCTGGTGAATTTACCTTTGCCTCAGATTGGTTTTGAGCCGCAATTGGAAGATTTGCCGATAGTACGGGGAGTTTTGGGCGGGGCAGTGGTGGTTGTCGGTTTTGCTTACTACCGCAAACGCCGCCGTTGAAATTGCACCGGGCTACTAGATTATTACTGACATACCACTCGGTGGTTCCAGTTAATCTCTAGACTTTTGCTAGATAATTTTTGAAAAGGCGAGGATAGCCATGCACAAAAATGAATTTATCAAACAACTTGCCAAGGAAACGGCACTGCCCCAAAAACAGGTTAACCAGGTGGTTAAAAGTGCAATAGAATTAATTGCTCGAAGCTTGCGTGATGGCGATAAAGTGGTGCTTACCGGCTTTGGCACTTTTGAGGTGCGCACCCGACGTTCGCGCCGGGGGGTAAATCCGCAAACCAAAGAGCATATTGTGATACCACAGACCCAAACTCCCGGTTTTACCGCCAGCAATACCCTGAAAAATGTAGTTTTAGGCAAAATTGAATTGTCCGCTGCCTCTGATGAGTTTGATAGTCAGGAACCGCTTGTCAAGAAAAGTGGGCGCGGACGAAAGCCCGCCAATGGTAAAACGGATAGTTAGTCTGTTGGATTGGTTGAAATAGATAAAACTTATAACCCATTATCAAGACAGGCTAAAACGCTCCAAAAGTAATAACCGCAATTACCCTAATTAGGCCTATATAAGGCTGCTTTTACGTGTTATGTCTTGACAGTCCATTTTGGTTATGTTACATTTTCCATAAGTTTATCATAAGTTATGGTAACAAGATATTTTGCTCTGAATTATAATTTTCAAACTAAGGGACACGCTCCTGGGAGCAACATAGCCTGGTCGGTTCAGGTGAAGAAAGCGGACACACTAAGATGGAAGTAGAAGAAATCAAAACCGCCCTGTCGGATACCCTGGTGGAAAGTAAGCCAAAGGCTGGACGAGGCCGTCCCGCTGGTAGTACCCGCCCCCGGATTGCCGAGACTGTTGCGGCTGAAAACGACACTAATGGTCATGCTTCCAATGGGACTCCTGTAGTAGCGCGGGCAAATGGTCGTTCTCGCAGTGGTCGGCTTGACCGCTCGGCTCCTTCCCGGATTAATGTTGACAAGCCCATCTTTACCTTGAGCGTGGCAGCCGATATTTTAGGTCTACATCCGCGCACTTTGCGGATTTACGAGGAGCATCAATTAGTAGTGCCGCATCGCACCCACACCCAACGCCGCCGTTATTCCCAGAACGATATCAAGAAGTTCCAGTTTATTCAGCACTTAACCCGTGACCGGGGGGTGAACCTGAACGGGGTCAAAATCATCCTGTTTATGCTGGAAGAGTTAAAGAAAACCATCACCGACCCGGTTCGTTTTGTTTTTCCTGAATATCAGGAAAGTAACTAACTTTAATTCCACCCGGTGTAATGCCCGGTGCCGCTGGGGAAGTAACTGACTTTACATGGGCAATTTCGACCAGGTTATTCAGACAATTATCGTAGTTGTGGTACTTGTGGCGGTTGGCGCGGGCGTTCGGGCGGCCCAATGGTTGCGCCCGGAAGATGCCAAGCGTATTTTCCCTCCCCTTATCAACAATGTTTTCTTGCCCGCCCTGATTTTCAACGGTATCAAAAGCACCAGTAATAAACCCATTACCCCTGAAATCCTGAAAATCCCCCTGATTGCCTTGCTGGTTATCAGTTTTTCGGGTTTATTGGCCTATGGGATTGGGCGAGTATTACGCTTGCAACGCCGCCAGATGGGGGCGTTTTTGCTAACCGCCATGTTTGGTAGCACCGCTTTTATCGGTTTGCCGCTTATTCGGGGGATTTACGGTGAGGCGGCGTTTGTCCAGCACGCTTTTTACAGCGAGGTCGGCAGCCTGGTTCTGCTGGTTACGTTAGGGGTGATTATCGCCTCGTATTATGGCGAGGGTGGACGGTTTAGCTGGCAAACCCTGCTGGCAATTCCCCGCTCCGGCCCGTTTATCGGCTTTGTGCTGGCCCTACTCTTTTATAAAGATGATGTTCCTACTGCCATTACCACTACCCTGGCATTATTGTCCCAGGTAACTTTGCCCTTGATGATGTTCCTGGTAGGGGTGACGATTGTCTGGAAAGATATTGGCAAATACCTCCCGGCGATTATCAGTTTGAATCTGGTCAAATTGGTTGTAGCTCCTTTAATCGGCCTGTTACTGGCAAAGGTTTTGTTGCCGAATGATGGCACTGCTCAAGGGGTTATTTTGCTTGACTCGGCTACCCCCGCCATTATTCTTTGTCTGGCCTATGCTAACCAGTATAAATTGGACGAGGAATTCGCCAGTACTGCTGTTTTTTCCAGCTTTTTCTTCTGTGGTTTAACTATTCCCCTGATGACGCTGTTCTTACCACGCTAACCCGAAGGCGGAGATAGGCTAATGCAATTTATTCTGGTTATCTCCGCCGCTTTAATCCCTGGACTTTTCTGGATGTGGTGGTATTACCGCCAGGATGTGTATAACAAAGAGCCTAAAGCTTTGCTGGCGAAGGTTTTTGTTCTCAGCATGCCCCTTTCGTTATTGATTGGATTATTTGAATTCGTGGTTGACCAGTCAATAATTATTGATGGCAAACCCCTTAGCCAGAGCAATAATATTTTGCTGGTGATTTTGTTTTATCTAATTATAGTAGGTTTGGCTGAAGAGCTTGGCAAGTTTGTAGTAACTTATGTGCTGGCTTATCAGGATAAAGCTTTTGATGAGGAGTTGGACGGGATAATTTATTCTGCCGCCAGTGGGCTGGGTTTTGCCACTTTTGAAAATCTCTTTTTTATCCTCGATCAAGGTCCGTTTATAATTTTGTTGCGGGGCCCGGTCAGCACCCTGGCTCATGTGCTATTTTCGGCAATGTGGGGGGCAGCTTTGGGGCTTTCTCGGTTTGATACCAATCCCAAAACTCGGCGGCGAAGAATTTTAATCGGGCTGACCCTGGCGGTTTTGACCCACGCTATTTTTGATTTGCTGATAACTCTGGGAGCTAGAATTGTTGATTGGGGCGCACTTTCCAGTCTGGTTTTCCTGGGATTTCTCTATTTTCTGGTGCGTCGTCAGATTCTATTTGCCCTTGATATCTCCCGTTTTAACCCGGCTAGTTCCACTTTCAAAAGGTTGCGCCAACAACTAACCCCCGAAGGTCGTCGCGCCGCCCGCCAGCCCAATTATGTCCCTAACACTTACCTTAATAAGCCTATCCAGCCCAGCGAACAAACCACCCCTGAATCTGATAATAACACTGAAGCGGGCGATAAAGAAAATAGTGCTTAGTTACTCTACTTTTGATTCTTCATAATATTCAAAACCCGGAAAACCCTCACAATCTTGTAGTTTATCCCGGTTAATTCTTTCCAAACAATCTGTTGCCGCTTCTTTTATTTCAGGATTTTCACTATTCAATCCATATAAAGCAAGTTTACGTACGAGCGGTATGCCTATATGCCAATAAAGTTCGATCAACCTGAGATTTACCCAATCATCGTTCAGTTTCAATAACGGTTTTGCGGTAACTTCAATATTATTTATCAGCCAATCGTGGGGAATTGCCCAAATAGCCTGGCGACCTAACGTAATATTTCTTATATGGGTGGCCCAGCAGGCAAGTTCAAGTAAATAATAAAGGACGGCTTTTTGGATTGTTGTATCGAGTTCGGGGATGAGCTCAGGGTGTTCCGCCAGACCTTCCTGGAACTGATTCATTTGTTTGGTAAATTGTTCCCCATACCAATCGTTCATCTATATAACCCCCGTTATGCTCACCAGCCGAACTCGCTATACATTTTCCCCTCAATAAAATACTTGATTCCGGCTCGCACATAAGGCACAATATTCGGTGGAAGGTTGGTCAGGGGATACCAGCTTAAATCATCACATTTGTCCGGCTCGATATTGGTTGGTTCGCCTTCCCAGCTTTCGGTTTCAAAGAAAAAATCCAGCCGCTCGTCAATGTGCTGGCGATGCATAATATGCGCCATTTTCAGGGTTTCGGGGTGGATAATAATTCCGGCTTCTTCCAGAGCTTCTCGGCAAAGGGCGGCACGGGCCGTTTCGCCCCCGTCCAGATGCCCCGCCACCAAACTATAGTTCCCATCCTCATAGCCCGTATTATAGCGGCGCGATAACAATATTTGCCCCTCCCGAATTAATATCAGATGGGCGGCTGAAATCAGCTTGAACCTATTTTTTTGCATTTAGATTCGGATAAATAGAAAATAACCAATAAGAATAACTACCGCCGCCACAATCAGGATTATGCCAAAGCTGGTTAGCGAAACGGAACCCCCTCGCATGCGGCGAGTACGACGAACTGGTCGGGCTTTTAACCGGGCAGGAGTCCGTAAATAGGGCGATTGTCCGCCAGGTAACAGGTAGTTTTCCGGGTTTGTTGGCGAAATATTCGAGGCATCGGCGGGTGAGGCTTCGTTACGCTTCAAATGTTCAATCATCGGGCGGGCCATAATTCGGACGTAGGGTTGAACCTCGCGTGGGGCGGGTTCTGCGGGTGGGCTAGGCGCAATTGGTTGGGCAACTGGCACATCCTCAACCGTAGCAGCAGGGGCTAATACTTCCGGGACAGCTTCTACCGCCACTTCCATTGGGACTTCTGAGATGCTTGCAATTTCGTTTTCGGTAGTTACTTCTACGGTTTCGGCTATTGGTGGTTTAGGGGTAGCCCGTTTGCGGGGAGTGGTGCTTTTCTTGCGGGTAGAGGCCTGGGGGGAGGTTGGTTGGGCTGGAATTTCGGTTTGCACAATGTCGCATAGCTCTAGCGGTCGGGAAGGGTCTGTTTCAAGTTTGGATAGGGCGGCTTTAGCAAGTATATGCTCAGGGTTGAGTTTAAGCACCCGACGTAAAGCTTCGGCAGATTTTTCCGGCGGTAGGGTCACTGCCAGATAGAGCCAGGCTTCCTGATTAGCGGGGTCTTTAGCTACTGCGCCGGACAGCAAACGACGGGCGGTTTCTTTCCGCCCAGCCGTAAGGGAGACCAGCACATTATTAACTAAACGCTCGCTATCATTCAAGGGTTACTTGCCCTCGTCTTTTTTCTTGTTTTCTTTGGCAAGTTTGCGAGCCGTGCCAGCCTCGCCGATTAATTGCTGGTAGCGGGCGGTCATGCGGCCTTCTTCTTCTTTGTAGGCATCTTTCGCCCCGCTTTGAACCTCGCCCACCAATTCACGCAACTGAGAAATAGTTTGTCCGCCGTCGCGCGTGACGATAAAGGTCGTGACTGCCGCGCCTACTGCTGCTCCAATTACTGCCCCACTAATAAATTTTAGGGTGCCGACCACAAAGCCCATTATTTACCTCCTGATTTATAGGTGATTATTTTCAACCTTATTTTACGCCCTAGAGGGGGATTTTGACAAATTCGGTTGTTGGACAAAAAGTGGTAAAATAAAGACTGTGAAAGAATGAACAAGATTAACCCAAAATAGCTAGAAATAGAAAATGGTAAACAAACGCAGGTTACTTTTCCCAATATTCGCGGTTTTAGGATTATTTATTTGTGCCTATGCCGCCTTTTTCGTAGGGGTCAAGGAAGAATTACCGACCCCGCCCGGTTCTTTTCGTAACGCCCTGGGCGCAACTGAACAGGGAATTATCGCTACCCAATGGCCCGTATCACAAAAGTGGCGTTCGGCGACAGTCGAAAGTTATATTCTGACTTATAAGTTGGACGAGTCAGTTGCCTATTTCCGGGAAGCCTATCTCACCCGCCGTTTATGGAAAGAGGTTGTACCAACTCCCGGTCAGCCTAAAGATAAAGCCCCCGGCCCGGATATGACTATTTTGAGTTTCGCCAAAGATGATACCCAGGTTATAATAGCTATTACCCCGGCCCAGCCGATTTTAACCATAAATACACCACTCAATAAAGCCTTACGCTCCAGCCGTATCGGTGACCGCGATTTGCTGGCAATCATTGTGCAGGGGCAAAATAAAGTATAAGTTTTAAGTTGTGAGTGTTGAGTTTTGAGTTGAAAGCAATTCGATAATTCAAAACTCAACACTTAACACTCAACACTCCAAAAGGGAGGATTTATGGGCGTAGCTGTTGATGGTATTGAGCCGTGTGCCAAAAGCGAGGAAGCGGGTTTGCAGTGTATGTGTGGGATTGAGTTTGAGGTGGTGGCGGGTAAGAAAACTTTTGATGTCGTTGTTCCCAACGCTCGTTGTCGCCTTTGCACTGGTCTCTCTGACCATGACCGCTACCAGACCACCCGGCAAGGCCAGCCCTGGGGCCTGGAAGTTTGTAATGTCTGTCTGCTGGTCTGCGACGAATATTAAATATGGGATAGGGTTTGGAGGCTGGGGAAAGGGCAAAGTGTTAAGTTAAAAGTGCCGAGGGCCGAGTAAAAAGTAGCGAGTTTATTTTATTCTGACTTCTTCTCTTCAACCAACTTACCCGCCCAGACCTTCAGGGCGCGGTTTGCGTCATAGCTGGGGCGACCAAATAACCCGGTATGATATATCCCCTCGAAAACATGATTTTCAGCTCCGGGAATCTGCGCCCCTTCCACCGTAATCACCCCATCGCCCCATTGGCTACCTTTACCTGGCACCTGAATCCCGTAAGAATTAAAGGCAAAACGCTCTTCGATAGAGCCGTTACTTCGTCCAAACACACTCTTGCCGATAGCCGCCACATAAGTAATATGCTCGTAAAATGCGCCGGGATAATTCTGGTTGACAAAAGCGGCACTCTTTACGGCCCAGGGCTCTTTGGTAAGGTAAGGCGAACCCAGGCTAATCAGCCCGGCGGTATAACGTTGACCGTCCCACTTCACTCCGGCGTAAGGCTTCTCACCGAGCCATAACCGCGCTACCCTGCCCCCGGCACTATGAGCCACAATCCAGACCCTATCCGCCCCTGTAGCCCGTCTGGCGCGCTCTACCGCTGCTTGTAAAGCATCTAGTTGGGGCTTGAAATTATCGTCACGGGTCAAAGCCCAGGCCACCCGCCCAATATCCGCGATAAAGACTCGCCGATTGTAGGGTGGTCTGGAAAGGATTGTTTTCCAGTTAAGATAATCGCTTGGCTGGCTCAAAAAGCCGCCCATAATTACAATTGGTTCAAGCATAGTTTTTATTCTTGCTCCTTGCTCCTTACTCCTTGCTCCTTTTCAACAATTCTTCCTAATAAAGTTTCAATCCGGTCTAACCGTTCCTCTAGTGAGACAAAACGCTCGGTCAGGGCGGCAATTTCCAGGTTATGGCTGGCCTCGTTCGCCAGGGCTAGTTGCCCTAAATCCTCTACCGCCCGCGCCACCGCCGCATTATAATCTACCTGTTGCTGCAAAATCGGCTTAACATACCAACGGGTCGAGATATTGTTAAAGCGTTCTCGCAAAGTTGCGACGAAGGGCAGGCGACTACGAAAGGGTTTTTCCTCTACAAGCCAGCTTTTTTTAACCTCGGTCATGCGGTCGGGCAAGCGTTCGGTAACAGGGTTCTCATCTTCTGGCATGTTAGCTCCATTTTTTGACATCTGGCGATACACTTTGCGACTGGCTGATAAATCCGGGCCGGGCGGGGTTAAAGTCAGGCGTTGACGCTCGTCAGCCAAAAACTCGCTGAAAAATTGACGGGCCGACAAACTTTTCTGAGCAAAACGCAAACGGTTGCGGTGATATGCCTCGTAATAACCTGCACTACGCCCGAAAGTGCCACCTTCATAATGATAGGCCACCGCCCCGGCCTCATACCAGACCTTATAACCAAGTTGTCGGGCCCGCCAGCATAAATCCACATCCTCATAATAGCCGGGGAAATAGGCCGAGTCAAAACCGCCTAACTTCTCTTTTAACTCGCGCCGGATAGCCAGGGCCGCCCCAGTCACGAATTCCACCTCGGCACTCTCATCCCAGCGTCCGTCGTCGGCTTCGCCCGCCCCGAAATGTTCACCCAGCAAGGCTTTATATTTTACCAGCCCTCCGGCGTGTTGGATTTTACCCTCGCGGGTGAGCAATTTGCAGCCAACAATGCCTATTTGGGGCCTCTCCGCAAAAGGTTGAATGAATTTTTGTAGCCAGCCTTCCGGGAAACTCATATCGGGGTTTAGAACGATAAATATCTCAGCCTCTAACTTTTCCCAACCAAAATTTGTACCACCGCCATAGCCCAAATTGGTTGGTGCAACTATATATTGCAAACCCTGTGCCTGGAAAGATGAAATTGCTGCCAGCGTTTTGGTTTGGGCTGCGGAGTTGCCATTTTCAACCAGGGCTAATTGCACCGGGGCGGGGTATTCAGCGACGTTTGAAAGAAGAGTGGCTAAACATTCGGGCAGGTAGGCCGCCGAATCATAACTAACTATTACGATTGCCAGAGTAGGGAAGTTAATCACACCGAAGCACTCCCGGCTTTGGGTTTTTCGGCCAGATATTGGGCGGCTTTTTCTTTTAAATCCTGATTGTCGCCTTTTTTAAGATATTCTTTAAAGTCGGCTCTGGCTAATTCGGTTTGCCCCGCCATTCGATAAGCCTCGCCCCGCCGGAACAAGTGCCAGGGATTGGGTTTGATTTGCAATGCCTGACTCAAATTTTCAATTGCCAGATCGTATTCCTGCATCGCAAAGTAACAATCGGCCTGTTCCGCCAGGGTAGCTAACAAACCCATTCGCGCCAGCAAATCTTTGGGGGCAATCTCAAGGGCTTTGTTAAAATTTTCCAGTGCCTGATTATAAAGAGCCGCTGCCCGACCAGGGTTAGCAGTTTCGCCCTCACGGGGTTGCATCAGGTTAGCGGCTTCAGCATTAAGGCGCGACCCTTCTTTGGCAAGGAAATTAGCCTGTTCAGGGGAGTTGTTTTTGGGGGCAAGGGCTTTTAGTCGAATCTGAGCATCTTCTTTTAATAATTCATCGGGGCTGTAGCGCAGGAACTGGGTAAAATCGTTGCGGGCCAATTTTCCCTCGCCCAATTTTAGATAAGTCAGGGCGCGGTAGTAAAAATCGTCATATATCTCCGGGTTTAGCCGCAAAGCCTGGGACAAATCCGCCGCCGCTTCCTTGAAATTTTTGATATAACGCTGCTGATGTCCGCGCTGACTATAAGCATCGGCTAAACCCAGACGGAAGGTTTTGAACGACTCTTCATCCTCGCTCGCCAGTTCGCGCCCGCGCCGAAACTTCTCCACCGCTTCGGTGCAGCACAAAATAGCCTGCTCCGGGCGGGGTTCGGCGATAGCTTTTTCTATTAGCTGATAACCTTCTGTTAAAAGGTCGTCCGTTTCGTTGTTTTTTGGCGTTTCGGTGGTCGTAAATTATCCCTCTTAAAATTCAACCCACCAAGAATGAAGCGTGCTAATGAGTTTTTGGGGAAATTGGCTCAGATATTCGCGCCCTAACAGGCCCAGCATAACCTGGTCGGTAGCACCAGGGGCTAATTCAAAACGGGCTCGCTCGAAATACTGCACCTGTTTACCACTTTCGATAAACATCTCAGAAATTGGGAAACCAAACAGGCCAACCCCGCCATTGTTGCGCCAATAGCCCAGGAAACTTCCCTGCAAAGTATGGGCGGTTTCTTCAAAAAACCAGATTGTTTCGGTAGAGGCGGGTTTGTCCACCGAGCGGAAAGGCAGTTCGCTCATTCGATTGGCGGTTAGTTCCGCTCCTAGCAAACCCAAAGCAATCGACTGGTTGCGGGGGCCTTTCAGGTCATATTCCAGGCGCGCCCGCTCAAAATACTGCACATGTTTGCCGTTTTGCTCTTTAGGGTCAGTGATAGGATAGCCATAAATTTCCAGCCCGCCATTATTTAGCCATTGACGGTAGAAATAAGGCGAAACTCCTAAACTCTCACCCGGCTCGTAGCCGTTAGCGGCAGGCCAAACCGACATAGCCATATTGTCCAGATACTCCCAGGCCCGAATAAAAGTGTTCCAACTATAGTAATCATAAGTGCCAAAGCCGGGGTCAGCCACATAAAGGCCTTTTTCATCGTAGCCATAGGCGGTCAAAGCATGTTCGTAAGGCATCAACTTAAAATCCAGGCCCTCGTAGCTGGAGTTGTAAACGTTGCTATAGCCCATCCCCGAGGGAACCCAGATGACCACCGGGCGACCCCGCGCAATCTCAGCTTTAAGGTCGTCTATATCCCCGGTTAAAAGTTTGGTGTTATAACCCTGACTGTTAAGGTAGAGGGCAATCGGTTCGGCGTAAATGCCATAATCATAAGTACCGCCAAAAACACCGTTAATGTTGCCTCGGAAAGCGATATGCGGGTTGGGGTTTGTGCCAATTCCGTTAATAAAATCCAGTTCGCTGATATTGCTGCCCCAACGGGCCACCGCCGCTCGGGTAGCCGAATATTCACAACTCAAAGTGCGTTGCTGGGCGAATACGGGCATATTGGCGATTTTGGAGGAGGTCGGTAACTCTTGTTGGGCTTTTGCGCTATCAATCCCGGCAAAACCCAGGGAAAGCAGATTGACCAATATAAATATGAGTATGACTCTGATAAAATTGTGGTAGCTTCGGGACTTCAACGCAAATATCCTTATCTATGAGCAGTTCGTTTGATAAGCAGTTTTATCGGCTATAACCCAGCCTGTTAATTGTTATTAATTATACGCTATTTCTTATTCTAAACCAACTTTTTGTAAGTGAAAAGGGAAAAGTTGGTTTAGAATTCGATTAGAAAAGGCTACAGCATTACAAAGCGCAAAGTAGTTTGGCCGATACGTACACTCGCCCCTGGCTCTATATCTAACCACTCTCCCGGTGTTATTGGCACACCGCCCAACAACACCCCGTTGCCCTCACCCATATCCTTAATCTTGATAACCCCAAAACCGTCCCATTCCAGGGCCAGTTGGCTATTGCCCATCTTAAAGTCGCCTTCAATCGGCAGGGGTTGGGCATTTGCCAGCTTATAGGCGGCGGGTGCTCTCCCGATTAGTACCGTTTGACCCGGCTTAATAATATTATGGGCCAGTTTTAGCACTACCTCCGAGTCGGTCTGCATCTGCAACTTGCGGGCTTCGTCCTCAAAAATGCCATACAAGGCATCTTTGGCAGGGGTCAGGTCTTCCTCGCTTACCAACACCCGAAAGCGCATCATCTTTGTAACCGTTTCTATTCTAAAATCTATTTCCTTGGCATAAAGTATACCAACCGTTTTCGCCAGACGATTCTGTATGCCCTCGATAGTTCCCTGATATTGGGCTACTATCTTATCCATCTCATCCATTGTTTTCACTCCTATCTTTAAAAGTAACTAGTAACGAGTAAAAAGTTGTTGGTTGTTAGTTATTAGTTGTTGGATTTTTACTGATTACTGACAAGTGATTACTTTAATGTTAGATTTCTCGACTTTCGACTTCTGATTCTTACCAACAACTAACAACCCATATCTAACAACTCCTACAAAGGTTTTGGTTTTTTGGTTATCCTGGGTTCGGCTACTGCTATACCATCGCTCCATTTGCCCATAAAACGTTGGGTTGGCGTATCACCAAAGGCACTATCGCAATCTTTGTTTTCCAGGGTACAACTTTGCAGCGCATCGGTAAATTTCCAGATGCCGTAAAAATTCAGGGCATCAGGCGGAGTGCGGTTAGTCATTCCATGTTCGGCGATAAGTCTGGGCTTTCCGTGTTGGTCACTGGTCAGCGTTATAAAATCACGGTTGGTATCGGGTAGCTGCGCCGTACTTTGCCAGATAAGGCGGGCGGTGCGGTCTCCAACCACAATATCGGCGTCCCCCACCAACACCAGCATTTTGGTAGTAGCTGGCAGATTATTCAAGCCTTCCAGGTCTATGGGGAAATTATTCAGCGAAGGGAAACCGCAATTGCTACAGCCCCCCGGTGTAATAGTAAAAAGGGCTTTGGGAGCGGGCAAATTGTTTTTAGCAGCATGGGCAGCGTAGTTAGCGGCAATCACGCCCCCTGCGCTATAACCTACCAACATAAATTTATCCAGTTCAGCTTGCACATGGGTTGGTTTTTGGAGTTCGGTCAGGGCGTTTTTAAAAGCGTTTTGGGCGTTCTCGCTAAACTTTGAACCGTCCGCCCCGCCCCGCGTGTCCTGATAAACTGGGTAAACCACAATATTTCCCCGCCTTACCAGATGATTAATCCAGCCTAGATATTTATCCGGCTCTATATCAGTGAAACCATGCACCAGCAAAATTATTGGAGCTTTCTTAGGGGTCGGTTTGGTGGGTTCATACAAATGAAATTTATCCCCACCCTCGCCATATTCGCTGCTGACCATTCCACCAAATGAGTAAGTGCTACCGCCTGGGCCATTGCCGGGTTGCTCCGGTGGGGTAGCCAAAACTACGGTTGGGCTGGGAAGGGCGGTGGTAAGGCTAGAGGTTGGCGGCGCAATAGTAACAGTTAGCGATACTTGGGTCGCGGTTGCGGGCACGGGACTTGGTTTGACGGTGGGGGCGGGGGTGACAGTAGTGGTATCACTACAGGCGACTACCAAACTTCCCGTTATTAACAAAGCTAAAAATAAGCTCAACTTCTTCAAGGCCATCATTATTTAAGGTTTCCTTTCCGTCGCCAATTATAGCCTAAAATATCCCTCATGTTTCATCATAAGGCTTCAAACCCGCTTCACAAGTTCGCCAACATCTGTTAAAATATGAACAAATCAAAGGCTTTTCAACTATATTAGATTTTTGTCAAAATAAAGTTCAAGGATGAACCGTCCCTGGCTCCGTCCTGAATAAATGGCGATTAAATTGGAGCGGACAATGGAAAATACCCCATTCAAAATCAAATGGCAAAAAGCGGATTTGCTTGTAGCTCCTAAAGGAACTTCCAATTCTTTAGGCATCTTAAAAAAGGGTGCAGTGGTAACTGTTACCGAGGATAGTGATCCCTACTATTTCAAAGTATCATTGGATAATGGGCTGGAGGGTTTCGTCTATAAAGACGCAGGTGAGAAAGTACGCGGGCTGCAACCAACCAAAATGCCATCTCTGAGTGAACTTGCCGAAAGTAGCAAACCTTCTACTAATGGCACCAGCTCCGCTTTTGGTACAGTAACACCTGTCGAAAAAAGCGCCTCGGCGGCTAACGGTCGTCGCCCTATTGGTGGAATGTCTCGCGCCCAAAATGCTATTCCACGAATCAGCGAATCCACTCCACCAGCTACTGCGCGGGTGGTTGGGGTTGGGCCGGGCGTAACTATTACCTCCGGCGAGATTGCCGTTTTCGACAAACCCGGTATTATTGGTAATCAGGTTGCCAAGCTAAAACGGGGCGAAAGAGTCAAGTTGTTGAATGATGACGGCTTTTTCTACCAGGTTCAGTTAAGCACCGGGGTTACTGGTTACATTCCACGTTACGCCGCCGAAGAAAAGTAAAGTAACAGCTTCTGTAAATTTTCGCAAGAGGGTTTGGTGGGTTTGACCATACCCTCTGCTTTAGTTTTTAACTACCACCTCTGAATTTCTATGCTTAATATTGTTATAGTAGAATATAATCCGGCCTGGTCTACTCTTTATGAACAGGAAAAAGCCCTGATTCTGGAAGCGATTGGCCCGTGGCTGGTTGATATTCAGCATATTGGTAGCACCTCGGTGCCTGGTTTGGCAGCCAAGCCAATTATTGATATTATGCCCGGTATTCGGTATTTGTACGAGGCAAGTAATTGTATCGCTCCCCTCGAAAAAATTGGCTATAAGTATGTGCCGGAATTTGAAGATGTAATGCCCTATCGCCGCTATTTTCGCAAGGATATAGACGGGCAGCGTACTCACCATATTCATATGGTCGAAACTAGCCACGAGTTTTGGGAACGGCATCTTTTATTCCGGGATTATTTACGTAAACATCCGGCTATCGCCCAGCAATATGCCGAACTCAAAAAGGATTTAGCGGCCCGTTATCTCAAAGAAGGCTTTGATTATACCGAGGCCAAAACCGAATTTATTAAGACTATTGAGAAAAGAGCAAAACAGGAGTCAGAAGCCAGGATTAAGGAGTCAGAATAATTGTAGGGGTAGACCTCTGGGTCTACCCTTGTCAAAGGTTAAAGGACGAAAGTCGAAAAATAAAACCTTCTGACCTTTAACCTTTAACTTGTGACTTTTGACTAATAACCGACAACCAAAAGGGAGTGAAAGAATGAGCGAATTGGAAAATGCTGAATTAAATCGGGCGGTGGATGCCCGTAACGAAGATATGGTGGCAATGCGCCGTGACTTGCACCGTAACCCGGAACTATCTTTCAAGGAACATCGTACCGCCGGAATTGTGGCCGATAAGCTCAAGGAAAGCGGTTTGGACGAAGTACAAACGGGCGTGGGTAGAACCGGGGTGCTGGGGACTTTGCGCGGCGGTCTGCCCGGCAAAACCCTGCTCATTCGGGCTGATATGGACGCGCTGCCCATTCTGGAAGATGTGGACGTTGAATATAAAAGCCGCAATCCGTGGGTAATGCACGCCTGTGGTCACGATGGGCATGTTTCGATTGCTCTGGCGGTAGCCTCGATTATGGCGGCAAACCGCGATAAAATTGCCGGGACGGTCAAATTCGCCTTCCAGCCCGCCGAGGAAATTGTTAGCGGGGCCAAACCGATGATTGACGAAGGAATTATGAATGGGGTGGATGCCTGTATCGGGTTGCACCTGGGCAATCAGCTTGAGGTCGGCAAGGTGGCGATGAACGCCGGGCCAACGATGGCGAACGTGGACAATATCGAAATCACGGTTAAGGGGCGGGGCGGGCATGGCAGTCAGCCCGAAAAGGCGATTGACTCTATCGCGGTTGCGGCTTATGTGGTGACGACTATTCAGACGATTGTGAGCCGCGAGATTGCCCCTTCCGAGCCAGCCGTTATCACTTTTGGCACGATTAACGGTGGGTTTGTCTCCAATGTTATTGCCCCGGAAGTGAAGCTGACCGGGACAGTTCGGAGCTATAATTCCGAGGTTCGCGACTTGATGATTCGCCGTATCGAGGAGATTGCGACGGGGGTGGCCCGTTCGATGCGCTGCGAATTGAAATTTGATGTTACCTATAGCTGTCCGGCGGTGGTTAACGATGCGGGCATGTCCGATTTTGTGCGGCAGAGTGCGATTCGGATTATGGGTGAGGAAAATGTTGCGCCCCTGAAGCCGATTATGGGTTCGGACGATATGGCCCTTTTCCTGAAGGCTGCTCCCGGTTGTTATTTTGTGGTTGGTTCTGGCTCTACTACCCGCGAGACTTTCCCGCACCACCATCCCCGCTTCGACATTGAGGAAGGTTCGCTGCCAGTCGGTGTTAAAACTATGGCCCGCACCGCCTTCGACTATCTTTCGTAGGCGGTTGTGGGTGACTATCTAAAATCGAATATCGGTAGTAGGGGCAGACCAATGTGTCTGCCCTTTTTATTCAAACGGTGGTGCTTGCAAAAACTCGACAACATTTTGATAATCGTTTTTTACTTGTTCTCTTCCCCAGGCCACCAATTTTTCAATAGTTTGGTTTGAGAGTTGCTTAGGTAACTCTTGCCAGAGTTGCCAGGTGGCATAGTTAATAATTATCGCATTAAAGTAACTGGTTGCTGTTTTAACTGGACCTAATATCGTTTTCAGGTCTCCAACTCCTCGTTGCTCATCTTCCCTGAGCCATTCTTCCCACTCGGTCAAAGGGGCTAATTCAGCAGACCATGTTTGTTGAAGTATAAATTTATGGTTTTCTGACCTCAAATATTGTTGCACCTGACCACAAATCAACTCTAAATCCTGGCTGTTAAGCTGAGACTCAATTACAGGTTCGTCTTTTCTTATTACTTTGCACAACCGCAAAAATAGTTCATGCCACAAACTAAGAGAGGTTTCTTCAGTACGGTTAACTACATATCGCAAGCCCCAACTGTGAAGTGCTTTAGCCGTTTCTAAATTGTAGGCCAATCCAATTTTTTCAAAAGTGCTGTCTAAAATTTCTTGACGTATTTTCAGATGGTCTTCGTTTGAAGTAGGTCGGGTAGCTGGATTTGTTAAAGTAGCATCAAATTCTAAATGAAATTCTTTGGCACAAGTGGCTAATGGCTGTGGATTATTAATTATCGCAGACGGTAGACCCGCATCTTTGAAAAACGGAAAACAGCGTTCCATGCTTAATATTTTGAAAACCTGACTCCAGTTTAGAAAATCCACAAAAACCTCCTATTAAAAATATCAGGAAATATTAATTAGACTGTTCGGGGTGGTGGTTGCTGGTAGAAGGTTCGTCAAGCCTGTTAAACCCGCTCGTAGCTCCAACTGACCATCTCGGTACCGTTGTAGGGCATCAGGCCGTGAAAGGGGCGGGGGTCGTCATCGAAGACCATCGGCAGGAACAGGCGGTCGCTAGGCCAGAGATTCAGGGTCAGGATTTCCTCACGGGCGACCCATTCCAGCGTCCCCTCGTGGTTGCCGGAGTGAGGTTCGCCTGTAAAACTTTCGATGCGGAAAATAAAGCCAAACCAATCCTCACCCTCTTTGCCGAAACCGGGCCAGGAAATAGTGCCGCGCAACAACATTTTTTCCGCCACCAGCCCCGACTCCTCGAAAATCTCCCGCCGCATATTCTCGACAACATTCTCGTTATTGGCGATTTTCCCGCCCAACCCGTTATATTTGCCATAATGAATATCATCGGGCCGTTTGTTGCGGTGAATCATCAACACCTTCGCCCCGTCCGGCGACAGAATATAGCCCAGCGTAGCCATAATTGGTTTGTACATAAGGTAGTTCTCAGTAATCAGTAGTCAGTAATCAGTAAAAAAATCAAAAATCGAATATTGAAAATTGGGAATTTCGATTTACAGGGCGCGGAGACCACGCCCCTACAAACAAAAATGAACGGTAGGGGCAGACCTCTGTATCTGCCCTGGTTTTTAACATCCTGACTATCCTGTTCATCCTTGTAAATTGAATTCTACCCTCGGAAGGTTGCGCCGACCTCCCGCGCCAACCGTTTCTCGATTTTCTCGCGCAGTTTGTTGGCCTCTTCCTCGGTCATGTTACGTTCTTCGGGTTGGAAAGTCAGGCGATAGGCCAGACTCTTTTTGCCTTCGGGAATCGGCTTGCCTCGATACAGGTCGAACAGGGTGATGTTTGCCAGCACCTTGCCGCCCGTCTCGCGAATATAGTGCGAAATTTTGGCGGCGGGCGTATCCTCGTCCACGATTACCGCCAAATCCTGTGACAACACCGGCAGGCGCGTCACCGTTTTGTAGCGTTGGATTTCGCGCACCTTGAGCAGCGTTTCCAGGTCGAATTCGGCGATGGCAACCCGCTCTTCCGGCAACTCGAAGGCGGTGGCAACTCTTGGATGCAACTCGCCTAACATTCCGATATGGATTTTTTCACCGTCTTTAGTAACAAACACGTTAGCGGCCCGCCCAGGATGCAAGGCCGGGGAGTCGCTGGCAACCTCGAACGAAACACCACTCAACGGAATATCCAGCCGCGCCAGCAAGGTTTCTATCGCCCCTTTCAGGTCGTAGAAATCCACCTTCTCAACCTCTTTCACCGGAGTGAAGCGCGACAACGGCAACCGCGCTCCGCTCATCGCAATCGCCAGGGTGCGGCGTTCGTCCGGCAGGGGGTTGTCAGGTTGGGTCAGGTAAATCCGCCCCACCTCGAAAATCGCTACCCGCTCAACAAAGCGACGGTTCTCAGCCAGGATACTAATGACCGAAGATAGCAGCGTCGGGCGCATATATTCATGCTCGCTGCTCAAGGGGTTTGCCAGTTTGAGCAATTTGGTCGGGTCGCTCCAGAGCGTTCCAGCAGGAGCGGCACTCGAAAGCTTTTCCAACTCCGTTATACTAATCAGGGGATAAGTGATAACCTCGCTCAGACCACTACCGACTAGCACATCCCGAATCTTTTCCTCGAAACCTAAAAGTGCATTGGTGGTTTGTTCGGGTAAAACCCCACTCAGGCGGGTTTCGGGAATTTTGTCATAGCCGTACATCCGGGCTACTTCCTCCACCACATCGGCCTTGATAGTCACATCGTTGCGGTAGCTTGGCACAGTCAGCAGCAAGCTTTCGCCCTGTTCTTCGATTTTGAACTCTAGCAGTTCCAACATCGAAATAACTTCGGCTTTGGGAACGCTAATTCCCAACAGGCGGTCAATTTCCGACAGAGGGAAATTCAGCACCCGCAACGGCTTAGGGTCGAGGTATTCGTCAATGATACCCGTCGCAATCGTGCCACCCGCGTATTCATGCATAAGCTGGATAGCCCGCCGCACCCCCAAAGTGGTTGATTCAACATCTACAGTGCGCTCGTAACGTTTGGCGGCCTCGCTGACTTTGGCGAACATTGCCCGTGCGGTGGCTCGGACATAAAAAGGGTTCCAGTTTGCCCCTTCCAGCGCGACGGTCTGGGTATCGTCTTTAATCTCACTACCTGCTCCACCCATAATTCCCGCCATCGCCGACGGCCCTTCGGCATCACACACCAGCAAGATTTCCGGGGTAAGCGTGCGCTCCACATGGTCAATTGTTTCGAGCTTTTCGCCCTCTTTGGCCCGTCGCACGATTAACTTTTGTCCTCGAATCTCTTTATAGTCAAAGGCATGGAGAGGCTGACCGATTTCCAGCATAACATAGTTGGTAATGTCTACAATGTTGTTGATAACAGGTTGGTCGGTGGCCCGCAAACGGCGTTGCATCCACAGGGGGCTAGGCCCGACTTTAACCCCTTCGATTAGCATCAGGCTAAAGCGCGGGCATAAATCCGTCGCCTCGATTTTGACGCTGATTTTCTCTTGAATCGGCGGCCCTTCCTCCTTGACCTCGAATTTGAGGGGTTTGATTTTCTGCCCGGTCATCGCCGCCACCTCACGGGCAATGCCATAGATAGACAAGGCGCGGCCCAAATTCGGGCTTAAATCCAAATCCAGAATTACATCGCCAATTACCTGTTCGAGCGGCATACCGACGGGCGCGTCCGGCTCCAGCACCATAATACCCTCGAATTCCTCGCTGACTCCCAGTTCCAGTTCGGCGGCGGCAACGGCATCGCTTTCCACGCCACGCATTTTGCCCGCTTTTACGGTGAAGTAGGGTAACTCGCTGCGTTTTCGTTCTAATGCCCCCTCAAGTTTACCCTCATCGTGCAATTTGTGACCGTCAATCAGCCGTGCACCCGGTAGACAGAGCGGGCATTTGTCACCTTCTTTCAAATTCATGGCCCCGGTGATAACCTGATAGGTGCGCGTCCCATCGGTAATTTGCACTACCCCCAGGCGGTCAGCGTTGGGGTGTTTCTCGGTTTTCAGCACCTGCCCGACTACCACTTTATCCCAATCGGCCCCGGTGCGGATAATCGCCTCTACTTCGAGGCCGCGCAAGGTCAGACCCCGTGCAATTTCTTCGGGTGTCCAGGTTATATCTACGAAATCTTTAAGCCAGCTAATCGGTACTTTTATCATTTTTCCTTAATTCTCCTGTTTTTCAGGTTTTAGGTATTAGGCGTTAGGCATTTAATTTAACCGCCAAGTTCGCCAAGCACGCCAAGATTTTTATAATTTTCTCTATATTTTTTGCTGATGACAGGGTAGACACAGAGGTCTACCCCTACGAATTTTTCCTATCCCCCAACACTTTACCACTGAGCCAGAAACTCCCTTCGACCACTCCGCCCACGATGGGTTGGCCTTGCACGATTTGGGGGTCGGTGATGACATCGAAAGTGCCGCCAAAGGTTCTGACACTTAGATATTGGAACTGACGGTTTGTGACCGGGTTGGTACGTAGTTCGGCGACCTCGATGTGTCCGGTAAAAAGGGCCTCGGCAGGTGGTAATTTATCGGCTTTTTCCTGGGCGATAAACAGTCCAGTTGGGATAAAAGCCTCGGAAGCCAGACCATGCTCCCCGCTATTTTCTTCGCTCTTTTGCCACTCTCTATAGGCTTCATCGTTTTCAAAACAGTGCAGGCGACGGGCAAAGGCAGCGATTTGCACCGTTACTACCGCCGGGAGAGTCAATTTAGCCAGGGCGATTTCGTAATCCGGCACTTTAAAAACAAAAGGATAATCTCCACCACTGGTTTCCTCTTCGGGCGGGTTGGCCCAGGCGTAAAATGCTCCATCCAGTGGAAATTGGGAGTCAACTATCGTTTTAATCACCCTGACCAGGATATGGCTACTGCCCGAATAATGGGGATTTATCCCAACAATTCGGCGTTTCGCTCCATCCGGCACGGATTGTATCCAGAGTTCGGTCTCACCCGCCACAAATTGGGCATAGAAACCGCTCGGCGCATCGTAAGAGTCGCTGTGACGCGCGGCTTCGTACATCAGGCTACCAATTTCTTCTCTGGTTTCTGCCGGAAAACCCAGCATCGTGAAATGGCTTGGCATACCGAACGAACCTAACCCCCTGCCCCCTTCCCTAACAAGGAAGGGGAACTTGTTTTTAACTCGTTACTTGTTACTCTTAAACATCCTGTCCATCCTTGTGAAAAATCAAGCGAATTGCGACAGGAAGCGCAGGTCGTTGCGATAATATTGCCGGATGTCGTCAATGTCGTATTTCAGCATGGCGATACGTTCCGGCCCCATCCCGAAGGCATAGCCCGTGTATATTTCGGGGTCAATACCAACCCCTGCCAGCACATCGGGATGCACCATCCCCGCGCCCATAATCTCCAACCAGCCGCTATATTTACAGGCTCGGCAACCTTTCCCGCCACAAACCCCACAGCTAATCGAGAGGTCAACCCCCGGCTCAACATAAGGGAAATAGTCGCAGCGAAAACGTACCCGGCGGTCTTGCCCGAACAGGCGGCGGGCGAAATCGGCCAGCGTCCCGCGCAGGTCGGCTAAGGTTACCTTTTTGTCTACCACCAGCCCCTCACACTGGTAAAACATAAACTCGTGAGTGGCATCGGTAGCCTCTGAACGGAAGCACTTACCCGGCACGATAATCCGAATGGGCGGCTTATTGGCTTCCATAAAGCGTACTTGATTGGGCGATGTGTGAGTCCGCAACAACACCGAATCGCTGAAATAAAAGGTATCATGCATCGAACGGGCGGGATGACCGGGCGGCATATTTAGCTGTTGGAAGTTGTAGTAATCCAACTCTACTTCCGGCCCTTCGTAAAGCTGGAAGCCCATCTGAGTAAAGGCGGCCACAATCTCGCGCAAAGTTTTATTGATAACGTGAATATAGCCGGGCATAACTGGACGACCCGGCAAAGTAATGTCTATTCTGTCGGTAGCCAGACTATTTTTCAGAGCGGCTTCTTTCAATACCAGGGTGCGCTCGCCCACCGCCGTTTCCAACACTACCTTCGCGGCATTAACCGCCTGCCCCACTGCCGGGCGTTCCTCGGCGGGTAAGCTGCCCATACTCCGCAGAAATCCGGTGAATTCCCCTTTTTTGCCAAGATATTTAATCCGCCATTCGTCCAGGCTGGTCAGGTCGCCCACCCCCGCCAGTTCGGTCAGCGCGGTTTGTTGCACCTGATTTATCTGTTCTTGTAACTGGGACATTTTCACTCCTTATAAAATAAAAACGCTGCCATGCCAAACCGCCCTGGTGTCAGGGACGCGGTTGGGCCGACAGCCAAACTATCAGCGCAAAATTAAACCACGCGGTACCACCCTGCTTGCTTTCCCAAATTCCGGGAAAGCCGCTTCGTTAGATTGCCTTTTTTATACTGGCAATTGCTCTTTAACGGGATGCTTCCGGGTCAGACTACTCTGCTAGAGTGCATTTCACCTGCCAGCTCAAGAGTGAACTTCAGTACACTTGCCCCGAAAAGGCTCTCAGTCTATGGCCTTTTCTCCCTGAAGGTTACGGCGAACTTACTCTCTCCGTCCTCGCTTTTAGTTATTGTTACTACCTTTGCGGGGAACTATCCCGCCCAAATATTCTAACTTACTTCAATAAATTTGTCCAGCTTGCCCAAAACGCTTTTCTGTTGATTGGTAGTATCTACCAAAAAGAGGGCTAACTGGTAACGCCCAGCCTTTGCTGGCAACTTTAAGCCCTGCTGAATAATCGCAGAGCCAGAACTGGGCCACATCCAGGTCGGGTAGAGGCCGTTAAGTGGCAAAGCAGCGGTTTCGCTTACACTCTGCCCGTTGCTATCCAACCATACCCAACCCAACTGGTAACTTCGGGCGGTGGGGGTAATCGCTTGCCATTCGGAAATGACCTGAATGGTTTCGCCTGCTTTCCCGCTGATTGGCATGGCTAAACTATCCAGCCGGAAACTTTCATTGTTCAGTTGCATGGTTAAGGGGGTGATGCTCGGTAGTTGTTCCGGCAACCGCCCCTCAAAAACATATTGCCCCACTACTACTTTTTCTTCCGGCCTGGTGATAATATTGCGTTCGGCGGTAACGGTAAAATTTAATAATTTGCGTCGCTCAATCGTCGCGCCTTTCTTTTGCACCACCAAAAAGGCTTTATAATCGCCCGGTGGTAGATCGTGGGGGTCAGGTTTGGCCGGAAACTGGCTGTTGGAGTAAAGTTCATTTACCAATAGGGGTGGCAGATTTACCACGATACCCAAAAACTGTTTTTTCGGGCGATTATATTCTGCCGGGGTATACGCTTTGAAAACAGCCTCACCTCCGGCGGCTGACTCAATTTCCAGCCCAATCAGAAGCCAACTCGACGGGTCTTCTGACATGGTGGCTTCGCTGCGAACACTTAAAACCGAATTGTTAAGCTCGGATTTGAATTGAATAGTCAGGTTAGGCCGCGTCCCGAATTGTTGCTGAAAAGCGGGGGTACGGGTCAAAACCACCGCGCTGCCGCTTTGATAAAGTATTTTGGTGCGCTCGTCCAAATTAGCCTGGTTAATGTCCTCGATAAATAAATATTGGTTCGAGTCGGGGTTGTAAAACCAGCTCTGGAAAGTTTGCGGCTCCAGGTTGAGGAGGTCGTTGGTGCGGGTGCCGCGCGGCTGCTTGAAAAGACCCACCTGTAACCAATAGGCGGGTGTGCCTGGCTTAACGGCATAACCCACCGAATATTCGCCAATTTTCAGGTTATTCTTCATCCAGTTAGCCACGTTGTAGCCGTCCTGGGTAATTACCGGATAAGGTCGTTCGGGGCGGGGGTGATTTAACCAAGTTATTGCCAGAAACAGGCCGAATAACAAAATGCCTAAAGTTGGTTTGAACCACCAAAATCCCAGAATACCAGGGTTTTTGTTTAATATTTTGGGGCTTTGCTGATTGACTAAATATCCCAAGCCTAAAGCAGCTAACACCGGGAATAAGTAGGCCGCCGGATAAAACAGTTTATAGACCGAGTAATAAGAGCCAATATTAAAAGCTGTTTTGAGTAGCCAGAAGCCAAAGCCTTCCAACGCTACCAGGCCGCAGAACAGGGATATTATCCGGTTTTGATTTGGGTCGCGCCACAGACTCAAAAATAGCCCGATTGCCGCTAAAACCAATACAGGCCAGGAATATAGGCCCAGGTCGGGTAACACTACCAGCCCTTCGTTAGAAACCGTCCCTAGCCCGGTTTTCAGGCGGTCTTTCAGAAACAGGGCGGCTAATAAACCTAGTGGCAGTAATAAACCCAGCAACCAGTAAAAACGTTCCCGCCAGCTTTTTCCCTGCCAGAATAAAACCACCAAGCCAAAAGCGGCTAAAGGTATGGCAGCCCAGGTAGGATAGCCAATAATCAAGCTACTGGCTGCCAACCCGAACAAAAGCAGCGTTTCGATATTCTGGTCGCGCCGCCACATTAGCAGGTAAAACAACGCCAGCATTAACATCGCCTGAGCCATAACCTGGGCAAAATAATTCTGATCGGTAAAGCTGCCAAAGGTGTAGGGGTAGGGAATCAGGCTAAACCCCGCCGCCAGCCCTGCCAACGGCAATCGCCAGGGTTTACCCGCCAGTAACAGGCTAACAATTGCAAAAGTTGCACCCGCCGCGATTGCTGCAAACAGGGCGGTCAGGGGGTAAAGCACATGTATAGGGTCAATTGAAGCGGTTTGGGAAACTAAAGCGGCTACCGTGACAAAAGCGGGGGGATATTCCAGGCCATCTTGCAGGTTAGTCCGTTGCTCAGTGGCATGAATCGGCAACTTGCCCGACTCGCTGATATATTCGGCTAATCCGTACTGGTGAACTGCATCTACGGTAGTGCCAACGGGTAGCAAATTAGGGCGACCCAGCCAAAGGGCATAGGCCAGAAAGCCACCTACCACCAGGGCAAATACCGCAAATTCGGCAAAATCCCAGCTACCCCAACGATAATAGCCTTTTTTGATCTTGCGCCAGAAATTCCAGCCAAAACCAGCTATCATGACCAGCACCAACGGCCCCACCGTCCAGGGTCGCATTGGCAACCCCGCCAAATCCAGCAAAAAGGCGCACAAGACCGTCCCACCCACCAGCATCAGGCCCAACCCCAGGGTATGCTGCATCAGGCTGACGCGGATTGGTTCGGTAGCGGTTATGTTGTGTTTTTGTTTCAGGGTTGAGGTTGCCATCTATAATGGTTATCGATAGTCGGTTGTCGGCAAAAGTCAAAGGTTGGTTGATGTCAGGATAGACCCGGAGGCCTACCCCTACCGGTTCCCCCTTCCTTGATAGGGAAGGGGGTCAAGAGGTTAGGTTTGTTGCTGCCTCAACGCCTCGAAAATAATCAGGCTGGAAGCGACTCCAGCGTTAAGGGATTCTGCGCCACCGGGCATCGGAATATTCAGAATTTTGGTGGCGGATTGCCAACCCTCTTGCCCTGGACCGTGCGCCTCGTTGCCGATAATTATAGCGGTAGGCACTTTCCAGTCTACCTCATAATAACTAACGCTTGGCAACTCCTTAAAGTTTGCTTTGGACTCCCCTTCGGGCGAAATTTCCCCTTCCGCCAGCAGAATTTGTTGGATGCCAAGTTCTTCCAGTTTTTTGATTAAGTCAGGCCACTTCTGGTCGAAACGGGCGGGTACATGGAAATGCGCCCCCATCCCGGCCCGTACCACTTTGGGCGAATAAATATCCACCGAGCTTTCGGTTAGCCAGACGGCGGCGTTGCCCGAAGCCCAGGCCGAGCGCATAATTGTGCCTAGATTGCCGGGGTCTTGCAAGCCATCCAGGATGATATGCAAGGGCTTGGCGGCAAATTGCTCATCCGACCAGTTCAGGAAGGGCATCGCCGCCACAATCCCCTGCGGACTTACGGTGTCGGAGGCCGCCGTAATTACTTTCTCAAGTACCGGGTAGACCCCTTTTTTTGCGGCTACCAACTCGGCTAAGAGCAACAACAACCCCCGACCCGCCTCGGTTTTACGCAAAGCGTCGGGTTCGTAAAGAGTAAAGGTCGGCTTGGTCGGGGCTTCCAGGGCGGCAGCTACCAGTCGCACCCCTTCTACCAGAAAATGTCTTGCGCCGTAACGGTCTTTTTTGTTCAGCAACAGGCGTACAAATTTAGCCTTATCGTTATCGAGGCTGCTGATAAAACCGCCCTGGGCTGCTTCACTTTGAAGGTCAATATTATGAAATTTTTTGGGTGGCCCGGCGGGTTTAACTTCACTGCCGGGTCTGATTCCTTTGGCCCGCCGTTCATTGTAAGCGGGGGAGGATTTTCGTTTTCCTTGCATATTACTTCTTTCGACAAAAAAGGCCGACTCGCTCTGGGCGGAATCGGCCAAAAAGTTTCGGGTTAAGCTGGGTTAGGCCGCGTGCGGGGCGGTTTGATGCTGCTTGGCAAGTTCAACGAGGCTCTTGAAAGCTTCGACATCGTTGACGGCCATTTCTGCCATCATCTTGCGATCTACTTCCACCCCGGCTTTGGTCAAGCCTTCAATCAGGCGGTTATAGGGCAACCCTTCCAGGCGGCTGGCGGCGTTGATACGCTGAATCCACAAGGCTCGCATTTCGCGCTTGCGGTTGGCACGATCGCGATAGGCGTACATACCCGCCTTCATCTCAATCTGCTTCGCCATTCGATATTGTCTACTACGTGCGCCGCGAAATCCCTTTGCGCGATCAAGAACCTTCTTGTGTCTGCGTTGGCTCGCTGCGCCGTTTGTTGCTCTAGGCATGTGATACCTCCTATTGTTGGTAAATTTTTAACCAACAGTTAGCAATTTTTAAACCCCGAAAGCCCACACGGGCGGTCTGGCACGGACGCAGCCAGTCAGGGTCATTTACTTCTTAGAACTTAGTCAAGGCCGTAGGGCAGGGCTTGCTTGACATGGTTACCTACGCAAGGACTCATCACAATGGATTTGTCTGCCAGGTACTTGTTGCGTTTGTTGCGCTTCTGGCGGAAATGGTAACGCCGCACTTTGGGCATCATCACCTTGCCAGTGGCACTCAACTTGAAACGCTTGGCTGCCCCCTTATGGGTTTTCATCTTAGGCATTGGGCCGCCACTCTCCTTTCAATAAGGTTTTTTACCGCACATGATAATGCGCCGAACCGATTTGGTCACGGCGCAATTCACATCAGGTGATTTTATCACATCCCGGCGGTAATTTCAAATAATGATTTAAAAATTAGGATTTGGGGGATACAGCTAACCACAACATTACCATGCCAACCACAAGCCCAATAAAAGGGGCTATCCACAATATACCAAAATCGTCGGGGCGGGTAATTTGCGGATTGTCCCGGTTATAATAAATATCGAACTGGTCGCCAACTTTGCGACCTCCCAGAGAATTATTTTTAGGTGAGTAGTTACAACGGTCTGAAACTGTCTCGATTTTATCGCCCCCTTGAGGCTGAAATTGGATTACGGCACAGCGGGAGTTACCTGTTATAGCCACAATAGTTGCCGAGGCTTTCTGGTAAGTGAAAACCACAATCGCGTTTGAAAAAATGAAATAAAAAGCCCATCCATAAAAAGCAATCCCAAGTACCAAAAATAACAGACGGGTGGTTCTACCCCAGCGTTTGGTATGTTTTTCAAATTTGCGCTCCAGCACCGCTAAACCATTTGAATTAAAATCCCGGATATAGCTGGAAACTGTTTCGGTGGTAAGATGGTGGTCACTGGCAATCTGGTTCGGCGGAATACCCCGACTGGCTTCCAACAAAATAGCCGCCCCCAGCCGCTTGGAAGTGCTGGTAAAGGGATTAACCAGCCGCCGAATAGTTTTTCTTTCCTTATCAGTTAGTTGGCGCAAGCTGTAATAGAACGACATTCTTGATTATCCCCATCCGACCACCGTCTACCCTACATACGAAGGTTCAACAAAACGCCCGTCTTTCATTGGCAATACCCGGTCGGCTTTGCTGGCGATTTTGGGGTCGTGCGTTACCATTACTACCGTCAGGCCCATATCCCGCCGCAAGTTCATAATTAAATCCAGAATTTCTTGCCCACGTTCGCTATCCAGGTTGCCAGTTGGTTCGTCACCCAGCAACAGGGCTGGTTGATTCGCCAGGGAGCGGGCAATCGCTACCCGTTGTTGCTCCCCGCCCGATAGCTCTTTGGGTTTATGGTTCAGGCGATGTCCTAGACCCACCAGCGTCAGCAGTTCTTTGGCCCTTTTTTCCGGGTTAAAACGCGATTTATCATCGAATTGGATAGGTAGCGCGACATTCTCCAGAGCGGAAAGGGTCGGCACTAAATTAAAAAATTGAAAAACAAAGCCAATCGTGCGGTTGCGGACATCCGCCAGTTTATCTTCAGAAAGTCGGCTGATTTCCTGCCCCGCCAGTATGATTGACCCCGCCGTGGGAGTATCCAGTCCACCTATTAAACCTAGCAAAGTGGTTTTGCCACAGCCGCTCGGCCCGACGATTGCTACCACTTCGCCCTGCTCTACCGTCAAATCCACCCCTTTCAGGATGACTATTTTCTCCTTGCCCATCGGCAATTCTTTGGTTAAACCGCGCGTTTCTAATATCGTTGCCATAAATTCCCTTTTATAGTTTTCAATAATCAGTAATTACTAATCAGTTTTTAGTTTATGGTTATTGGTTAACCTAACCCCTGCCCCCCTTCCCTAACACCCTCCTGAGTACAGGAAGGGCAGGCGGAAGGAGGATAATTATTCTTTATTCTTTTCATTTTTTATAGCCTATTCGTACCTCAATACTACCAACGGTTTTTCCTGGACTGCGCCCCAGGCACTAACGATGGTGGCGAAAATTGCCAGACCCACCCCTAATAATAACAATAAAACTGCTGTCAATGGCGACCAGGTTATGTTCAGGCTGGCACGGGCTGTACCGGTAATATTATTGACGTTGATGGCGATAAGCACCCCGAAACCAACCCCTATCAGTCCTCCCAGTAAACCTACCAGCCCACTTTCCCACAACAAAATGCCCATCACCCGCCGCCGTTTAGCCCCGACCGCTTTTAACACGCCAATTTCGGTGCGACGCTCCAGCACCGCCAGGGCAACATTATTCGCCACCAGAATCGCCCCGCTAAACAGGCTCAACAGGCTCAAAATTAGCGGGAAAGCCAGGAATTGGTCGAGAATACGGCTAAAAGTATTTATCAGGTCGTCCAGGTCAAAAACGTTAAAAATAACCCCTTGCACCGCCTCCAAACTGGCTTGCTTTTGCGTGCGGTCTACAAACATATAATACAGGGTTACGGGTGCGCCCAATTTAGCGACCGAGTTAAAGGGGGCAATCCAGTCACGCTCAAAGTTAACCACCTGATTCCCGGCATCCAGCACCCCGATTATCTCAAACTCAATAACGGTATTGTTAGGTTGGCTGTTTCGTCCGCCCCCAAAAGTGCTTTGCGCCCGCAAGGTTACTTTATCCCCCGGCTTGAGGTTATAATTCTGGGCTACAGTTTGCTTTATCATCACTACATTTTTATCGGCATCTTCGGGGGTCAGGTTGCGCCCTGCCAGAACTTTTTGTTTGCCTGCCGCGCCGGGTGCTTCGCCATTAACGTAGCCTCGCCCGCTCATATCCACGCTTGATGTCCCACCTAATGGAATTGCGCCATTGATAGTTTCCAGACGAGCATTAGCAAAGTTCCCGGTAAAAACTTTCTGCAAACCCGGCACTTCTTTTAGTTTCGCCAAAGTGCGGTCATTGGCTGCCAGGTCGGGTTGCCCCACCAGCGACCCCGCCGCCAGATTAAAACCTACGGCGTTATAGCCAAGCTGAATATCGAAAGCATCCTTTATCGTAGCTTTGACGCTATCCGCCACAAAGGTGATAAAGCTGATAAAAAATAGGCCGACAATCATCACCAAAACGGTAGTGGCGGTGCGCCCCCGGTTGCGACTGAAACTGCGGAAGGCCATTTTTACGCTAGGGTTGGGCGGAGCGGGTATCAGACCTACCGCCGCAATTACCAGCCACAACAGCCCGACCAATATTAGGAATACCACTAGTGTTACCAGCGAGATTATGATGCCTAGCAAAATATTACCCAGCAGCACCCCCGCTATCACCCCTAACAACAGCCCCATAATTAACAAAATTACAAAACTGGCGATTCCACCTACTCGCGGGATAAACGAACTTTGAGCGCGTAAAACTATCGCCGGACGGACTTTGGCGGCGGCATAAGCCGGGAGAAAACCAAATACTGCCGAGGTTAATACTCCCACCAGCAAGCCCACAATTATGGGTGTTGGGTATAAGCCCCAGTTAAGTGGGCGCGCAAAAAATCCTTCCGCCACCCCTTTGATACCTAGCCCCAACAGTTCCCCTAAAACCACTCCCAAAATGCTTCCACCCAGACCTAATATCAGGGCTTCCAGGGTGAAAATAAAGAGGGTTTGGCGGGTTTTGAGGCCGAGGGCTTTGACTGTAGCGATTTCGCTGGCTCGTCGCCCTATCACCACCAACATAGTATTTATTACGCCGATGCCGCCCACCAGCAACGACAATAACCCGATATAGGACAGGAAATCTTTGGTTATATCCAGGCCGCGCGTTAATTGGGTCTGGATTTCCTGGACAGTTTGGCCCCGGAACTGCCCGGAACTTTTCAGAGTGCGTAATACTGAGTCGGTCACGGCATCGCTTTTGGTTTTCACAAAAATCAGGTAAGGTTGCAAATCTTCGGCGGAAAAAAAAGTGCTGGCGGTTTGAGGTGATGTCATACCATAGCCGAAAAACTGGCCGTTTCCAAAAATAACCCCCGGCAAATCCACATTGCTTTCGGCCACTATTTTCAGTTTGCCGCTCTGCCCGTTTGTGCCCGAAACTTCGATTTCCTGCCCTAATTTATAGTTTTGTTTTTCCCACAGATTTTTGCTGATAATAACTGCATTAGGCTGGCTCAGTAGCTCTTTGAGGCTTTTGCCTTTTGGTTCCAGGATTTCCAGGCTACCATAAAGTGGGTAAGTATTAGGGTCAACCACATATAACGAAGGGGGAAAACTGAAATAGCCCTTTAGTTGCAGGGTGTTTTGGGTCAGGGGTGCCCACTCTACAATTGTGCCATCGGCCTTATATCTGTTAAGGGTATCAAAATCGTTCTGGCTGAAGCGGGCCGCGGCGGTAGCTCGTTCCAAACGGTTACTATTACCTGGCGATAAATTAATATCGCCGCCCGCTCGCGCTTTGGCATCGCCCGTCAGGGTATCCTGAATACTCGCCCCTAATGCTTGCAGGGCTACCAGAGCGGCTACCCCCACCGCTACGCATAATACCGCAAAAAAACTGCGCTGCCCGCCCCGCAGCACAGAACGCCAGGCATATTTGAAGTAGAAATTTATTCGTTTCAAAATTATTCCTTAAAAGTTGTCAGTAATCAGTATTCAGTAATCAGTTGTTGTTAAACTAACCTCTGCATTATTTATCCTTCGCCCTTAGTTTCACAATGCTTTTCAAAACCTCGTCCCGGTTCTTGGCATTCATTATCCAGGCGGGTAGTTGGGTCATCATAGTTTTTTTAGGGCCTGGGCCTGGTTTGTTTTCCCGTAGTTTGGCCTCCACAATGTTTTCCAGATAGTTCAGGTGTTTATGATTATACGCCCACAGGATTTCACCGCAACAGGGAATTTGTAGCCAGAGTGGAAGCTGAAAATAGGGGTCTATATTACCCGCCAACGCCACCGATTTGCCTTCCCACTCGCTGGTATGCCCGCATTTCTGGCAAACTAACCTTCTTTTACTAAACAATTGGATTTTGTCAGAATTTTTATCCAGGGTAATTACAATAGCACATGCTGAACATTGGGGGCATTGCACCAGGAATTCATCCAAAAAGTTATAAATTGTGCTTCCCTGGTCTTGAAATCTTTCGTTCATGGGTTGACCTAGTTAACCTAACCCCCTAACCCCCTTCCCTGATTCAGGGAAGGAGGAACAATTCTCTAAATTCAGGGTAGACATGGAGGTCTACCCCTACGAATTTTCCCATCCCTTATATTATACCCTTGCGGAGAGGTAAAAGTTTCACCAATCGGGTGGAGGTTACAAAATAGCCATAATCGGGTTTGACTCTACTGGATAGCTGTTGTAAAATTTGTTTGAAAATTTATCACAAACTAGCTACAGACTTAGACGCGGACAGTTAGAAGTTTTTGCTGAGTTGTCAGAGAGCCACCCCCTGGTGCTGCAAGGGTGGTCAACCGGGTTACTTCGAGAAGACCGCTGAGTCGCCAGAAGAAATCTTGCTTTGGCAGGAAAATAGAACTGGCCGGGTGCGCCCGTTAGAGCGTCACGGTTTATACTCATGAACCGGGTGAGGCTGTGCGCCGTGAGGTGTCAGCAATGTAAGGTGGTATCACGAAAGTTGTTGCGGCTCTATAGCGGGGCTGGATGGCGACACATTCGTCCTTATGGAGTGGGCGATAGTGTCGTTTTTTGTTATCTATAAAAAAAGGAGTATTGAGAAAATGGCGACGGCAGAATGTCCAGAATGTGGGGCGACTCTTACCCTGGCTGCGAACGTTGAGAAGGGTGAAATCATTCAGTGTGCCGATTGTGGGGCGGAACTGGAAGTAACCAGTATTAACCCGGTGGAATTAGCTCTTGCCCCTGAAGAAGAAGAAGACTGGGGCGAATAAAAATGAAAATAGGCGTGCTGCTTTCGAGAGTACGGGTTGAAGAAAAGCTGTTGTTTGCGGAATTCGAGCAGCGCGGGCTGGAATTTGACCGAATTTACGACCCGGAAATCGTTTTTAACCTGGAACAAAAACCCTTTGAATATGATGTGGTGCTGGAACGCTGCATAAACCATAGTCGGGCTTTGTATTCGCTCAAAGTGCTGAACGATTGGGGTATTCCTACCGTCAACACCTGGCATGTGGCGAACACTTGCGGTAACAAATTCCTGACTACCCAGGCTTTGCTTATGAATGGCGTACCAAGTCCACTAACCAAACTTGCCTTTACTCCCGAATCGGCTTTGAAAGCGATTGAGGAACTTGGCTACCCGGTGGTCATCAAGCCGCCCGTTGGGTCGTGGGGGCGCTTGTTAGCGAAGCTCAATGACCGGGAAGCGGCGGAAGCGATTCTGGAGCACAAAGAGACGCTAGGCCATTACGAGCATAGTATATTCTATATTCAAGAGTATATCGCCAAGCCGGAGCGCGACATTCGGGCCTTTGTGGTGGGCGATGAAACTATCTGTGCGATTTACCGCAGTAGCCCGCACTGGATAACCAACACCGCGCGAGGTGGCGAGGCTACCAACTGCCCGGTTACGCCCGAATTAAACGATATTTGTGTGAAAGCGGCGAAAGCGGTTGGCGGCGGTGTAGTGGCGATTGACGTATTTGAGGACAAGTATCGGGGCTTGTTGGTCAACGAAGTGAATTACACGATGGAGTTCCGCAATAGTATTGACACCACCGGGGTTAATATCCCGGCTAAAGTGGTGGATTATGTGCTGGAAGTTGGCAAGGGCGGAAAATAGTTGTTGGTTGTCGGTTGACCTAACTCCCTAACCCCCTTCCCTGATTCAGGCAAGGGGGAACAAAACTATAAGAGAAGGATTTAGCAGTGGCGAATAAAATACGGGTCGGAATTGTGGGCGGCAGTGGCTATGCCGGGGGCGAGTTGGTGCGGATATTGCTGGGTCACCCAATGGTGGAAATTACTCAAGTCACCAGCGAGAGTAATAGCGGTAAATTTGTCCATAGTATCCACCCCAATTTGCGGAAACGCACCGACTTGAAATTTATCTCAATGACTCAGCTAGGGGAGTGCGACTTACTCTATCTGGCCTTGCCGCATGGTTCGGGGATGGGCAAAATCGAAAAATTTGCAGAGCTTGCCCCCCGGATTATTGATTTATCCTCCGATTTTCGATTACGGGCGGCGGAAGATTATCCAAAATGGTACGAACATGAACACACCGCCAAAGATTGGTTGCCCAAATTCGTTTATGGTATTCCCGAACTGCACCGGGAGCAAATTCGCGAAAGCAACTATGTAACCGGGGCGGGTTGTTCGGCTACGGCGGTAATTCTGGGGCTGATGCCTTTGTATAAACATGGTCTGGTGGACACTAATTTTATGGTAGCTGAAACCAAAATCGGCTCTAGCGCGGCAGGCAACAAACCCAGCCTTGCCAGCCATCACCCCGAAAGAAGCGGGGCTGTACGTTCTTTTATGCCAACCCAACATCGCCATACCGCCGAGATGCAACAGGAGTTAAATTTTGGCCCAAAGCCAACGATTCATTTTTCGGCGACCTCGATTGAGGCGGTGCGAGGAATTCTGGCAACCTGTCATGTTTTCCTGAAAGAAAATTTGCAGGAAAAAGACATCTGGAAAGTTTATCGTCAGGAATATGGCAACGAGCCTTTTATCCGTATCGTTAAAACCAAAGAAGGGGTTTATCGCTACCCTGAACCGAAGATTTTGAGCGGCTCAAATTTCTGCGACATTGGATTTGAGAAGGATGAGAATAGCAATCGGCTGGTGGTTATGTCGGCGATTGATAACCTGGTCAAGGGCGCGTCCGGCAACGGTGTACAGGCCATGAATATCATGTACGGCTGGGAAGAAACGTTGGGCCTGGAATTTACGGGCCTACACCCGGTGTAAATTAGGGGGATAGCGAAATTCGTAGGGGAGACCTCCGTGTCTGCCCTGGTAGTCAAGGGTTAGCTTTAGGGAGGTAAAAATGGTAATCTCAATTTCAATTCATCATCCGCGTCCCGGCAAAGAGGAACTATTAATTGATTCTATGCATCGTTATGGGGCGGCGGCACGTACTCAGACCGGATTGGTGGAAGTCCATACCCTGAAAGATGCCCGAACCGGCACGCTGGTAGGTCTGGCAGTGTGGGAAAATGATGAAGCCCGAATTGCCGCCCGTCCCGCCCTGATGGAAGCGGTTAAGGATGATGATTTTGACGATTGGGAAAGCGAACCGATAACGGGTTATTTGCTAGAAGAGGTTTAGGTTTGGAAGTCTGTCTCCGCCCAATTACAATTGAAAACTGGCGACAATGTATCAAGCTGACTTTGAAAGAAGAACAACGCGACTTTGTTGCATCTAACGTCTATTCGTTGGCAGAGGCGGCTTACGAAACTTGTTGTGTGCCACTGGCGATTTATGATGGCGATATGATGGTGGGCTTTATTATGTATGCCCTTGACCCTGATGATGAAGCCTACTGGATTTATCGTTTTATGGTAGACCGTGACCATCAGGGTCAAGGTTATGGACGCAAAGGCTTACGGCAGGTGATTGAACGGCTGAAGGTGCTGCCCGGTTGCGACAAAATCTTCCTCAGCTACGAGCCGGAAAATCTTGTTGCAGAAAAGCTCTACGAAAGTATGGGTTTTGCCAAAACCGGTCAAATTGAACACGGTGAAATAGTTTCCTGTTTGAATCTGGGGTGAAGAATGAGTTTAAGGGATTATTTAGGCGAACGCAATATCGAAGAACTTATCATCAAGCAGTTTGATGCTGCCAGCGAGGCCCGGTTTTTCTCGCGGGAAGAAGCCGAGGCCTGGATTGCCAACGCTTTTGATTACATTGAGGAAAACAACCTGACTGCCGAGTTAATGAAACTGGACAAACGCACAATTTGTCAGCTTGTTTATCGGATTGCTATCAAGCCAGCCGACGATTATCTCTGGGGAGTGCAGGTAGAGATGGGTTTAGCCGGGAAGTTGGATACGCCCGATGGTCCGGTTTATTACTTTACCAAACGAGCCGAGGATTTAGGCGAGCGTAAAGCCACCTACGAACTTACGGTAGAGTTGGGCAAACGACGTGGCACTTCACCCCTCTGGTAATTTTTGAAGGGGTTGGACTAACCTAACCCCCTAGCCCCCTTCCCTAAAAAGGAAGGGGGAACAGGTTTTCAACTCGATACTCGTTACTAATTTCAAGAGGATGTAATGATAGTTGTTAAAGTAGGTGGGGGCAAAGGCATTAATTATGAGGCCGTGACCTCCGATTTAGCCGAATTACACGCTGCCGGGCAAAAAATTATTCTGGTGCATGGTGGCTCATATGAAACGAATCTGTTGAGTGAAAAGCTGGGCCACCCTCCTAAATTTGTTACCAGTGTGTCGGGCTACGAAAGCCGCTACACTGACCGTGAGACCCTGGAAATTTTCGAGATGGTCTATTGCGGCAAAATCAACAAAAGCATCGTGGAAATGTTGCAGCAAAAAGGGGCTAACGCCATCGGTTTGAGTGGGATTGACGGGCGATTGCTGGAAGGGTCACGCAAGGATGCTATCAAAATTATTGACAGCGAGGGTCGCAAGCGAGTATTACGCGACGATTTCACCGGGAAAGTCGAGAAAGTTAACCTGCCCCTGATAAATTTGTTGCTGGATAACGGCTATTTGCTGGCGATTACTCCCCCGGCGATCAGTTATGCGGGCGAGGCTATAAACGTGGACGGTGACCGGGCGGCGGCGGCGGTAGCGGCAGCGGTCAAGGCCGATAAGCTAATTATTTTGAGCAATGTGCCGGGGCTATTGCGGGATGTTAGGGACGAAAGCTCACTGATAACTCAGGTTGACAAAGCTTTTGTGGAAGAAAGCATGCGTTTTGCCGAAGGTCGTTTCAAGAAAAAGGTGATGGGCGCGGCAGAAGCCTTACAAGAGGGCGTGCACGAAGTGGTGTTTGCCGATGCGCGAGTCGATAAGCCCATCAGCGCGGCTCTGGCGGGCAAAGGAACGGTAATAAGTTAATCACCAACCGCCAAGAATATTTTAATTTCTTTGTGTCTTTGTGGTGAATAATTAAACAAGAGAGGGCAGTAAAATGTTTGAAGTTGTAGAAGATATACGGGCTACCGAAGATAATCTTGAGGTGGGGGTTTATCCCAAACGCGAGGTTACGATTGTGCGCGGCGAGGGGGCTATCTTGTGGGACGACACGGGTAAACGCTACGTGGATTGCGTGGGCGGGCAGGGCGTGGCGAATATCGGTCACTGCAACCCTTACGTGGTAAAGGCGATTGAAGAACAGGCCCGCACCCTGATTACTTGCCCGGAAATTTTCTACAACGATAAACGGGCTCAACTCTTGCGAAAACTGGTGGAAGTAGCTCCCGCCGGGATGCGACGGGTTTTCCTGTGTAATAGCGGCACGGAGGCGGTAGAGGCTTCCCTCAAATTTGCCCGCCTGATTACGGGTAAAACCGATATTATTGCCACTGTACGCGGCTTTCACGGACGTACTATGGGAGCTTTGAGCGCGACCTGGGAGAAGAAATACCGCGAACCGTTTATGCCGCTTGTCCCTGGTTTCAGTCATGTACCCTACGGCAAGGTAGAAGCCTTGCGGGCGGCGATTACCGAAAATACTGCTGCCATTATGCTTGAGCCTATTCAGGGCGAGGGTGGGGTTTATGTGCCGCCAGTGGAGTATCTACAGGCGGTACGCCAGCTCTGCGACGAAACGGGTGTTTTGCTGATTATGGATGAGGTGCAAACGGGTTTTTGTCGTACCGGGAAGTTCTGGGGTGGCGACCACTCCGGCATTAAGGGCGATATTATGGCTCTGGCAAAGGCGATTGCTGGCGGTATCCCGATGGGTGCCGTCCTGATTGACGAGAAGTTTGGCGAGTTAGCCAAGAGCAGTCACGGCTCGACCTTTGGCGGGAATGCCCTGGCCTGTGCCACCTCTATCGCTGCTATTCAATATATGCAGGATTACAAGCTGGAAGAACGCGCTGCCGAGTTGGGCGATTATCTACGTTCGCGACTACAACCGTTAGTCGAAATAGGTACGGTGGTGCGGGAAGTGCGGGGTTACGGCCTGATTAACGGTCTTGAGTTAAAACAAAAGGTCGTGCCTTACCTGAAGGAGTTAATGGAGCGGGGTGTTTTGGCCTTACCCGCCGGGCCGAACGTGTTGCGCCTTTTGCCGCCGTTGGTTATCGAGAAGTCCGACCTGGATTATGCCATCGAGCAAATAATCGCGGTGTTAAGTTGATTTTTTGACCCCTGACGCTCTAAAATGAACTCGGAGGTCAGGGGGTTGCTTTTTTAGCGTACACTGCGAAGAATAACAAATCCTGTGAATGATTATGACTTACGCAACATTAACTGTTACCGATACTAAATCCAGACTTTCGTTTAAACTCCGCGCAAATAATTGGTGGTATTACCTCGACATTGATGATGACAAGCTTTATTTGCTAAGTAATACTTGTGGTACTTGCGAGGCCATTTTTTCACAGGTGAGCAATGCAAAACTTCCACTTGCCCCGGAAGAACTCAGCCAACAACTTCGGCTGGGATTAAAAGAGGTAACACAACCCATTATTGATACCGTTGCTACAATTCTTCCGGTTGGGGATTATATTGTTAATTTAATTAAAGTTACCCCAAAGTTTGTACCCTCTCGTAAACCTATTGGGTCCGATTCAAACAAAAGACTCGAATATTATAAGGGCAAGGAAATTTTTTCTACTAATCAAGAGGATAGTTTTTTCGAGCGTTTTTTCCCCTTAGTGCAGTCAAAGTTGCTTCAACGTCCTATAATTGATAGCTACAAAACTAAAATAAAAAATGGGGAAATGCCGACAGCTCTCGCTCTCTCATTGGTTGATGTGAGGTTTATATCTGGCAGAATTTTAGCATGGCAACTAGTACATTTTCTGCTTGATGGTCATCATAAAATGATGGCCGCAAGTGAACTTAATGTGCCTCTAAATATCCTTTCCTTTTTATCAAAAACGAATTCTTTCATTTCTAATAATGAGTTTTTTGATGAAGTGGTAAAACTACGGTATACATAGTTGTGGGTACATCCAAAACACTAGAATACCTAAAAGCCGAAATGAAGATTTAAGTACAGAGAGCTTGTTACGGGGCGCATCCGCCCCGCGTGGCATTATCCCGGTGATTTAGAGTTTAGGCGGGGCAAAGTCCCGAATACGATTGGCAAGGCCACTGTAACGGCGATTCTGGCGGTCGTTTTTGATTGCCATCGCCATCGCCCGTTTGCTGCCAACCAACACCACCGCCTTTTTAGCGCGAGTAACGGCAGTATAAACCAAATTACGTTGCAACATCGGATAATGGCCCGTAATTAGCGGCATCACCACAATCGGGTATTCCGACCCCTGACTCTTGTGGACAGAGACACAATAGGCTAACGTTAACTCGTCCAGTTCGGCGAAATCGTACTCAACCTCGCGCCCATCCTCAAGCTGCACCTTGATAAACTGATCTTCAAGATGGATAAGCATTATAAACCCGCCATCCCCGTTAAAAACCAGCTTATCATAGTTATTTTTTAGCTGCATCACCTTGTCACCCTCGCGGAACAGGCGACCGCCCCACCTTCGTTCCTTTTTGGTGGGGGAGGCCGGGTTTAGCACCTCTTGCAAACTATTATTGAGTTCGCCCACCCCTGCTCTGGTGCGGTGCATAGGGGCTAACACCTGAATATCGCGCAGTGGGTTTACGCCGAACTTGCGCGGGATACGTTCCGAAACCAGCTCAATTAACAGGTCGGCAGCTTTTTCGGTATCGTCCTCTACAAAGAAAAAGAAGTCCGAAACCTCCCGCCCTGCCAACGGCATTTGACCCTGATTAATCCGGTGAGCGTTAGTGACAATCCCACTACCCTCGCCTTGCCGGAAGATTTGCTCCAGCCGCACTACCGACACCGCCCCGCTGTTCACAATATCGCCCAACACATTTCCCGGCCCGACACTGGGTAGCTGGTCAGTATCGCCCACCAGTAATAAGTGCGCCCCGCTTGGTACGGCCTGTAATAAGCGGTTCATCAGCAGCACATCCAGCATACTGGCCTCGTCCACAATTACCATATCGGCATCCAGTGGATTATCCCGGTCATAAATCGGTTTGCCGCCGCCCGGTCGCATCTCGAGCAAGCGATGAATGGTGGTAGCGTTTGCTCCGGTGGTTTCGGAAAGACGTTTGGCGGCCCGCCCGGTTGGAGCGGCCAGGGTTACTTTTTTCTGTTTAACCAGCAACACCCGCAACAAAGCCCGCATCGAGGTGGTTTTGCCCGTTCCCGGCCCGCCTGTCAGCACACTAACTTTCTCGGTCAGGGCCAACTGCACTGCCTCTTTCTGTTTATCATTCAATACCAGACCGTCTTTGTTAGCCAGATAGTTAAAAACCTGTTCAAAAGAGGCGGCTTTGAAAGAGGCGAGACGGTCTTTCTGGGAAGAGGCATTTCGCAACCGCAAAATGCCCCCGCTAATACCCATCTCCGCACTATGGAAGGCTGGCAGATAAATCGCATCCTGGGGCAGTTCTTCAATTGGCGCGGATTCGTCGCTTTCGGTATAATATTCGGCGCGGGCTTCGCTGACGCTCCGTTCCCATTCTTCTTCATCCGCCAGAACGACTTTTTTCTTACCCGGCAAGGGAATTTCCTTCAGGTTAAAAATCTTTTCTGTGCGTATATCGTTTTCCTGTTGCAAGGCCGCCAGTGCTTCTTCGATTTGCTCGGCAGCGGCTTCCAGTAATTCGCCACTTAGTTTAAGGAGCTCCTCGCGGGGGAGATAAACGTGACCATCCTCGCTGGCTTCGCTCAGGGTAAAAAGTATTCCGGCTTTGAGGCGTTCGGGGTCATCTTTAGCCATACCGAGAGCTGCCGCAATTTTATCGGCAGTTTTGAAACCAATCCCAAAAACATCACGGGCTAACCTATAGGGCTCGTTTTTAACCACCGCGATGGCACTATCTTCGTACTGTTTATAAATCCGCACTGCCAGGGCGGTACTGATGCCCTGCCCCTGCAAGAAAACCATCACCTCTTTAATCGCTTTTTGCTCGTTCCAGGCCTTTTTAATAACCTCAACTTTTTTCAGGCCCAAGCCAGGCACTTGCGCCAGACGATCAGGGTTATTCTCCAGAATTTCCAGCGTTTCCAGACCAAATTTGTCTACAATCCGGGCACTGGTTTTTGGCCCCACCCCTTTAATCAAGCCGCTTCCCAGATATTTCTGAATTCCCGTAATGGTGGCTGGTAGTTTTACTTTGTAACGGGCAACCTCAAACTGACGACCAAAATTGGCATGGTTCTTCCAGAAGCCCTGCATCTCCAGGCTTTCGCCAGGGATAATCGAGGGCAAATTCCCCACAATCGTTATTAATTCGTCCGCTTTACCTTTGAGGGGTTGAATACGGGCTACTGTCCAGCCGTTATCGTCATTCTGAAAGGTAATTCGCTCTATAACCCCGCTTAATTCGCTCATTTTGGGAGCAGTAGCGGTTTCAGGTTGGTCAGAGGTAATGCTCATAACGCCTCTTGTAAAATAAGAAAATTTGTTCCAGTTAATTTCTCTTATTATATCATGTTTTTACAGATTTTAGGTGGCAAATTGGCTGCTAGTTATGAAAAAGAAAAGCCCACCGGGGGAGGTGAGCTAAGATTGTCGGGAAGAGGGAACACATTCTTATATAGAATATTTGTACTGTTATATTACTAGAAAAAATGTTCTTTGTCAAGAGGGTTTGAGGAAATTACTCCAAAAATGGTACTTTGCTGGCTTGTTAGCTAGCTTGGGATTATATATAATAGACATTACCTAACTTGAGTCTTATTAACGTTAAATTAAAACCAGAAATTGAGCTTTGAATATGGTAGATCACGCCACCCAGCTAAATGACCTGATTATAGCTTCGGCCACTAACCTGACTGATGTTGGTTATAAGGAGCTTGAAAAACCCGAAAACTTAACAGTAGTGAAAAACTCTAATGTGTTTTTTACTTCCTCCGTTTTGGGTATGCAAGCGGTGAGCCACGTGATAGAAGACCAGGCTCTTACGATAGGTGGTTCGCATAAATTTTATAGTGGATTCCAAAAATTCTCACGGGCGAAATTACAACAAGAACGTTATCAGCAGCTTTTGAAAAATCAAAATCCGATTTATCTGTTTGGTGTGCCCGATGCCGAATTGTGGCATGACCCATATTTGAAGCAAGTTCCCTTAACTCCGACTGACGACCCTACCAAACCAGATTTAAGCCAGAACTGGTTTGTAATTCTCCACAATCCCATGTTTGTTTCAATGGCTCTGGTAAGCCGTGAATTTCCTAACCCCAACCGCCCCGCCAATGCTGCTGATAAACTGGTTTATCGGCGGTTTGAGGGGTTTTGGACTTATGATTTGGAAATTATAGGTCAGGTGGTAGCTATTCTGGATGATTATCTGGAAAGCCATCAGCTCAATTAAAGTTCAAAACAACTTTCCCACATCCAACCCTGATTTTTACTTCCATCGTCAATTTGAACATTGATCCACCGAATGCCTTCTGCCTCACGAGGGCTACTTAAAATAACAAAAGTTATTCCGGGGCGAAATTCACCCTTGGTACCGCGATTGACTGAAGGCTCTGGTCGTAGGTTACAATTGGTTTTCAGCACCGCTTTTTTTGGTATAGGGGTTGCGGTAGGGGCCAGGGTTGGAGAGGGTAGCGGGGTTGGCGTAAAAACCACTCGTGGTGTGGCGGTACGGTCAGGGGTAGCCTGGGCGGCGGCTACGGGCGGCGTGCTGGTGCGTCCGAAGGTTTCTACTACATTAGAAAAATCGGCCCGGCTTAAAATCAAAATCAAGATAACAAACCCGGTTATGGCTGCAACTGAAACAATCGTTACATCTGCACAACCAATCGTTGGACCTTTTTCACGCCGAAGGTAGTCGGGCGTTCTTTTCTGGGACATAAACCGGAAATCCTTACCTTTTAGCTATCTCCCAACGGGAGTAATTTATCTCTCTTGTATTAATTATAATCTTAACACACAAGCACTACAACTCAAAAAGGCTCACCCGCTACCAAAGGTGAGCCTCTTTGAGAGGAGGAGAGATTTAGTTCAAGGTACAAAATGATTGTTCATAATCTCTTTATTTAATTTCCCCTTTATTCTACCCCATGCCAGTTAATAATTCAATAGCATTTCGCCCCTTTTTCAGGTTTAATTATTTTCATACTAAGCTTTTCTAGTTTAAGATTGTTGTAACTTTTCACTCATTAGCGGCTTTCCTTTTAACGGGCGGTGGCGGTGGTAGGAACAAGTTGCGCTGGCGGAACATAATCACAAAACAGGCCACCCCAAAAATTATAAACAGTACCGCCACAATTGCCCATACCATTGGCAACAACCCTAAAAATACAAACGGCACCCCAAACATTAAATAGGTGGCAATAAAAATTATTGTTCCCCAGAAGGATAACTTGCTATAGAAAGGTAAAGTCAGGGTTAGCCATACCCCCACCATTACCAGAAGGCTGGCGGCGGGCAGAATTCGATACACATTCTCACCAACCGAGATAAGCACCATCCCCCCGGTCAAGCCAATCGAAACCAGGAAAACATACACTATTACCAGCACCACTTCCCAGTTGCGGTCACTCAAGGCGGTGTGGCGCGGCTTTTTGGTAGCTGGTTTATTTTCCTCAATATTTTTATTAATTTTTTCGGTTGCCATCAGATTATTTCCAGTTTTGCGGCTTTAGCCTTACCGTTTTCAATGCGGTAGGCCCGAGTTTCGTATTTCAATACGCCATTTTTGTCGTCATATACCGAAGTTATCAGATAGACCGCCCCCGGCAGGTCAGCCAGATTAATATCGGTGCTGCTGGGCCGGGCCGGGTAACGTGGGTGCGAGTGATAAACTCCGGTTAGTTTCAAGCCCTGTCCCTCAAGGCCTAGCAATACGCTCAGGGTTTCCTCCGGGGCTATATTATACTCCACCTGGGGCTGGGGCGAAACATTTTTGGCTGGTTTTAGGTTGGTAGCTTGACCCAAAACCGTGCCACCCAGAAACCCGCAAATCTCATACGGAAAACCCTGCCCGGCTAATTTTTCAATTTGAGCCAAGACTTCCTGTTTGATAAAGAAGGTCATGCCTGGGCTTTCTTTCTACCAATCTGAATTACTTCGTTCAGACTCCCGGTGCGATAACCGTCCAGGTCAATGGCGATGTAGTTATAGCCAATAGCGTGTAGCCCCTCGCTAATCTGGGTGCGGGCTGGCTCTTGCACAAAGCGGGTCAGGTCGGTTAGTGGCACTTCGATGCGGGCCATTTTGTCGTAATGGCGCACCCGCACTCCTACAAAGCCCAGGTCTTGCAAAAATTCCTCGGCCTGCCCAATTTTTTCCAGAGCTTCCACCGTGACAGGCGTGCCATAGGGTATCCGCGAACTGAGACAAGCCGCGGCGGGTTTGTTCCAGGTGGGCAATCCCAGAGCTTTGGAAAGAGCCCGAATGTCGGCCTTATTAAAGTTTGCTTCCAGCAAGGGACTCCGTACCTCTAACTCTTTGCCCGCCCGCATACCGGGGCGATGGTCGCCCAAATCGTCAGCATTAAAACCGTCGGCGATAAAAGCAAAACTTTGTTCTTTGGCGACTTCATCTAACTCAGTAAAGAGGGTATTTTTACAAAAGTAACAGCGTTGGGGGCTATTCTCGACATAGCCTGTTTTTTCCATTTCGTTGGTATGTACCACTATCAGCCGCGCCCCGATTTGTTCGGCGTTTTTCTGCGCCAGTTCAATTTCGCGAGGTGGAATGCTGGGGGAAATCGCCAGACAGCCCGCCGCTTTTTCCGGGCCAAGCACCAAATCAGCCATTCTCAAAACCAGCGCACTATCCACCCCGCCACTATAGGCCACCAATACCGACCCCATCTCTGCCAATATCTGGCAAAGGTGGTCGGTTTTGCGGGCAAGTTCCGGCTCTAACCTACTCAGGAGATTTTCTCCTAATATTTTATTTATAGCAAGTTCTATGGTCATTTTTTATGTTTTACTTTCTAAAGCAGTTGTCGGTAGTCAGTTTTCGGTTGTCGGGAAAATATCAACAAGGATAAACAGGATGAACAGGATAGTTTCCGAGGGGTAGACACGGAGGTCTACCCCTACAAGAATTTCTTTTCATCCTTCAATCGGAGAGGGTAGCACAACCCCTGACTTATTTCAAGCCCGCTATAGCTTATAGAGCCGGGTAGTGCCATCGGAGGAGGCACTAAAGCCATATTTATCATCATAAATAAACTGGAACCCCCAGACAGAATCGGTATGGCCTTGCAGTTTTAGCGGTATTTGGTCGGCTTTACCAGCGGCTTGCCATATCCGGGTTTCGCCGAGGCTCAAAGCGGCTGCCAGACGATTGCTGTCACGGTCAAAGGTTAAAGCCCCAAAAGAATAGGTGTCGGTTTTTAATTGTAACTTTTCAGTACCACTAATGGGGTCAAGCAAATAAATTGTGCCATTAATTGCCCCTGCTGCCAGAACTTTGCGATTGGGCGATATTGCTAAATTTGTCAATTGCCCATTTAGTTTCGCCAGTGTTTTCGTGGGTTTATCGCCCTCCCCCGCATTCCAGACCAGAATTCTACCGTCAAACCAGCTCGTTAGCAGGGTTTTATTATCCAAAAATGCCAAATCACCGATTTGGGCATCAGTATTTTCTTCTTTCAACTCACGTTTTTGTGGGAAGTTTGCGGTATTGTAGAGATAAACAAGGTTTTGAGTCCCTACCGCCAGAAATTTGTCGTCCGGCGAAAAGGCCAGACCTCTAAAAGAATAGTTTGGCTTATCTTCGCCGCTTTTGCTGCCTGTCTTCATATCCCAAATAAATAACTCATTCTCGTTATCAACTGAGGCTAGTTTCGTACCGTCATGCGAGAACGCCACTTTAACTACAGAGGTGCTGTGGCCCTCCAAAGTGTATTTAACCGTACCATTGGTCAGGTCAAAAACTTCTATTTTGCGGTTTTTGGTATAAGCTGCCAATTTCCCATCATCCGATACTGAGAGGGCAAAGGAAGGTAGAGATGGTTTACCAAAAACCTTATCCGGCTTTAGCCCCTCCAGGTTGGTAATATGGATCGTATTATCTCTGGAAGAGCTAATGATTTGCTTTTCACCGGGTAGGAAGATAATTCGAGTAATTCCTCGCTCCTGAATGTAGCTCTGGCTAACAATTTTACCAAGCTCGAGGTTTATAACAATTATTTGACCCTGACCAGTGCCTATCACCAAAGTTTTACCATCGCTAGAATACATCATAGTTAAAACACTATAAATGGAAACATTCAGTTTAATGGTTTGAGCTTTAGCTTTTAAATCCCAAATACGGATAGTCCCGTCGTCCAGACTGATAGCTACCTGGTTGTTATCTTTTGGGTTATATGCTCCTGATTGCACTCCAGTCTCGAAAGGGGAGATTATAGTAATTTCGGTGTTTTTGGCGGTGGTATCGTTAAAAACAATGCTGTTATCCGCTTTTAGTGTGGCTACAATTGCGCCATTGGGGCTAAAAAGGTTGTTACGGTTAAGCCGCTCTTCCTCAACTGCTATGCTCACGGGAGGGTCATTGGTTGCAACCGACCAGAGTTTGCGGGTTTTATCCTCGCTGATACTATAAATTTCCGTACCGTTATTGACAAAATGGCAACTATTGACCTGGGCAGTGTGTCCATCGAAGGTGCGTATTAACTTGCCATCGGGAATAGTCCACAGCCGCAAGCTATTATCGCCACTGCAACTGACCAGCATTTTACCATCACTGGAAAAGTTCACCCCGGTTATATGCTGCTGATGGCCTGACAAATTGAGGATTTCCTGTCCAGTTTCAACACTCCATAGACGGATGGATTTATCTTCATAACCCGCCGCGATAATTTTGCCGTCGGGCGAAAGGTCCAGGGCGTTGACCTGATTGATTTGATTGCCAAAAACAAGCGGCTCAGTAGTTTTAGTCGGCAGGGTAAAGGCAGGAGTAAATTTTGGCAACGGTACATTAACCTGATCACCCGTTGAATTATTGTTTGAGCCAGAAACCATTAGAAAAATTATTATCGCCCCAATCACTATCACAATTAAGGCCGCCACTGGTAGGATTATTTTTAAGGGCAAACCTTTGCCCGTTGGTTTTGGCTGGAGCAGGTCGGAAGGTGGATTCGAGGGAATATTAGTATTAGGATCTGACCCTGAGCTGGTTGGTGGGGTATTACCACTGCGCACCGAGGATTGGGAGGGAGTATTCCCGGTTGGAATTGTTGGTTGGTTCATCCCAATCGGGGTGGTAGCCTCATAATTCTGTTGATTCAGCGGCGGACTATAGGCTACAGGGGGTGTTGCCTGGTTTTGGGAGGCCGTGTTAGAGGGTTGGTTGCCAGTAGTCGTCGAAATATCCCCGGTCTGTTGTAAAGCGCGATAAAAAGCCCCCGCAAATTCCATCGCCGTTTGATAACGTTCTTCGGGCTTTTTTGCCAGAGCCCGAATTACCACTTCCTGTATTTGGTCAGGAATTGCAGTGTTAAAATTACGCAAGGGTGGCGGGGCGGTGGTGACATGCTGGACGATAACCGAAGTTGCCACCCCCACAAAAGGTGGTCTGCCCGTCAGCATTTCGTAAACCATTGCCCCCAGCGAATAAATATCGCTGCGTTGGTCGGCGTGACCTTCAACCTGTTCCGGCGAGACATAAGCGGGAGTCCCCATATACTGCCCTGTGGTGGTCAGGCTGTCGTCCTGGCTGGTTTCCAAATTTTTGGTGAGGCCAAAATCGCTTAATTTAGCCCTACCGTTAGGCTCTACCAGCACATTGGCGGGTTTAATATCGCGGTGAATCATTCCCTGACGATGGGCTAAATCCAAAGCTTTGGCAATCTGGTCAAGAAAGAAAAAAGTTTCGCGAGGTGGCAGGGTTTTGCGCTGGGTGAGTATCTGGCGCAAGGTCAAGCCTTCCACATATTCCATTACCATATAGGGCATGCCGTCGTGCTGTCCAAGCTCGTAGACTCGTACAATATTGGGGTGGCGTTCCAGCCGTAGTGAGTTACGGGCTTCACCCCGGATAAACCTGTCGCGCAACTCGGCGTTGGTGGCTATTTCGCCCAGTACAATTTTGATGGCGCGGTTTTCATCTAGAAGGGTGTGGCGGGCCAGCCAAACTTCACCCATACCGCCTTTACCTAACTGGCGTTCCAGGCGATAGGTGCCACCGATGATTTCTCCAGGCTGTAGCATTTGCCAATATCTCCAGTTGATGATGTTTGGTGGTTCTTGGTTGTTAGTTGTTGGTAGAAATAGGGCTAAACCCAAAATCTTAAAAATGCCCCTTGTAGTTTTTATTATAGCGTATCCTGAAAAGGGCAAATCATAGATGATGTGGCGCACACCCGGCTAATGAACAATCACCTCGCATGTTTCAGGATTATTGACAGTTGTTGAGATTTGGCATATAGTATAACCAGCTAACCCAAATTGGGCTATTAATCCAATAGCTATTTTTATAATACAAGGGGGAAATAAAATGACTGATATAACTTCTACAACTGATACGCTTACCCGCCAATTTTTAAAGCAATTAAGGAGTTAAAGGTTGCCTAAGTATCGAATTGCCACTGATGATTTTGAAAGCCACCCTGAATTTCCCGTTGAGGGCACCCCCCCTCGCCCGCCAAAAGCTCATTATGTTCCAAAAAAATCAAAAACCGAAATCTTACAGACGGTAGCGGAAGCAACTGGACTGGAAGGCGGTTTCCATCCCACCTATCAACCTTCCAAATACGAAAAAACCTGGCTGCTATCTTCCCTGAAGGACTTTTACGAAGAGCATATTATCAGTGATGTGTTGGCACAGGTTAAGGGCGGCAAAGAGGCTACTGTTTACCGTTGTCAGGCTAACCCCGAAACTGGCCTGGATTTAGTGGCGGCAAAAGTATATCGGCCTCGTCAGTTTCGCAGCCTTCGCAACGATAAAATGTACCGGGAAGGTCGCCAGATATTGACCGGAGAAGGTCGGGCGGTAAAGACCAGCGACCATCGTATTATGCGGGCTATTGGTAAAAAAACCGCTTTTGGCGAACAGGTTCAACATACTTCCTGGCTTTTGTACGAATACACCACCCTGGAGAAGCTCTTCAAGGCCGGGGCTGCCGTCCCCCAACCGCATGCGGTATCTGATAACGTTATATTAATGGATTATAAAGGTGACAATAACAGAGCCGCCCCCACCCTTAACGAAACTGTTTTGGCCCAAAATGAGGCTAAACCCTTATTTGAAGAGGTTTTGCGGAATATCAAGTTAATGCTTCAAAATGGCCTGGTTCACGGGGATCTCTCGGCTTATAACATACTCTACTGGGAGAATCAGATAACCCTGATTGACTTCCCCCAGGTTACTGATATTTATTCAAATCCTAACGCGCATCCTATTTTGGAGCGTGATTTACGGCGTATTTGCGAATATTTCGCACGTTATGGCATTAGGGGTGATTGGCAAGCTCTGGCTGATGAGTTTTGGGCTGAGTATGCCAAGCCCGAATTATTAGAAGTGCTGCTTGGCGAAGAGGAAAATTAGTACCAGATGCTTTTTTTGGGTAGACACGGAGGTCTACCACTACATTTAATCCCTAACCCCCAAACCCCTACTTCTTGGTCGGCGTTTTGGCTTTGGCAACCGCCAGCACCCGGTCATACTCCGTTTTGAAGGCTCTTGCCAGATTTTCGTCATCCACCATTAGCAGATTCTCGTCATTTTCTTTGTCGGCGTTATCGCTAAAGTTAAAAGAGCCAAAAATCACAATCCGCTCGTCAATAATGATAACCTTGTGGTGCATCACCCAGGGGTTGCCATCGGTGTAAACTTCCAGCCCGGCTTTGGACATCTTGCCATATTCCGAGAAGGGAGTGTTGCTCCCGGTAGTCTCAAAGACACCCCCTACCCTTAGCCCGGACTTAACTTTTGCTATTATGGCGTTACCAATGTCATTTTGGGTAAAGGAAAAAGCCATAAAATAGATGCTGGATTGCGCTCCGTTGATTTTCCCCACAATTCTTCTGGCGACTCCATCCTCTGGCGCAAAGTAATTTTCAATCAGCACCCCGGTGTTAGTGGTCACCTGGGGATTTGGCACTCCGGCAGGTTTTTTTGCCCCAAACTGTTTATTCACAAACATTTTTTCAAATTCGGCGGTATAGTTCTGGGCAATTTGGGGAAGTCTAATAAAAATCAGGTTATTGTTGAGATGATAAGTATCGCCATCAGTATAATTCCAGCTACCTGTAGCCACTATTTTATTGTCAACCACTGTAAATTTGTTGTGCATTATCGGTTTGCGTTCGTCCTGCACAATCGGGATTTTAGCCACCCGGAGTTTACCCAGAGCTTTTTGCACCTCTTCATTTTTGGTATTATTAACCGTATCAGTATCCGTTACGAATCGCACCCGCGCACCACGCCCTGCTGCCCGTACCAACGCTTCTGCCACGTTATCCAGGTCGAAATCATAAATTGCCATATCTACCGAAACCTGGGCGGTATCAATAAAATTGCTCAAATACTGGTCAAGGCTGCCCTTATGATTGGCTTTAACATCAGGATAGGACGGGGCGGTAAAGTATAGTTCATACCAATCGCCTTTGTATTTCCCGCCTGACCCCAAAGCCCCTTGCACAGTTGAAGTAACAACTGTCGAACGCCCAATGTCGGAAGCTTCCCTTACCCCATCATCAGGAGTAACTGTTACACCAACTGTTGGTGTAGGTGTAGGCACTCCCACCCCTAACACCGAGACCGAGAAGATACCTATTACCGCAATCACTAACAAGCCTATTCCACTGGCAATCAGGCGACGAAAGTTACGTTCTTTTTCGCTTATATAGCTTGTTTCGTCATCTATTGGTCGCCCTTTTTTACCCGCCATGTCCCAATCGTGTCCTTTCTATTACGGTTGTTGGAAAAGTTCTCAGTTTTTGGTGGTTGGTCAACCTACCCCATGTCCACTAACTCAATAACCGCCTGAGCCAAATCGCGGGCGGCAGTTGGACGGGCCAGGGTCAGAGCAGCCTCTCCCATTTTTTGTATACGGGGTTGGTCGGCTAATAGAATACGCAACTCGTTTATGAGCCGTTCGCCGCTCATTTCGGCCTGGGGAATAATTATCGCTGCACCGATATCAACGCTACGTTGGGCGTTGCGGGTTTGTTCATCGCCGCCAGTAGGTACGAGGGGAATAAAAATAGCCGCTTTACCCAAAGTCGAGACTTCCGTGACCGTACCCGCCCCGGCCCGACTTACCACCAAATCAGCCAGGGCAAAAATATCGCCAATTTCGTCGCCAACAAAGCGAGTAAGCCAATAACGTCGTCGCAGTTCGGGCGAAAGAGTCTGGGCGATATTTTCCAGCTTGTCGTAATCCTGCTCATCTCCGGCGGGTTGCTGCCCGCATTGGTGGATAACCCGGCAAATTCCCAACAAATTTCCAAGTTCAGACTCAACCGCCCGGTTAATAATCCGTGCCCCCTGCGCCCCGCCCGTCACATAAATTGCTGGTAAATTGTCGTCCGCCGGGTCAAAGCCGCAAAATTCCCGTGCCTTTTCCCGACTCCCGTTAAAAATAATATTGCGCACAGGGTTGCCAGTCACAAAGCTTTTGCGGCGCAATTTGGGAGAAAGTTCCTGGGCGGCCCCCTCGAAAGTCAGGGCGATGCGCTTTGCGAAACGGGCGGTAATTTTATTAGCTAAACCTATCTGGACGGTTTGCTCGTGGGTAATAACCGGAACGCGCAATAACCAGGCGGCTATTACAGGTGGCACGCTGACATAGCCCCCGGTGCTTAAAACCACATCAGGGCGGAACTTCCAGACTTGCCACAAAGATTGTATTACCCCAACCGGGATGCGAAAAATATCCAGAAGATTTTCTTTGGTGAAATAACCCGAAATTTTGATAGCTCGGCGTAGTTTGCCGCTCTCTACTCCCACAAATTCCAGACCGGCTTCAGTAGCCAGTTTGCTTTCAATCCCCCGCTTACTGCCGATATAACGAAAAACGGGTTGCCAGGACTGGTTTTTAGCTAAATCCTGGATAGCCCGGATTACCGCCAGAGCAGGGCTAACGTGGCCCCCGGTCCCGCCGCCCGTCACCAGAATTTTTAACCGGGATTTCAAATTTCTAAACCTTTGCCATCATAAACATACACAATATCATCCTGGGCGGGTCGTACTGCTCCGGTGGCCTCATACAAAGCTACTCCGGCAGGAGTAGAATCATTTGTAACCACAAACATTTCCAGATAATTCCCCTGCTGGCAGACCTTTTTTAGCTCGTTAATCATGGCTCGCCCAATCCCCTGTCGTTGGTATTCCTCTAAAACATCAATGCTAAAAATAAACATCATCGCCCGGTTTTGGTCTAATCTTTGCATCCTGACCGCCCACACAAACCCGGCCAGTTTATCTTCTACATAAGCCGCAATCAGGTAATTGGCTTCGTCCGCCAGGAATGGGGCTACCTCCTGGCTGGTCAGGTTTGCCGCTACTTCGGGGTATTCATCCTCGCCGAAATATTTAGCCGCTTCCAGGGCTTTTTCTTCATCGCCTTTAACCAATCTGATTATTTGCATTGTTATTCTCTTATACCGAATTCGCTTTGTTTATTTGAGCAAAATTATTCACTACAAAGGCACCAAGGGCACAAAGGAATAATAAGTTTTCTTGGTGTCTTAGTGTCTTGGTGGTTCAATTCATCTATTACATTACCCTTATACTTATTTTGATGTTTCTGGGTTGTTGGCAAAAACGAGGGCGCGGATAGGGGCGAAGCTGCGGCGGTGGTGGGGTGTAAGGCCAAATTCGGCTAATCCTGCGCGATGTTCGGGAGTGCCATACCCTACATTATGTTCCCACCCATAACCAGGATAGCGCACCGCCAGTTTGTGCATCAGCCCGTCCCGACAAACTTTGGCAACTACTGAGGCACAGGCAATCGAAAGGCAGAAAGAGTCACCTTTAATAATGGCAGTCTGGTGGGCTAAATCGAGTTCTTTGACGGGTAAACCATCTACCAGCAAATGCTCGTAAGTTCCAATCTGGCGGAGGGCTCGGCACATTGCCAGCGCGGTTGCTGCACGAATGTTGATGCGGTCTATTTCGGCTGGGGAGGCTGCCCCAACCCCTACCGCCAGGGCGACCTGCCGCACTTTAATTGCCAGAATTTCGCGGGCTTTAGCCGAAAGCTGTTTGCTATCTCGCACCCCTGCCAATAAGGCCAGCTTTTTTTCGTCCTGGGGCAAAATTACCGCCGCCGCCACTACCCCGGCGCAATAAGCTCCGCGTCCAACCTCATCAATGCCCACCAGAAGATTTTTCCCGGCTTGCCAGAGTTGATATTCATATTCAAGGGTTGGTGTTATTCTCATAAGCCTTTGTAACCGAATTTTGTTTGACGCATACTCCAATAAAGTTTACACTCTAGCGACTCATCACGCAAGCGGGGTAAGGACGAAGGCCTGCGTCCGAATTCAGGAGTCAGTAGTAAGAATGAAAAAAGGAATTTATTCCCCCTTCCTCTATAGGGAAGTGGGTTAGGGGGTTAGGTTTGACCGACAACCGACAACCGACAACCGAGAAAAGCCGCGACACCAAATCCCGCAAAAAGCTGGGAAATATGGGCGAACGGCTGGCGGCTAACAAATTGACCAGCCTGGGCTACCGGGTAGTCGAAACTAACTGGCGTTGTGAATATGGCGAGCTTGACATTATAGCCTGGCACAAAGATTGCCTGGTGTTTATCGAGGTGCGTACCCGGCGGGGGGATAACGCCGGATTGCCGGAGGAGTCCATCGGGCCGCGCAAACTGGCAACCCTTACCCGGTTAGCCGAAGCCTACCTTAACACTCACCTGGAGTTGTGGAAGGCCAACATGGAGCCACCCGAATCGCGGCTAGATGTAGCGGCGGTTCAGTTCTCAAGTAAGGGTTTATTGACGCGTTTGGATATATTAGAAAACATCACTGAATGAATCAATTTGATTCAGCCCTTTGAATCAATCAGTTAGCCTGGTTGAAAGTGGAAATGTGGAAAACCCCTAAAAGTTCACTTGAATCAAGCTCGTTAGCTATTTACAATTTGCCTCGCCTGTTCTAAAATAAGATTAAGGCTGAGATGGCGGTAAACGGTTAGATTAAAAATACATTCGCCTACCGTTAAAACCTCCTGCTATAAACTCTCCTGAAGTTGGTAAAGCAGTGGACAGTTGCACAATATTCAAATCTGAATCTTTCTCACTAATTAAAAAGTTGAATAAATTCCTGATTAATAAACCTCGATCGGAAAGAGGGCTTTTGATAATTCGATAAGTCTGCTAAAATATAGATGTGATGGCTCAACTAGAGCAAGCAAGGCTACCAAGCGGGGATGGTAAAGTTATGAAAAAGTACGAAAAAGAAATACGCGAAATTCTGGAAAAAATGGATTCTTTTGTGCCAGAAGCTCCTGCTCCTGAGCGTGAGCGCGAAAAAGAGCCAAAGAAAAAGCCCACTAATGTTAGCGTAATGCCTGTAACCCCGCCACGCCCAATTCGCCCCAAAACTACTACCTATACCCGTTTCCGCCAGTGGCTGCGCGACCACAAAATTACCGGGAGTTTGGCTTATTTGATTTTCGGTTTCTTCTTTATGATTTGTGGCATGATTGCTCTGCAAAATTTCGGCAGTGTCCGCATTGTGGGTGAGGTATTGGTTTTGGTTGGTTTTGCGCTTTATATTGCTCCCGTTTTTATTCGCTTCTTCGGTTTTGGCGCAATGTTGAATGACGAACCGCAATTCTGGCGTGGCGATATGGTAAACCGTGACCCAATATTCTCCTGGAAAAATTTAAAAGGCTTGTTTACGGGCAAACGTAACCGCGGCAACAACGACCCCTGGAATAAGGGTAATCGTCGGTAAGTTTCGGTTATTAGTATTCGGTTATCGGTTGTCGGAAAATATTAACAAGGCCGAACAGGTTTAATAGAATATTTGTAGGGGTAGATTTCTGTATCTGCCCTTTTTATTGCCCTCTTACCGATAACCCACGACTGCCCACCCACAACCGTTAGCCTCTTGACCACTGCAACAGATTAGAGCGGAGTAGTTCCTCGGCTACCAAATCCTCATTCAAGGGTAAAGTTTCCGGCATGGTAAGGTAAATATGCGATTTGTAGCGGGGTAATTCTGCCTCTGGTATTCCTAAAGCTTTCAGGGTGTCGTATTGGTGTTTGATGATACGGCTGTGACCATAGCGGTTATTGATTTCGGCGTGGAAAGCCACCGGTTTATGGGGATTGAGGCCGGATTTTATCAGGCGGTAACAGGCTCGGCTAACTGCATCAAATACCCGGTCGCTTTGAGGAAGGGCTAAGTAAAGTAAATCCGGATCTAGCTGAATCGCTACCATCCCCTGTTTGGAAGTGCCGCCCGAAATATAACCCATCAGGCTAAGGCTGCGCCCGGTTATCACCTGGTCTATGCGGTCCACCACATAATATTCGTCCAACTCCCCTAAAATTTGGCGGGCATGATGTTCCAGTACGCCGTGCTGCTCCAGGGTTGTACCGGGCAATAGTCCGGCTTTGGTGTTATAGGTGAATTTGCCCAGCATCAGGTTATTGTTTCGGTCGCGGGTATCCCAGAGGTTCCCGGTAAGACTATGGAGTTCGCCGAAGAACTGGGCCGCCCGAATAATAGCGGCTCTGGCGATTTCAGGATGAATTCCCGAACCAGACGGAATTTGAGCTACAATGCTGATTATTGCGTTGTAGCTCAATTCGGAAAGTTCTGGTTGTACTTCTTGTTCGGGCATCTATTTCCCAGGAAGCTCTAATTCCCCGGTTTATTCGACGGAAGTAACCTTAACAGTAGTCATTTTGTCGCCCCGACGAATACCCTTCACAATTTCCATTCCCTCTGTTACCTGCCCAAAAACGGTGTACTGGTTATCGAGGAAAGGGGCGGGGGCGAGGCAGATATAAAACTGACTGCCAGCACTATCAGGGCTTTGCGAACGGGCCATCGCCAAAGTGCCTTCGAGGTGTTTGCGGGGGTTAAATTCAGCCTTGATTTTGTAACCAGGACCGCCCATCCCGTTACCCAGAGGGTCGCCACCCTGCACCACAAAGCCGGGCTCAATCCGGTGAAAAGTCAGGCCGTTGTAAAAGTTGGTATTGGCAAGTTTTTCAAAGTTCGCGACGGTGTTAGGCGCGCTATCCGGGTAAAGCTCTAACTTGATAGTGCCGCCCTTCTCCATTTCAATTGTCGCAATTTTCTTTGGCATTCTAGTTTCTCCTGTTCATATTTTATTCTGGCTGATACAGATAAATTCTACAGAATGATTGTAACAGCCAGAATTGTCAGGGTCAATGCTCGGAAGGATGAATTCGGAAGGATGAAAGAGAAAGAAAAAAGAATAAAGGACTAGGGAGAATTTGTAGGAGCATACTCTGTCCTGCGATAACCATCGAATGACGAATCATCCTCCTACGGTTATTCTTAATTCTAACTCCTGACTCCTGAATTCTTGCTCCTTTTCATCCTTCATCCCTCATCCTTCATATTTCTACTTGACTTCGACCTTGCTGCTCTTGATTTTGTCACCTTTGGCGATTTTGGTGACTAAATCCATTCCATCGCTAACTTTACCAAAAACGGCATATTTACCATTAAGGCCAGATACCGAAGGGTCGGTTTCTTGCCCGATAACGATATAAAACTGGCTACCGGCACTGTCTGGAGTTCCGGCACGGGCCATTGCCAACGAACCGAAGACGTGTTTGGCTTTGTCCTTGAGGTTGTCGGGCAATTTATAAACTGCCGTATTTTCGGCAAACTCGCCTGGAATGTTATAACCCGGGCCACCCGTGCCATCACCTTTGGGGTCGCCGCCCTGTACTACAAAGCCCGGTTCTACCCGGTGGAAGTTCAGGCCATTATAAAAGCCCTTGTTCGACAGCTTCTCGAAGTTCTCCACCGATTTAGGAGCCAGGTCAGGGTAAAGCTCGGCGATAATAGTACCGCCTTTTTCCAGCTCAATCGTGGCAATCTTCTTCTGCCCGGCCTTAACCTCGGCGGTTGGCGAACCAGGAATGACGAGCGGAGTGGGCGGGGCTTCGGTGGCTTTGCCCTGCGCTATCAGAATCAGGCGGTCATTAACCTTAACCTGGGATTTTAATTCCTCCACCAGTTTATCGGTAGTCAAAACCAGATTAACGCTGAAAACCAGCTTAGTTCCAGCTTTTTGATAAACCAGTACCAGATTACTATCATCCGCCTGACGATTAACGGCACTCCAGCCGGAGCTAATCATCAATTTACGATAATATTCCTCAATTTTGTCGTTAGTGTCCTGGGTAACGTAAATATTAGCTTTTTGCCCAACGAAATTACCTACCAGTTGGCCTGAGCCGCTAATGCTAGACAGTGTACCCTGTGAAAGTTGATCGCTAAGTTTAAGCTCCTTGGCTCCGGTGTAAACCAGGTTAGGGATGCTATCGGCGGGGGCGGTGCTGTTCGGGGTGGGTTGGGGCGTGATGGGTTGGTTGAAAGGGTTGCTAGCCGCTTTTGGGGGGGTGGCGGTGGGGTCGCCACAGGCCGCCAACAGGCTAACCAATACTAAAAAAACCAGTGTGAGGGCCGTTTTGCGCCCAAAATGTCCAAATTGACGTGAGCGAGATTTCCGTTCCAAAAAATTTCTCCTTGTAATGTTTTGATGTTTAAGGCGCAAGAATTTTACAGCCAAAGACAGGTAGCGTCAACCCGCCAATTGGCAAGGATGAAGTAGGAAGGATGAAGGATGAAAAAGGAGCTGCCCGCCTTCAAATTTGATAGGGAAAGGACCAGGGGGTTAGGTTTGACTGAAAACCAAATAATAACAACTTTTTGGCTGCTGGCTGACAGCTTTCCAACAACCAAGAACTATAAACCAATAACCCTCTCTATCCCCCGTTTTTCAGTTCCCGTTCGATTTTGATGCGGGCGGGATGCTTAGGCGGGGCAAGTTGGAGAAACTTCTCAAAATCGGCTCTGGCATCCACGTTTTGCCCAAGTTTCTGATAGGTCAAACCCCGCCAGCGATAGGGGTCGGGATTTTGGGGGTCAAGGGCAATCGCTTTGGAATAATCGGGTATGGCTTTGGCAGGTTCGCCCTTTCCGGCAAAATAGTTAGCGCGCCCCAACCAGTTTTGGCTTTCTGCTGGGTACATTTCGATAGCCTGATTATAAAGCGGCTCGGCGGCCCAGAATTGGCGCACTTCGTTAAGCTCATCGGCCTGAGCTTTTACGTCTAGAGCTTTTTCACGGGCGGCGTTGGTCGGCGGAATCAGGGGTAAAGTGGCGGATAAGGTCACTATTAATAGCAAGGCCGCGCTTGTTCCGGCTAATATTTGCCAGCGTCCTTTGTTTTTATTTCTAATCGCCTTTATAAATTCCCAGAAGCCAAATCCGACCAAAACCAACAACAAGGGATAGCCCGGCAAGGTATAACGAAACTCAATTCGCACCAGGGCATTAACGGCTGTTAGATAACCAAGACTAAGCCACAAAGGCCAGCTATAACGCCCCCACCGTCGTATACCCACTACCAGTCCGACCAATCCAAATATCAGGTAAAAACGGTTCAGGTTATCGGTCAAGCCCCGATAGTCAAAATAGCCGGGGTCATAGTAGGGGAAAACAAAATGTTGATCCCACATAAACCACAACCGTTTGCCCACCGTCCCGGCGTATTCGAGCGGATTGGTCATTACATAATCGGCGAAATATTTTTTGAAATAATCACTCTCGGCACGAACAGCGGTTTTGCGTTCCTCTTTGGAAAGGGTCTTGCCGTCGCGCTGACCTGATTGGAGCGGCAGGTAATTACTCAGGCGTTCCCAGACAGGCTCGGCGGTTGGGTCGGGCGTGACCGCCGTAACCTGAGTTTGATAGCGGGGCAAGCCGCCATAGGTGGTGTAATAAATTCCAACCATTGTTTGATAGGTCGAGAGGTCGGCGGCAATTACTGGATTTGGTTCGTCCCAGGTCTCGATGTTCGCGGCAAATTGAGGCCACAAAAATAAGCCTAGCGCGACTGCCAAAAGCAACGGTTGCCCTAATCGTTGCTGCCCCCTCGCAAACCATGCCAGCGTCGCCAGTGTCAATAATGGCAAATAGATAAAAGTAGGCCGAGTCTGGAGTGTCCAGGCCAACGCTACTCCGCCCAAAATCGGATAAACCGCTACACCGGGAAATTTTAGGGCTTTTATCCAGAAAAAAACTACCAGGGTTAGCCAGAAAGCGGCGGCAATTTCGGTCAGGGTTATGCTGGTGTAGGCGATTAAGAAAGGGCAAAGAGCTACCAATCCCGCCACCAGGAGTCCTAAGGGATTACCCCAGTAAATCGGGGTCGGGGGTTGGGGGATGGGAGTCGGGAGGGAGATTTCGGATTTTACTGTAGGGGTGCTGCTTGCCGCACCCAATGCACTAACTATCCCGTAACAGGCGAGGGCAGTTATGGAAAGTAAGAACGCCTGAAATAGCCAGGCCGCCTGGCTATTACGGTTGGCGGGTTTGGGTGGGCCAAAATAGAGGTCTTGTTCAGGTTGTGCGCCGCCCGCCAATTTGTAAACCCCCGCCAGAAGAACGGTATAGCCGGGACTACGAATAGCATCCGGGGTATAACCCTTCTGGGAATAATCATAGGCCATGCGACTGTATTCGTAGGAGTCGTAGCGTAAAAGCTGGGGATAACGAATGACTATGAACAGGTTTAAGGCGAACCCAACCCCCAGAATTATCACCAGTCCCACCGGAATCTTTTTCCACCAGCTTTTTTTAACAGAAGTATCAGTAACTTCGAGGCTAAAAGCTTTTTTTGCTTGCTGAATCTGTCGCCAGACCATCCACCCCCCTGCCCCAACCCCGAGTAAAGCGACGGGCCACCATAGCCATGCTAATAGCCCATTTCGCGGTAAAACTACATATCCCCAAATCAGCAATAAAAAAGAAGCAAAAATGTATCCAGCCATAAGCCAATACCGTTTTTGCCATAATTCCAAAAGATTATTATCGTTCGAGGATGCGCCATTTGTTCCCCCTTCCCTAGCAAGGAAGGGGGCTAGGGGGTTAGGTTTGTTCATAACACTAGCTTGGGGATTAGGTCAAAACTCATTACTTTACTACACCCTTTGCAGCAGATTCCACCCTTAGAAATTACCCGCCAATTCTAACACCCGCCCCTATACCCGTCAATTTGTCCCTTACAACATTGTTCGTTGTATTCCGCTCATAGTTGTGGGAAAATTGTGTTGACTATTAAAACCTATTCGCAACTTTTTCTCAGGAGTATTATGAATAAACCAGGGTCAAACGAGCAATCACCCTACGACAAACCCACCGAACCTCAACGTTTTGTGCCACCACCGGCGGCTCCCACTCAACAGAATTTTTACCCGCCACCACCGCCACCCCCGAAAAAATCAAATACCGGATTATTAATCGGGCTTCTGGTGGGGGTGGTAGTTATAATTGTGATTGGGGTGGTTTTGATTCTGGTTTTGGTTAATACAAATAAAAATACGCCTTTTGTAGCTGCTGTTTTTAGTAAAGGTTTAGGGGGCTCAACTACTACCAACCCCACTACTACCAGTGTCGCTACTACCCAGGCTGTAGTTTCGACTAAATCTACCCCTACCACTGAAGCAGTCGTGCCCTCTACCACTAATATTCAAAATTTGGCTAGTCCGGTGGAGCGGGGCGATAGTGGTGCATCTACGCCCATACAACCTGTAGTTACCTATAACAAAACGGCAATTCAAAATGCGATTAATGCCTTACCTGCCACTACTTCGGTGGTGGTGCTGCTGCCAGATGGTAACAGCGTGGAGGATGACCCCACTCGGCAAATGCCTTCAGCCAGCACCATTAAACTCTGGATTGCCGCCACAGTGTTGGAAGAAGCCAAAGCCGGGCGAATTAATTTAGCCGAAAGTTATGCTATCAAAGGGACGGATATTGTTTCCGGCACAGGTATTATTGGCAAAAGCGTCGGTAAAAGCTTCACCTTCGATCAACTTATTGATACTATGCTGACTTACAGTGACAATAGCGTGGCGAATATTTTAATTGATAAGCTGGGGGGGTTTGATAAGGTTAATGTCTACGCCCAACGCAACGGCTATAGCCAAACCCGTTTGCAACGACGTTTAGCAGATGTGAATAATCCCAATAACAATTTAACTTCCGGGCGGGATGCGGCAACATTGATGCAACGGCTATATCAAGGTCAAATCGTAGACAAGGGTAGTTCAAGCAAAATTTTAGCCGCACTAGATGCTCGTCGTAATTACTCGGCTGACCAGAACTTTTTCAGTTCCAAATTACCTGGTGGGGTAGACTACCGCCATATCAGTGGGACTGGCACGGGTGTGCGGAACGAGGTTGGTTATTTTGTTACCAGCCAGGGAGTGCTAATAATCGCGGTTTTTGTGTCGGAGGCGGGGAACGAACAAGGGGCTGAGGATGCCATTTCTACTATGGTGCAACAAATCTATCAAGCTCTTAAATCCTGAGTGGGGAAAATTAGAGGGTTTTAATACAGGCAACGTTTCCAAAACTTACTCAAAGTGCCTTCCAGTTAGGATTAGTCAGGCTGGTCAATACATGGTCTTGCCATACTCCGCCAATCAACAGGTAATCGCGGGCATAACCGTCTACCACGAATTCCAGGCGGCGCAATACGTTGCCGCTCCGCCGATTGTGGGGCATATAATTCGCCATAATCCGATGTAAGCCAAAATCGCTAAAAACATAAGCTATGGCAGCTTGCAAAGCTTCCACCATAAAACCCTTGCCTTGCTCGGCTTCTGCCAGATTATAGCCGAGATAACAGGCCTGAAACGCTCCCCGAATTACATTGGAGAAATTGGTAACCCCAATAACTTTCTCAGGTTGGCTTTTCGGAAAGATAAACAGTTTAATAGTTGAGCCTGACCGAAAATCGCCCAGGTTTAGCCTGAGCTGTTCCTGCCAGTATCTTTCGGTGAAAAAGCCTGAGGGCCAATCCGGCGACCAGGGTGTAAGGTATTCCTTGTTTTCCTGATAAAACCGCACAATTTGGCTTATATCTCCGGGTTCTCCCAGGCGCAAAATCAAGCGGGCGGTTTCAAGGCGCGGTGGTACATGTGTCATAACAATCGTTATTTCTTGAATGCAGGTTCGAGTTCGACTTCGAAAGCTCTGGCAAGCCGGTTGAACATATTGGCAGAGGCGGCGGTATAAACCAGCTCTACTATTTCCTCATCCCCATAGAACTCCCGCAAAAGCTCGAATGTTTCGCTAGTTAGGTTGCCAGTGATAGTAAGTTCCTCGGCGAAACGAATAATAACTCTTTCGCGGTTGTCGAAAGCCGGATTATCAATCAACTCGCCGGGTTGGTGTAAGGCTTCAATTTGAGCCGCACTTAAGCCCTGTTTTAAGCCCGCCACTGAATGACGTTCCAGGCAATATTCGCAATCGTTTTTCCGGCTGACCGCCAGGTAAGCCAACTGTTTGTGCCTGGCGGGAACTTTGGTTTCCAGACCACAAAAATTAGCTACCCCTAAAGCCGGTTCAAGCATTTCTTTGGAGTAGCCTAACATTTTAAACATATTTGGGACTGTACCGCCTCGCGCCAATTCTACCTGTTCGTAAACGGGCAAAACATCGTCCCGAACTTCTGCCTTTTCAATCAATTTCACGCGATTGCCCAAATTTCCCTCCCTGAAATGGTTGTCAGAAAAGTAGTCGAAAGTTAAAAGTCAAAAGTTAAAGGTCCTTGAATTATAGTTTTTAGACTTTCGACCTTCAACCTTTGACTCTGCCCTAATCTTTGCCGATGGTATAGATACGCAGCATGTTGGTTTGACCGGGTACGCCCACCGGGATACCACCCGTTATCACAATGGCATCACCTAATTTTGCCAGACCCAGCTCGATAATTTGTTTTTCCAGACGGTGGGTAACCTCGCCCGTAGTAACATACTCGCCCGTTAGGAAGGCCGTTGCACCCCAAACCATCGCCATTCGGCGGAAAGTACGCTCCACCGAAGTCGCTACCAGTATAGGGGCTTTGGGGCGGCCTCGGGCAATCATCCGAGCGGTGGAGCCACTGGTAGTGGTTGCCAGAATTGCTGCTACCTTCAAATCCCGGCTAATCTCGCAAACTGCCTGACTGATAGTATCGGAAATATTAGAAGCGGTATCATAGGTTACCTTACGCACATACTCATCGGCAAATAATATTTCCTGTTCAGTAGTTTCGGCAATTCGGCTCATAACGCGGACGGCTTCAATCGGGTATAGCCCACTGGCGGTTTCCCCCGAAAGCATCGTTGCGTCAGAACCATCCAGAATAGCGTTAGCAACGTCAGTAGCTTCGGCGCGGGTGGGGCGGGAGTTACGAATCATCGAATCGAGCATCTGGGTTGCGGTGATTACGGTTTTTCCGGCAGCGTTGCACTTGTGGATAATTTGCTTTTGCAGTACAGGGATGCTTTCAGTAGGCATTTCTACCCCTAAATCGCCTCGCGCTACCATAATTCCGTCAGAGGCCTCTAGAATCGCATCAAAATTGGTAATGGCCTCATGCTTCTCGATTTTGGAAATTATTAGTGGCAAATCAAGTGGGTCATTTTTCCCGCTATAGTCCTTCATCAACTGGCGCAGGTGTAAAAGGTCTTCGGCGGCACGCACAAAACTCAAAGCTACATAATCTACATCATGCTCCAGCCCAAATTTGAGGTCGGCCTTGTCCTTATCGGTAATAGTCGGCACCCGCAGTGTAACATTCGGTACGTTAATGCCTTTATGGCTGCCCAACTTCCCGCCTTCAATTATCACACAATGCACCTCGTCAGAGGTGGTTGCAATCACTTCCAGCTTTTGCAGCCCATCTTCAATCAAAATAGTCGAGCCTACCCTTACGTCCAGCGGCAACCCCGGATAATCAATGCCGATTTTAGCCGAAGTAGTGGCAACATAACCAGTTTCGGTGGTCAGGGTAATTTCCTGTCCGGCAATCAGAGTTAGAGGCGCGGCTACTTTGCCGGTACGAATGCGAGGGCCTTGTAAATCCTGTAAAATCGCCACATTGCGACTATGTTTTGCGGCTAATTTTCGCACCCTTGCGATAATTTCAGCGGTTTGGGCGTGTTGTGCGTGGGAAAAATTTATCCGCACCACATCCAACCCTTCCTGAATTAATCGTTCCAGCACTGGTTCGTCCCAGGAAGCTGGTCCGATTGTCCCGACAATTTTTGTCCGACGACTCATAAAACTCCTCTATAAAGTGTTATCAACCAACGAATAGCTGGCAAAAGTGCCGAGTTCCGAGGTAAATTCTGCCCAACCTCCTCCCCCAATCTAGAGGATACTTTTCCCGTTCCTTAACTGTACCCAATATTCAGGGAGTTAGGGAGGGGGAAATAGAGGTCAGATTAAAATCTCCGGCGAACTCAGCATTGAATATTTTCGTCGTTGGGATTTTCTGCATAAATCGCTACAGTCCATTATATACCAATTATAAAAAGCTGAAAGTTGGTGAAAAAAATATTTTAAATTTCACTAACCTTGCGGGCGACTCATCCGGGTTGGAGCATCGTCAATCAGGGGATTTTCTTCATCGGGCGATGGGGTAACAAAGGGGTTGGTATCATCTAAGCCATCCGGGTCGGTGGCATAGAGGCTGGCTGTTTTTCGCCGCCCCGACCGGATAAGCACAAAGCCCAACCCGGCGATTGCCATCAATACTACCCCGCCAATAACCAAAATTTCCGGGCGTAACAGGTTTTGGGTCACTACCGCTGTGATAGGGGGGGGTGTTTTTGGCTGATTGGGCGAAGAACTGACCGCCCCGGTGAGTAGGGGGTTGGGTAAAGTGCTTGGTTTACCCACGATATAATTACGCCAGAATCCTTCCATAGTAGTGAAATCCACCCCGTAGGTAGCCTGAATGGCCCCTTCCAGGCTGTTACGGCGGAGTTGGTCAAGGAAATTTGTCCAAACCGGGTCGCCAAACTTGTTAATCATAAAATCTACAATGCTGCGGCTTTGGGCATAAGCCAGCTTGGCCTGATTGGAATCTTTGGGGAAAGTCTGGGTAATTGAACTAAAGGTCAACAGGCGATTATTTTGAGCGGCATCTTTTACGAGCTTGAGATAGTCGGGGCTAATCTGGGTCTGGTTATAAACCGCAAAACCTTCATCTAACCAGTGGGGAACCGCTTTACCCACAAACTGATAGAGGGCCGCGTGGGCCAGTTCGTGGGGAATACCATAGCCAATATATTGATTGGTTAAATCGTCCTGGGGCACAATCAAGCTGATTTCTCCAATGTCAGGGTAGGCCACCCCCCCCGCCCAGGCCGGAATTTGCCCGTCATAAGCACTGGCGAAATCTTTCTGGCTCCCGTAAATCGAGACATAAACTGGTTTGGTGGTAATCATATTATAGCGTTTTTGATAAATAAGCAGCGAATTTTGAGCCAGGCTAAACATTTGCTGCCCATAGGTATTATCACCACTATACCAGCGCACCGTCACTTTTTCACTCTCAATCTGATACCAGCTAAAGCGATTATCCTCATAAAAAACAGTGCTGGGGGGGCCGTTTACTTTCGCCCCGCCCGTCAGGGTAGCTGTCCAGGTGTAGAACAAGGGGATACCCGCCACCAACCCTTCTTCCTCTTGCCGGGAGATAGAATAGCTGGTGTCCACCGTGTCACCCCGTTGGATGGTCGCGCCATAAACCTTTTCGGTTCCCCTAGAGCCATATTTAACGCGCACCTCCAGGCCCTCAAACTGCACGCCTGTCGCTTTGGCTTTGATATTAAATTTGACCCCGACCTTAAATCTTACGGTTGCCGAGACATCGTTAAAAACTACGCTGGCGGATTGAGCCTTGACCGGGGGTGTATTCAAAAAAGTGAGAAGGAGGCTTCCCACCAGAACTAGCAGTAATATTTTGGGACGCAGGGCGGATGAGTGCATAATTTTAAAAAAATGGGATGTTAAGACTCAGGCGGCGGGGAAGCGGGTCGCCATCCTCACCACTACGGGTTTGTACGGTTAGCACCACCACGCTCATATCATCGGCAGGGCGTTGGTGGTCGTGCCGGAGGGCTATTTCCAGAAGTTTATCGGCGCAAAGCTGGGCGGTTGCTCCTTCTGCCTGAATTTGTTGCGAAATGGCGGCGGGCAAGTTAATCCGCTCTTCGTAGCGTGTCCCGGCCTCTAGCAAGCCATCACTAAAAGCAATTACCCAAATGCCGGCCTCAAGTTCCAATTCGGTAATAACCGGGCGAGTACGGGCGTAGATTCCAATCGAGGTGCTGGTTTCTTCCAGGCTGGTCAGGCTTAGTTCTTCTCCGGGTTTGTAGCGGGCGAGATAGACTGGGGCAGGGTTATTGCGGGTTACAAGCAGGGTTTGGCTGCTAAAATCCACACTTAAAAGGTTGAGGGTAGCCGATACCTGCCCGTTGCGATAAGCAAAAAGCTGGTCGCTGGCGGCTCGTGCTACGACTCCATCCCGCGCCCCTTCTTTGATAAGAGCGACACATTTGCTGGCAACCATATTACTCAGGCTTTTGGCGGCCCGTCCGCTTCCCTGCCCGTCCACCAGCACAGCCGTAAAGCCGCCCGCTACACCGGGTCGCTCCACGATTTCGACGGTATCGCCGCTCTCACGGCTGGCATATTTATTCACTTTGGCGGCGGCAATTTGTATTTCAAGCACGGATTGTATTCACCACTGAGGATTAGGATAAGCTTGGTTCAATTTGAAAAAGCAACCTGGATAAGCTATAATCTAAGCTGCCAGGGCCCATAGCGCAGCGGTTAGCGCAATCGACTCATAATCGACAGGTCGCAGGTTCGAATCCTGCTGGGCCCATCTGTTCAAACCACACCGCCGTGGAAGAATTATAGCACAACTCCTTTACAGCTTGATATAACACAGAGGAAAAACTGTTTGTGAATCGGTTAGCGTTTTTGACCGAATATAAATTTCGGATTGGGCTTGGTCTTCTGGCAATTGTCGGTATTTTTGTTACTTTCTTTCTTATTTCTCCCCAAACAAATCCTAATCCCCAGGCAGGATTAATTACCGAAAAAGCTACCGCCACCGCCACCACCCTGGCTACCACTACTGCCGCTGCAACTCCCAACCCACCCGCCACCGCTATTCCACCAACGCCTACAGCCATTCCATTACCAACCCCCTTACCAACTCCTACCCCAGCCCCAACTGCTACCCCAATCCCCTTTTTTGACCGGTTTGATTACCGACCAAAGGATGTGGTAACAAAAGTGAAACCGGGTGTAACCCTGATTCGGCGAGAATTGTTTAACCCCGGCCCGCTCAAAATAAACATCATGCTGTTTGATATAAAGTCGCCGGAGTTTAACCTGCGGGTGGTGAGTAAAAACGGCTATCTGAGTGGGGTTGCGCGTACCACCGACCTTTTGAAAGCCAACAAAGGTCTGGCGGCGGTTAATGGCGATTTGTTTAGCGGCGCAGGCTTACCACAGGGTTTGATGATTAGCGATGGCAAACTGGCAATGGCTCCCAAGTATCGGGCTACTTTTGCCTGGTCGAAAGACCGTGAGCCTTTTATCGGCTACTTCACCGATAACTGGACCTGGCCTTCTACTGTAAGTGCTGAAAGCGGCGAAAGCCATTCGATTGAGCTACTCAACACCCCCTGTCTTTATAACTGGCTGTGCATTTACAACAATATGTATCGCAGTATTAGCGGGAATTATGGCGATATAAAAGTAATGATTGACCCTGATGGTAAGGTAGCCGAAATCGAAACCGAGGGTAAATCGCTAAAAATCCCAGAAGATTATTTTGTACTATTTGCTCGGCAGGGTACGGAATCATTTAAGTGGTTAAAAACCCAAGCCAGATTGGGCAAACCCCTGCATATTAATATTAAAACTAACCACAACCTGGATGACTATACCCAGGCGGTTAGTGGTGGGCCGATAATTTTGAAAAACGGGCAATTTGTTCAGGACTGTTTATGTAATTTGGGCGATTGCAGCAATACCAGAGAACTACAAGGGCCAAAGTGTGAGGAGTTCCCCACCGAATGGAAATTATCCCACTACCTGACGATTCGCATGCCCCGCACGGCGGTTGGTTTTAACGAGAAAAAAGATACTCTGGTGGTTATTCAATCTGATGGCTACCAGCCCGGTTTCAGCATTGGTATGACCCAAAAAGAGTTAGCGGCCCTTTTTGTGGAATTTGGGGCTACCACCGCTATGGAATTAGATGGGGGCGGTAGCAGCACCATATCTATGGATAACAAGCTCTTGAGCCACCCCAGCGACGGGAGCGGCACCGTGGAACGTCAGGTGCCTAACGCGGTGGTCTTTTACTGGAACGAAAAGAAGAGCGGTCAGTCCCAGGATACCGGGAAGTAACTTTCTAAGCCTAATTATATTCTAAATATCGTCTACCTCTTCGACCTTAATTTTAATATCCCCGTTCTGGTCTTCGTCGGGACGGGCAGCACCACCCAATCCCATTGGGCCGAGTTGTTTGTCAATCACTCTGCCGCCGTCGCGTAACCAGCCGTTCAGGTCTTCCCAGGGCCAAATGAATTTTACCAGCCCCAACCGATTGATTGAATTGATTACACCACCGGGAGTAGCTAAAAGATATTCGGCGGTTTGAGTTAGGCCATAAGCTAAAAATTTGCTGATATTATTAACTGGTGTGACCGTTTCCCTTTCGCCTTCTACTTTGATTTTTATCTCGCCATTTATGTCGGCCTCTAGGTCTGTATCTATCTCGTTTTCTATCTCAACTCGCTCGGACGGTCTGAAAATATTGGTAAACAACCGCTTATATTCCTCAACCCGGGTGATTACCTCTACTTCGCCCCCGGCCTCTTTGGTTTCAAGGGCGGCCTGACAACCGAGCCGATAACCACGTTCGCGACGTGAGGGTGTAATCCAGGCTAACTCCGCTTCGCTATAAGGGCTAAGAGACTCAGCACCTGTCAACACCTTGCATTCACAGGTAGTACACATTCCATTGCCGTTACAGTAAAAACCAATGTGTGCGCCATTCCGGCGGGCTAAGTCCAGCAGTAAATCACCTTCGGCGGCCTCAAATTCTTCGTTGTTTATGATTACACGGGGCATATATTTCCCACCTCCTCCAAAAAGTGCTGAGTGCTGAGTATAAAATCAAAAAGTCTAAAATCGAAATCCAATGCCTGAAAGCTGATGGCTGAAAGTTGACAGCTTATAAGATATTTTAACACACTGCGTCAAAATCATACGAAGTCAAAGCTACAAGGTTTTCAGATGTTAGTTTTACGACTTTCGACCTTTAATATTTGATTTTAGATTTTCCTGACTTTCGACTTTTAACCAACAACCGACAACTATTTAGAGGTTGCTAATAACCCCGGCATGGGCTAGAATCGCTGCGGAAAACAATCTAAATCGCCATAGAAAGTCAGGAAACTTTAATGAATCTGTTACTGGTCGAGCGGACTAGCGAAATAAATTTACTTAATCAAGCCATTACCGAATTGCACCAAGGAAACGGCGAACCAAAAGCCATTTTTATAACCGGGCAACCTGGAAGTGGGCGCAGTAGCCTGGTTCAGTCTGCCCTGGCTGGCAGTCCAGACATAACCAAAATCGTTTTGAATAGACCCCAATCCCTGCGCGATTTTATTCCAGCAGGCAGCCCCGCCCTGGAAAAATTTGATGGGGTTACTAGTTTATTCAAACAGGTTGCCACTAAAGTAGAACAGTGCCAGATAGCCTTGAGCCTCCCCGACCTGACCGCCGCCGACCCTTTCGAGCCACGTTTGCGGGCGGTGCAAGCCATCCCCCCCGAAGCCCTGCATTATGTGATTCGCCGCCTTTACACCCTGTACGATATAACGAAACTATCTGACCAGGCCGCCATGTTTATCAAAACCGGGCTGGAACATATTTTACAACTTAACGCCACCAATTTAGGCCAGTTGCGTATTTTCGTGGAGCAAATCCTCCAACCTGGTCTGTCCGCCGAGGAATGGGCAGTTTATTTACGCCCCGAAGAAACCCAGGCTCAGATTATCGCCGCCAGCCTTGAGGCGCAAGGCCCATTAGTGTTACTTATTGATGAATATGCTCCCCTCAAGGATGAAAGATTATTGCCGGAAGTTATCGAAAAAAGCGGGCAAACTTTATGGTTACTAGTTAGCGAAACCAGCCCCGCCTGGGCCGAAAAACTAACCTGTCCCACCGAACTACTCGAACTTGCGCCCTTTTCCATTGATGGGATTGCCAGCTATTTTAGCCAAACCTATAACCGCGACCTAAACAAGTTAGAGTTAGACTGGCTTACCAACTTTAGCGAGGGCCAACCGCTTCTGGTGGCGTTGGTTTCGGACTTATTTAACCGTAATATCTCGGCGGCAACCCTCGAAAGTGCTGCCTTACGCACTCCCAAAAATCCTCTGAACGGTTTATTCCTCTATTTCATCGAAGAAAGCGGCCTCTTGACCGAACAAGAACGCTCGTTACTTTATACTTTGGCTTTGTTGCGTCATTACCAACCGGAATTTATTTTTGATTTTGCTACCAAAGTACGCGAGGCGGGTTTTCCTTTTAGCCCGGAAATAGCTCAGGAGCTTTTTTCGATCTATCCCTGGCTGCAAGAGGCGGGGGAAACGGCTAAAGAGTGGCCCGCACTGCAACCAGCCTTGAAGGAGGTTTTGCGGGGTTGGCTGCTAATCGAAAAAAACCGTTTCAGCCGAGTTATTCAGGAAGGGATTATTGAGCCCGCCCGCAACGCCACAACCGCCCGTCTGGTGCAACGTGAGAATGAATTAATTAATACCCCGCCCGATTTTGGCAGTTTGCAAACCAGAACTAATGACCCTAGCTGGCAAGAACTTGTCCTGGATATGAGCTACTATCGCTGGTGGCTGGATGAGGCGGTGGGTTGGCTCTTTGCCTTGCCGCGCACGGTGATGGCCTTGCCCTATAATCAGGATTTCGCTCGCCAGATTTTAGCCCTGGCTGAAACGATGTCCCGCACTTTTTACGTGGAGGGTGAGGAAATCTTGCCCTACCTGCGGATTTTGCTGACCGAACCTTATAACCTGACCGCGCCAAAAAATATTTTTGACGAAAAACTTAAAGCCCTGGAAAAATTGGAGGCTTTCAGCAGTAGCGACCGGGGACGCTGGTTTAAGCAGGAAAATTTGGGGTTGCGGCAGGGTGGCAAGGGTAGTGGTGAGGCAGAATTACGCGGAATTTTGCGCTGGTTACAGGCGCAAATTTACGAACAATCGGCCCAATATGACCGGGCGGCCTCTCTTTACGAAAGTGTGCTGGCGACCAACGTTAAAATGCCCGAACTGGAATTAGTGGCAGCGCGGGCGGGGTTATGTTTGGCTTTGCGTTATCGGCTGAAAGGGGCGCAAGAGTCGGCCTTGAGTGCCCTTAACCGGACGGTTGCGCTAAATCCTTATCAGACTCAGGTCTATCAGTTACTGCTGTGGCAAGGTCTAAGGATGAACCGCCCGGACGTGATTCTCAAGGCGGTGCAGGGATTAGCCGCCATCCCTGACGTTGCCCTAAAGCTGGATTTGTTCAGTGCTTTTGCTTTGTTGCAGCAGGGTCGTTTGCCGGAAGCCCAAAGTTCGGCGCGGGCCTATGCCGGGCGAAATACTGATGGTAGGGATTTTTTCCAAAAGCTGGTACAATTAAGTGGAATTGACGCCGAAATTTCGGGACTGGAAAATGTCCTGGCTGAACTCTAAAAAGGGCGAGGAAATCTAAAACACGGTTGAATCTTTCTCAATGGCGAGATAAGAGGAGAAAAATCTATGGCATATCTGGCGGAACCAAAAACTGTAGCGGTCATCGGCGCACCCATAGCTCTGGGGCAAAATTTGCAAGGGGTTGACCGCGCCCCTGAGTTTTTACGCAAGGCCGGACTTCAACAAGCGATTGAAGAGCTTGGCTGGGAATATGAAGATAATGGTGATTTATGGCCTGAACTGCTGAAAAGTGAAAATGAGCCTGCGGGCGGCGTGAAATATGCCCGCGAGGTAGGGTTGGCTTGTCGCCATATCGAGGATAAAGTGGCGAAACTGGCTCAAGCTGGACGCTTTGTTTTAACTTTAGGCGGCGACCACAGCATTGCACTGGGGACTATTAGCGGGATTTTGCGGGCAAGACCAGCAGCGACCGTTATCTGGGTGGATGCGCATGGCGATTTTAATACGCCCGAAACTTCACCCAGTGGTCATATTCACGGCATGCCGTTAGCGGGCTTACTGGGCTATTTTAAGCCTGGGGGCTTGCCCGGTTTTGACTGGCTTAAACCCACCCTGACCCCCGACCGGGTGGTATTGGTGGGAGTGCGCAGCGTTGACCCCGCCGAACGCGAACTTTTGCGTAAATCCGGCATCAAGGTTTTTACTATGACCGAAGTTGACCGCTATGGTATTGGGATAGTGATGGAAATGGCTCTTGACGCGACCAATCCAGAGCGTAATCGCCCGATTCACCTGAGTCTGGATATTGATGGACTTGACCCGAACATTGCTCCCAGCACTGGTACTAAGGCGCGGGGCGGCTTATCTTATCGTGAAGGACATTATATTTGCGAGACCTTGGCCGAAACCGGGTTATTAGGCTCAATGGATCTGGTGGAAATTAACCCGCAAATCAGCCGCTTGTTTGACGGCACTGGTATGAGCGACACCGAACAGATGAATGCCACCGTCGAACTTGGTATTGAATTAGTAGCTTCATCCCTCGGCAAACGAATATTATGATGTAGGGGCGAATCTCGTGTTCGCCCTGTGAAAAACCAAATAAATTGACGTGGTGGTTTGTTAGCGAAAAAACAGGAGCAGTTATAAATATGGCAAAAACAGTTATCGGTTATTTTTACACTCATGCCCAATCTCAAACGCTAGTAACAACTCTACTAGAACAGGGTTATGACCCCAGCTTGATAAATATTATTCATAAGGAAATCAACACCCAGGAAGAAGATAACGACGAGGAAGATTTTGACCCAACGTTGGAGCAAGGTGGCCCGGTTGCCGAGTTCAAAGACGCGCTGTTTGAGGCGGATTTGACCGAAGAGGATGCGATTTATTATCAATCCGAACTAGAAAAAGGTCATGCCCTGATTGCAGTTTATATCCCGACTAATGCCGAGAAGGGACGTTTGTGGGAAAACGAATTGTCCTACGATATTAGCGATACTATGCGTAAAGTGGGAGCCTATGACCGTGAAATCCGGCCTATCTATAGCAATCGGGGTATGACTACTTACCCTCAGAATCGCTTTATGGATCCGGCGGGTTTGATTAACGCCAAAGACCGTATTTATCGCAGTGCCAGCCCTTTAAATCAGGAACGATCCACTACTGTTGGGATATCTACCACTCAGGACGTGAATACCGATAATAGTGGTGGTCGGGAAGTGGTGAGCGGCAGTAGTATGGTTGCGGATTTTGCCAATTCCGAGCTTGAGTTGATCCAGAGAGCCCGCGAGAAAAATAATCAATAAACCTAACCCCCTTCCCTGATTCAGGGAAGGGGAGTTTTTCCCAACAACAAAAGGGTGAACAATATCGCCCTCAAGTTAATATTTATTAAGCTATCTTCAGCCTTACAATTAGTGGTATTTACCGACCACTAACTACCGACAACCTCTTAGTGACCGCAAGCGCGAGCCTGGCTGGCACCCGCAGTATCGGCAGTGTCGAAGGAAGAACCGCAACTGCAAGAAGAAACGGCGTTGGGGTTGTGGACAGTGAAACCGCCACCCATCAGGCTGTTGACGTAATCAATTTCCGAGCCAACCAGATATTTCTGGCTGTACTGGTCAACATACAGCTTGATACCATCTACGGCGGTGATTTCGTCACCATCGCGGATTTCATTCTCCAGCACCATTTGATACTGGAAGCCGCTGCAACCACCACCGGCTACGAATACGCGCAGACCCAATTCCGGGTCGTTTTCCTCGGCCAGAATTTTCTTTAGTTCTTGTGCCGCATCAGTGCTCAAAGTAATCATTTCTTAAAACCTCCCAGACCTTGAATAAAGTTCTGTTTATTTTGCAAATCGTTTTATTTTGATTTCCTATTAAGGAAAAATTGCTTTTTACCATCACTCAAAGGTAGATAACCAGCTACTTTCGCTAATTATACCTATACAACCCTACTGAGTCAATAATCATAGGCTACAAAAATCCGAGCAAAAAGCTAGGATTAAACTTTGTTTGGGGCGTATGTTATAATTTACCCCGAACTTCCGGCAAGGGCGGAAGAAATGAACCAGAACAAAAATGTATTATAGGGTTGGTATTATAATGACACGCAGGACTGAACAGGTGGCGGAAGCCATCAAGGAACAAATTGGAGTGCTTATTCAGCGCGAATTACGTGACCCGCGCCTGGGCTTTGTGACTGTTACTCGCGCCGAAGTTACTCCCGACCTCAAACACGCCACCATTTATTATGGCGTGCTAGGTACGGACGAGGTTAAGAAGGAGACGGCTAAGGCTTTGGGTGGGGCTACTCGGTTTTTGCGACGGGAGTTATCCCACGCTTTGCAACTTCGCTATGTCCCGGCCATCCATTTTGAATTTGATATTGGGGTAGAGCATAGTGACCGCATCCAGCAATTGTTACGCGAGATTAAGGTAGAAGAAGCGGCTACACGCCCGGAGAAGGAAAAAGAATAGTTATTGGTTGTTAGTTATTAGTTGTTGGTAGAAATCAAATATCTAAAATCCAAAATCTAGAATTTGGAAACTAGCAATCCCAACTAAATTCTGACACTTGCCTCCTCCTTTCGATTTTAGATTTATGACTTTTGACCTTCGACTATTAACCAACAACCAATAACTAACAACAATGTGGAGACAAGATATATGCCGGAAGCGAAAATTGGGGTAATTGGTGGAAGTGGGTTGTACCAGATTGAGGGTTTAGCCGATATTGAGGAAGTTTATCCCGACACTCCCTGGGGCAAACCCAGTGATAGCATCACAATCGGTACTCTTGAAGGGCAAAGGGTGGCCTTTTTGCCCCGGCATGGGCGCGGGCATCGTTTCAACCCCACCGATGTGCCAGTACGGGCTAATATTTACGCCCTGAAGATGTTAGGGGTGGAATGGGTTATCGGGGTGAGCGCGGTGGGTTCGTTGCGGGAGGATATTGCCCCGCTTGACCTGGTTATTCCCGACCAGATTTTTGACCGCACCGCCTTACGCCCCCGCACTTTCTTTGGCGACAATTTGGGGATTGTCTCCCATGTGACTTTTGCCAACCCCTTCTGTGAAACTCTGCGCCCGGTGTTGTATGAGGCCGCTCAGAGAACGGAGGCAAAGGTACATTTTGGCGGCACTTATGTCTGCATGGAAGGGCCGCTTTTTTCCACCAAAGCCGAGAGTAATATTTACCGCAAACTAGGCTGCGATATTATTGGTATGACCGCTATTCCCGAAGCGAAACTGGCGCGGGAGGCTGAAATGCACTATGGCCTGATTGCCTGTGCCACCGATTACGATTGCTGGCACGAAAGTGCCGAAAGCGTTACGGTGGAAATGGTAGTCAATAACCTGCTACAAAACGTTGGGCGAGCCAAACAGATTTTGCAGACTGTTACACCCCAGGTTGCCGCTTTGAGCAATAACGGCAAGTGCGACTGTGATACCGCCCTGGCTAATGCCATTATGACCGACCGCAGCAAAATCCCGCCCGCCAGCCTGGAAAAGCTGGGAATATTGGTCAAAAAATATTTCTAGTATGCAAACTGAAAACCTCAACCAACCGAATACAAACCTGAGCGACGGGCCACAACCGGGAGTAGCTTTGGACCGTTCGCGGGTGCGCCCGTTATTGGTGGCAGGGGCGGCGGCTTTTTTTACGCTGGGATTGACCGTTGTCTGGCCGGGGAGTTTGTCTGAGAAGTTGCACCTGCTGACGGGCGGGGTTTGCGCCCAACGTCCAGCCCATTCTTATTATATGGACGGGCAAATGCTCCCGGTGGAAGCTCGAATGGTTGGGATATTCTCCGGGTTTGCCCTGACCTGGTTCTTTATGTGGTTTATCGGGCGGGGTCGAGCGGGACGGTTGCCGCGATTGCCGCTATTAATTACTTTAGGAGCGATGGTGGCGGTAATGGCTCTGGATGGGCTGAACGCGACTTTTTATGATTTGAATTGGCCGACCCTTTACCAACCCCAGAATTGGCTGCGCTTGTTGACCGGGACATTAAGCGGAATTGGTCTAGCCGGGTTAATCCAGCCAATTTTCAACTACACCGCCTGGAAACAGCCCTGGCGATTGGCTTCTTTCAGAAATTGGGGCGAACTTGGGGCAATTATGGGGGTGGGCGGGTTATTGATGTTGGCGGTGTTTAGCGGCTGGGGTGTTTTCTTTTGGCCTATCGCCCTTCTCACGGTAGGGGGCGGACTATGGATGCTGACCGTGCTAAACCTGTTGATTTATCTGGTGTTCGCCCGCCGCGAAGGGCAAGCCCGCGATAGCTACGATTTGCTGACTACTACCTCTATAGTGTTTCTGGTGAGTATGGCTGAATTTGCTGCCACTGCCGCCTTACGTTTTAGTTTAATCGGGACGGGTATTCATCTATAATTCCTATTTTCTGACTTGTTCTCTTGACAACTAGGGTAAAAGAGAACGATAATGATAAACAGGGAAAAACTTTCTTTATTGACTCATGGCTAAATTAACCAGCATAAAGTACACAAAAATATGAGCTTTTTTTCGCCTAAAGCCAGTGGTAGCTTTTCGGCAGATATGGATTCAGCCCAGCCCGATTTTGAAAATAATCTGGCTCAATTTGAAGCCGAATTTAACAAATTTGTAGCTGAAACTGACCCCAATTTTGATTTCAACCTACTGCGTTACAAAGTAAACCCTTTTGCTAACGAAATTCCTGCTCCCATCTCGGAAGTGATGCATCCTAACCGCAAGGCCGAGCTGCCCCAAAATATTACTTTGAGCGGGCCAAAAACGGTTAATAGCAGCATTTTCGCCGAACGGGTTATTTTGGAAGGGGATATTCAGGTCAAGGGGAATATTTATGGTCTGAAAGGGGTGCTAATCGGGCCGAATTGTCGGATAGAAGGCAGTGTAGTTTCGGGTGGCAGCCTACAAATAGACAATGGCAGTCGGGTTGAAGGCACAATTGTCGGGGAAGAAGTAATAATAAGCGGCAAGGTGCAGGTGGAAGGGCCAGCTATCAGCCGGGGCGATTTTGCGGTGCAAGGGACTTTGGAAGCCCAGGATTTGGTGGCGGTGAGGAATATTTCGCTATTAGGCAACGAAAACGACTATGTGAAACTGGAAGCTTCCACCCTGTTTGCCCAGACGGGCGAAATTGAGGTTAAAGTCCCGGTAAAGCTAGGCCATAGCTCCCGCGAGGCTGATTTAGATGCCCAGCGTTTTTACCTGACCAGGGCTACCGATGGCACATTCCGGCTGGCTCGCGCTCCCAGCCCTTATCATGACGGAGTGCGTCCGGCGCAAGGGACAATTATTACCAATTTAAGTGATGCGGAGTTAGAGAAGCTTTTAGCCGAATTTACGGCCCTGGAAAGATAACAATAGTTAAGAGAAAGTTAAGATGACTACCTCCTCGCAGACCCAGCCAGACCCGGAAAATAGTTCAGACGATATTCTTGAGATAAGCTACGAAAGCCTGTCAGATACGGTTGCGCCGGTTAAGGTCAGCAACGGGATTTTGGCGACCAGCTCCAACCCAATCCAGGGAATGGTAGTAGCCGAAGGCGAAGAAACCGAAGATGCACAGGCTGCCGGGGCTCCTCAATTTTATCGGGGAGTTATGGATGGCTCAAATGCTTTCCCGGACGACCACTACCTGGATGCCGCGGTTTTGCATTACGAGTATGACCGCCGCCGCCGGGGTTGGTGGGAGACGAGACGCTGGTTTATCTATACCTTAACGGTGCTTACTCCGCTCTTTTTATTGGTGGGTTTGGTAGGGCTGCTTATCAAGGCTGGTATTGCCGGGTTAATATTGGTTGGTGGGGCGGTTTGTCTGGTTTTGTTGCTACTGGTACTGGCTTATAGCTGGTGGACTTTGCCGAGGGTGATGTCTTTCGGGCGGGTTTATCGCCGTTTTGTAACGGTACCGCTTGACCGGGGCGGCGTGGTCTGGAACGACCCGGTAAAAGCTGTGCCCGACTTCCCGGCCTTGCGCGATAATTTCTTTGCCCTCTATCGGGACAGTGACGATTTAGGCTCCAAAATTCAGCCAAATGATGACGAAGAAACTGACCGCAAAAAACGAACCCTGAATGACCTGAATAGTCTTATTGCGCCGCTCAAAAACTCCAGCGTTAACCAATCATCCACCCCCTATCTTGAGGCCAGCCACGCTATAGCTCTCGATAAGCTTTGGTTACAACCCCTTAATACCCACGAACTAGCCGCCGCTTCCAGTCGTACCGTCCCAGCCCAACCCCTACCCGGTCAGGCCCATAAACTGGAACAACTAGCCCATGAGGTGGAAGATTATTCGGGGCTGGATGAATTGCAATCCAATGTCGAACCCGGCTGGAATGGGCAACAACCTTCTACCATCCATAACCAGATTGCTGGAAAGGTCACCCAGAATCTGGCGATGGTCGCGGGTGAATTAGGACGCTGGCAAGAACGGGCCGAACGGGAAAAAGCCTTTAACACTGGTTTGCTGGCCCATTATGATGAGGCGGTTTCAGCCGTCAAACAGGGCTATTCGGTAGTAGAAACTGCTCTGGAGGCCGAAATTCGTCCAGCAGTGCAACGCCTGGAGGCTGAAACAGCTTTTTATCGTTCCCAGGTACAGCGTTATTATGTGGGTCAAACTGAGGTCATCGAGAATAATCGGGATGGTGCTCTGGCAAAACTAGAGCAAGAGCATCACGATTTGGATGGCAATCAGGAAGAACGGCTGGACGAGCAACGGCTGTTACAGGCCGAGCTTAAAGGCCTAAATGAGCAGCGTTTCCGGCTGGATAATTCGACTAATAGCCGTTTTGAAGGATTGAAAACCCAGCTAAGTGAATTGACCGACCGTACCTATAATCTGCCGCCTACTCCCCATTTCCGCAGTGACCTTGCTTCCACGCCGATGACTGGCGATAGTGAGGAAACTTTACGCTTACTGGCCCAACTGCGGGCTGATACTCGACTGGCGACCAGCGCGGTTAACAATGCCCTCAATCGTTATGCCCGCTTGCGCTTTGAACCCCTGGACGAATTAGGCCGCTTGCGTCAACAGATTGCGGCGGGTACCAAATGGCAAGCGACCGCCTGGTTGGGCAACCTGATTAACTTCCGTCAAAGTGGGCAATTACTGGCCCTGGCGGGTGAGGTTGGCGACTCGGTGGGGGTCTATCTTGACTCAATAAACGAATTTGAGCGGCTGAACAATTTGTGGTGCGGCCTGGAATCTTCTATTCGGGAGTTGGGTTTAACCACCTACAATAACCAATTAGCCGAGGCTCAACGCTATCTGGAAGGGCTGGAACAGGCTCTCGCCAGTTTACACAGCAGTTTGACTATGGCTCCCCACAGCCCGGAAATGGCCCGCCCCAGCACTTTCCAGAATCTCTATGACCTGGCGGCTGGTTTGCAGCGCGAATTAGACGAGCTAGGCGGACTGGCTGGCTCGATTGCCCGCACGCAGGAACGCCTGAGCGAACTTGATGCGGAATTGTCACAACTTGCCGGGATGCTTGAGGAAAATACCAGCGAAACCGAGATGGTGAGGCAGGAGGCGGCTAACCGTTTGGCGGATGTGCAGCGCAAGCAGATGAGCTTACTTGCCAAGTTAGACGAGTTAAAGACGGCCCGTTTGCAAAAAATCCGCGCCCACATTATCACTCATAATCAAGCCCGTGAGGCCGAACTGGCCCGACTGGAAACAGGCTCAAACGCTTTGCAAGAGTTGGGCGATGTGGCCGGAAAGATTTTGCAGAAGCACCTGCGCCAATCCCAAAAATTGCTGGATGAATCAAATGCCTTACGCAAGGGTCTGGAAGAAACTATCGCTTCTATTGTGAAGGACTTTGAGCGCGGCACTCAGTCCGACCGCTGTTTACGCACTACTAGCGAGGTTTTTGTGCCCGCCTGGTATTTTCAGCTTGCCGAGCGTCCGGTTTGGCGCAAAAAGATTATTGGTTTTGCCAGTTGTTATTCCGGTATTCATCTGAGTGCGCCACCTGTTAATTCGGTCTGGCGTTTTGCTTTGACCAACCGCCCCGCCACCTTCTATCAGCTTGAGGAAGATACTGCCCTGGAGACTTTAATTCAGGCTGACAATATGGAGTATCCGGCGGGTGAGGTGGAAATCCCCGGCGACACCCCTGATTGGTTGGTTAACAACTCCTGGATTAGCCCCTGGCTGGTAAAGCTCCACCGCGTAAAACGGTAAATTGGTCTTGTTCCCCCTTCCCTGACTCAGGGAAGGGGTTAGGTTAACCAATAACCAAGAATCATCAACTAATAACCATTCGGGTGGCTCTTGTGCCAGTTCCAGGCTGTTTGAATAATTTCCTCCAGGCCATATTGCGCCTTCCACCCTAGTTCTTTCTCGGCTAACGAAGTATCAGCCCAGATAGCTACCGGGTCACCCGCCCGTCGAGCTACTTCTTCCGCGAAAAAATCTACCCCGGTAATGCGTTTGGCGGTATTTATCACTTCTTTAACTGAACTTCCAGTGCCAGTTCCCAGATTATAGGCGGTAGTTTGATTGGTTTGTTGGACGAGCTCCAGCGATAAGACATGGGCTACCGCTAAATCAATCACATGAATATAGTCTCGGACGCACGAGCCGTCGGAGGTGGGGTAATCTGTGCCAAAAATCTGGACTTTGGGGGCTTGCCCCAGGGCCGCTTTTAGCACCAGTGGCACCAGATTCAGGGTTACTTTCCAATCCTCCCCGATTTTAGCATCCAGCGATGCCCCTGCTGCGTTAAAATAGCGCAAACTGACTGAGCGTAAACCATAGGCTACGTCGTACCACTTCAACATTCGCTCCACCATAAACTTGCTTTCAGCGTAGGGGCTTTCGGGGTTGAAGGGGTTATTGGTTTCGCTGGCGGGCAGGTTTTGGGGCGTGCCAAATACCGAGCAACTGGAAGAAAAGATAAAATAGTTGACTTTGTGCTTAACCATCGCGTCCAGCAGACGGCGCGTGCCTTCCACATTGTTCTGGAAGTAGCGGCTGGGAAGATGTACTGACTCCCCGGCGGATTTATAGGCCGCAAAATGGATTACCGCTTCGGGTTTTTCTTCCTCGAAAATCTTGTCCAGCAAATCCGAATCCGCAATATTTCCCTGAATAAATTTGGCCTGACCCAATAAGGCCGCCACATAGCCAAATTCCAGGCTGTCCAGCACTACCACCTCATAACCGCGTCCTACCAGTTCGCGCACGGTATGCGCTCCGATGTAGCCAGCACCCCCGGTTACTAAAATTTTCACCTGATATTTTCTCCTTCAGTGACAGAAATCAGTAATGAATAACGAGTAACACCTTTTTTATTATTCCAAGCGATATTACGCAAAAAAGGTCAAATTGGCAATCTGGTTATTAGTTGCAAGTTGTTGGTTAAATCAGCTTTGAATTAGCTAAAGTCCTAGTAGATTGAGTTTGGGAAAACCAAACCAGGAACCAACAATGACTAGCCAACAACCAAATTGTGGATGATGTGGATGATAAGTGGAAAAGTGGTGCAAAAAGCTGTTGATAAAGGTGCTGACTTTTTTGGCAAATTAGGTTAAAATATTAACAGTAAAATTGTTCTAAAAACTTTGGGAAACTTGGTAATCAGTCATAGAAATGTCACACAAGTGTTCTGGGTAGTTATAGGGGTTCTCTCGTTTTTTCGGAGTAAGGCTGTCACAAGTCTGACTTGAGGGCTTTCCTCTGAGGAATCGAGGGGGAAATAAAGTAAAGAAATTGGAAACTGATGTTAGAGGTTAACGAGTTAGCGAAAACACGGCTGGGTGAAGAAAAACCCCACCAGAACTGGTGGAATTCAGCTCCCGAAACTGAAACTGACTTCCTGGATTTGGATATTACCTTGCCGAGTGCACCTATCAAGCCAATCCCGGAAATCTCGTTTCGGAGCGACCAGGAATACCTCGACATTTTTAGTAAAATCAGCCTTGAGGAAGCAGCCCGTAAAGCAGCATCGCGCAAGGCTCAGGTTATTAGCAAATCGGTAGCCCCCAAAGCAGCCGTATCTGTGGCTAAAGCTACCACTTATGCCCGCTCTGCGCCGGAAAGCAAACCACGCGCCGCTACGCCCAAAATTGACCAAAGCACCATCGGCGAAAATTTCGGCCATGCCAAATACCCGATTTTGCAGATTAGCGGTATCCCGCCAATCAATTATGAATTGATTACCGATAGTATGGGGCTGGAAAAGGCCATAGATGTTTTGATGAAAGAGCCGGTACTCGCCGTGGATACCGAAACCAGTGGCCTTGACCCTTTTACCTCAAAACTATTATTGGTGCAGGTAGCATCACCCGAAAAATGTTTCATAGTTGATGCGACCAGAGTGCGGCTTGCCCCTCTGAAAAGATTGCTGGAAAGTAACCGTAGCCTGAAACTGTTGCAAAACGCCAAGTTCGATTACAAGATGCTGGCGCAACAGGCTGATATTAAGCTGGAAAACGTTTATGACACCATGTTGGCGGAACGCTTGCTGACTGCCGGGCTGGGCATGGAAGTAAATCTGGCGAAGATAGTTGAGCGTTACCTCGGCGAAAAGATGGATAAGAGCGTCCGTAAAACCTTCATCGGGGCTACCTCGGTGGGCCATCTTTCGGATGATCAACTGAATTACGCCGCTAAAGACACTTTTTCACTTTTCCCGATTTATGTTCAGCAACTTGTTAAAATCAAAAAAGAAAAGATGGAAAGGGTTGCCGACCTTGAGTTCCGGTGTGTGGCGGCGGTGGGTGACCTGGAGCTGGCGGGCTGCAAGTTAGATACCGATAAATGGCGGGCTATCCTGACAGAGGTGGCGAAAAAGCGCGATCTGGTTCGTGATGAACTGATGGAGATGCTGCCAAGTGGTGGTAGTAAACAAACCTCGATGTTTGGCGGCGATGAGTATCTGATTAACCTGAATAGCGGTCAGCAGATAATGGCGGAATTTGGCCGAATGGGGATTGTGCTAGAGGATACTTCCGAAGCGACCCTTAGCAAACACAATCACCCCGCTATCAAAAAATTACTGGAATACCGCAGTCACGAAAAAACCCTCGGCTCTTTTGGTGAAGGATTGTTGGCCCAGATTAACAAAGTAACCCAGCGTATTCACCCGGATTTTATTCAGTACGGCGCGGACACTGGACGGTTTAGCTGCTCCAACCCGAACGTGCAGCAAATTCCGGCAACTTCTGATTTCCGGGCCTGTTTTATCGCCCCAGAAGGCTACAAACTGGTTACCTGTGACTATTCCCAGGCTGAGTTGCGGATTTTGGCGGAATTAAGCGGTGACCCGGCCTTCCTGGGTGCTTTCCGCGATGGGGGCGATTTGCACAAATTAGCCGCCAGCCAGATGTTCCAGGTTGCGGTTGACCAGGTTTCCAAAGAGCAACGCAGCGCGGCAAAGGCTATTAACTTCGGTCTGGCCTACGGGATGGGGCCACAGGGTTTAGCGGTGCGGATTGATAAAACGGTGGATGAGGCTCGCGAACTGATTAACGCTTACTTCAAGGCTTTTAGTGGCGTACAGAAGTGGCTGGAAAAGGCCGGACGCGATTCGGTACGGTTGAACTACAGCCCGACCCCGCTAGGCCGCAAGCGTTTTTACAATACCCTTACCTCTGACGACCCTGATTTCCGCCGTCGCCAGGGAGAAATCGAGCGGCAGGGTAAAAACGCTCCGATTCAGGGTTGTAATGCCGATATGACTAAAATGGCCCTGGTTTTCTTGCGCGAACGGTTACAAGGTTATGATGCCCGACTGGTTAATACCGTCCACGACGAAATTGTGGTGGAGGTGCGGGAAGACCAAGCCGAGGAAGTTTGTAAACTGGTCGAGCACGAAATGATTCGGGCTGGACAGGAAATTCTCAAGGAAGTGCCGATTGTAGCTGACGCGAAAATTGGCGATTACTGGAGCAAATAGCTCTATTTATTACCCTTCTCCCGACAAGAACGCGGTAATCCCAGGAGGGGTGCTGATAGCCGAAGGTTGGCTGCCAGCACCTTTTTTGGTTGTTGTGAAGCCTTTCTTGACTCAACCCCTGCCGAACGGGTAATATTCGCTATATGAAGATAAATAAAAAATATTTCTGGACTAAATTTTTGGGGTTGTTTTGCCTCATATTGTTGAGTGGTGCGTTACTGGCGGCTTGTGGCTATGCTACCCCCGCCGGTGGTGGTGGTCTTACTCCCTACGTGGTGATAGTTACCCCTACCCTCTCGCTGGACAAAATGACCGCTACGGCAGAAGCGGGTTTGCGTCCACCCCCACCTACCAATACGGCTTTGCCTCAACCAACTAATCAACCTACGATTAAAACTCCCGCCCCGGTTAATGCTACGCCCACGCCTGCCGGAACTTTAACGGTCTCAGGGGATTTTTATACGGTACAGGCGGGGGATACTTTAATCGGAATTTCAATTAGGTTAAAGGTAGATGTGGATGATTTAATCGCTTTGAACAAAGGGGTAGACCCAAACTCTTTGCAAATTGGGCAGAAACTAAAAGTACCGCCGCGTACAACCGCCGCCCCCGCACCGACCAAAACCCCTGCGCGGTAGGTAGGTATTAGGTTTTAGGCCACGCTACCCATTTCGTTTTGCCGTCTCAGGTATTCTTTTGCGACCCAACCTGCGCCAGACATAGAAAGCGCGGTTGGCCCGGCTGGTTTGAAGCGTTTTTCAACCAGATTGCGGCGAAGTTCCTGAACGAAATTATCCCATTCACTCTTAGCGGTATGAGCCACCGCCGCCATATCGTTGATAAAAGTTGCAGATTGCTCGAAATTTTCATTACCCATATACATATTACAACCCATTCCCTGGTTAATTTTACTCTAATTATCTCTCCAAAGTTATAAACGCGGTTGAAAAACTTTTGGCGAGTCTTTTTTCCATCGTATTCAAAGGCGTTTAGGGATATTTTGCTGGCATATCTTTATCCTAGCTTATCCGGGTTAGTGCCTTAAACATCGGTCAAGTAGTAAGGGCTATTATTAACCCTTATACCAAGTCTTGATAAGTAATATACATTAAGAAGCAAGATTGGGCCACCAATAGAAAAGGGTTGAGCCTTTGATTAAATTGGTTTGTTCTTGTAAGGCTAAACAACGTTGAATTTGAGCTTGCTCAAGTTCATCAAGATT
>JBBQZS010000004.1:0-252463 GCA_038207495.1 Chloroflexia bacterium
CCATGCTGAATTCCAGGTAAGCGATATACACCCGGATTTCGGGGGCTGCTTTTTCCAATGTTTCGGCTGGCAGACTTGGTTTTTCCATTCCCAAATCTTACTCACCTTCCACACTTTTTGCAACCCCGTGAACGGTTACAGGTTTTCTGATACCTTCGTTTATAGCTTCAATTGCTTGGGTAGCTACGTACTGTGCGTCGTATCCCATACTTGTTCCCTTATCATTGTCTCGCATTAATTCTAAGGCTGGGATAGCCCGTTTATCCGCTAAAATACTGAGCGAAAAGGCAGCCTGGATTCGCACGCTTTCATCCTCATCTTTAAGTGCCTCAATTAAAGGTAAAACCGCTCGCTGATGGTTAGCTGCGCCAAGGCTATATGCAGCCCCAGCTCTTGCCTTAGCGGTTTTACCTTTTAATAAAGTCTTTATATTATATGGCGCAAATATTAGGTCAAAAAACCTTAACAATGCTGCATAAAGTTTGGGGAAAACCATCCCCAATATAATTACTATTATGAGTATTGGAAAAACTATGATTATTCTAAGGATACCTAATATAAATTTAATTATCTTCATTTCAGGGATTCCTTACCACTCGCGTCGTTGCCATTTTGAGATTGCACAATATACCGCCCCTTCGCAGGTCAGCATAACAAAACTGGCCAAGGCACACAACCCCTAACCCCTAAAAGCTGACAACTGACCACCGACAACCGACAACTTTTGACCCCATACAGTAAAATACAGTAACGCCCCTGTGAAAAACAGTATTAAACGCCTAAAATTAGGTTGTAGGGTTAGACTAATGGGTCTACCCAAGAAAAATCGGGATAAACAAAAGGGATGAAATTATGGAAAATCAACAGTCGTTAGCGCAACGAGTAGCCTTATTGGAAAATGAAGTTGCCGCCCTGAAACGTAATATGCAACCGCAACAAAATCCAGCTCCGCCCACTTATAACTACAATCAATATTCGCAACCCTATCAAACCGCTGCGCCCACTTATCCTGCGCCGAGTTATAGTACGTATAACTATCAGCAACCCTATCAAACCCCTGCGCCGAATTTTCAGCCCGCTCCCCAATATGGGACGCAGCCTTACCAAACCTATGCTCAGGCTTATCCGCCTCAACAGCCTGTTCCAAATTCGCCAATGATTACCAAGCCTTTTAATAGCGAATTCTGGCTGAACAAAATCGGGATTTTTCTCTTGCTGATTGGGGTAGCCTCGCTGCTGGCCTATTCGGTGGAAAAGGGTTGGCTAGTGCCGGGGCTGCGGGTCGGGGTAGCCTTTTTAATCGGGGTGATTTTGCTGGTTATCGGGCTGCGGGTGCGGCAGGGGCGACCAAATTTCAGTCAGGTTTTACTTGGTGGCAGTATCGCGGCCTTTTACTTTACGGGTTACGCCGCTTATCAGTTGTATAACCTGGTATGGTTCCCGGTGGCCTTCGCTTTTATGATTGGGGTAACGCTGCTGGCCTTCTTCTTGTCTTTGAATCAAGATGAGGTATTTTTAGCGTTGATTGGCACTATCGGCGGCTTGAGTACCCCCTTTGTTCTGTCCAGTGGACAGGGCAGCGTGGCGGTTCTGGTCGGTTATACTGGCTTGCTTATCGCTGGCACTGCTGCGATATATTATGCTAAACGCTGGCTATCATTACTCTGGACGGCTTTTGTGGGAAGTTGGTGGGTGCTGGCTCTGACGGTTTTCGCCATGAAAGATGACCGTTGGGTGGTACAAATCGGGCTAATCTTCGCTGGGATGGTTTTTGTCGGGTTGCCTACTTTAGCTGAATTTCTGGCTGCCCCCAAATCGGTTAAAAATAACCTTGTCACTAATTCGACTGAATTAGCCAAATTACTAAATTTTTCAACTTTTTCGCTGATATTTCTTAGCCCGGTGATGGTACTCTGGCTGACGGCGGGTAATTGGCAAATGCATCTGGCTGATTGGGGCTGGCTGGCGTTAGGGCTGGCTTTTGTTTATGGCATAATCGCTTTCTTCCTGCTGACCCCTAAACAAAAACTGGCTTATGCCTACGCTCTGTCCGGGCTAACGTTACTTAATCTGTCGTTTGCTGCTTTTCTACATGGCGAAAACCTGTTGTTGACTCTGGCGGTAGAAGCTACCTTGCTGCATTTTGTGGCTAAAAAGTCCTCAGTTAAATTTTTATCGCTATTAGGGCATTTCCTGACTGTTTGTGTGGGGTTGTGGTTGGCGAGTGTGTTTTCGGCCTATTCCTACTACTATAAACCTGAGTTATTGAGTTTGCCGACTTTCATCTATCTGCTGGTTATCGGCCTGACTGCCGTTTCGGCTCTATTCCTTGCTACCAAACAAGAGGCCGGAATTTATCTTTTAGCGGCTCACGTTGGATTTATGGCCTGGCTATGGTGGGGCTTCAGTACTCTGCAAAGTGGGCAGGTTTATGTTACCACGCTCTGGGGGATATACGCCCTGATTTTAGTGGCTCTAGGGATAGGATTTAAGCAAAAGCTGCTGGCGAATACAGGGCTGATTACCCTGATGGTGGTGGTTGGCAAGTTGCTGCTGGTTGACCTGATTGTGGTAGATGTTTTCTGGCGTATCTGGCTATTCCTGGGCTTCGGTACTCTGGTCTTAATCCTGAGTTACGCTTTCAAGGATTTGTGGCGCAAACTGGCTTGAGTAGTTGTCGGTTGTCGGTTGGGCTGACTTAGCGATATAAGTCAGTCTTTCCCATTTTCGGATAGATATAATGGGTAGTGGCACAATTGAAATAGTTATGGACGTTTCCAATTCATCATGTAGTCATACCATTCTTGAATTTGTTTCGGTATAGCATCATTTGGAGTATCCGATTCTTCTTGATTAATGTAGCTGAAAGTTACTTTATAACCTAATGGTAAAACTTTCCAATAAGTCGCTTGCCAGGGCGATAGAATCTCCCGTTGGAAAGAGTTTTCAATAATGATGTTTTTCCAAATATAGTGCTGTATCTCTACATATTTTTCCAAGTTTTGTTTATTACTGGTAATTGCTATAGCCATATTCGGGTCAGTGTAATAACCAGCATCAATGTAACGTTCCCAATTTGGTTGTATATACGTTTCCCACCTATTGCCACCTTGCGGAGTTAATCGGTAAACAAATTCAAAATCCAACTGATTATGAAGGCCCATTTCTATATCATTAATACTAGGCAGAAATATTTCATTCAAGTCAACATAATTAACTGTTTTTTTCGCCTGTAAATCTCCCTGAGAAAAAAGTTTGAAAAGGGTTTGTACCAAATTTGGATAGGATAAATTATGACCCTTTCTATTGAAAACCATCTCAAGGTCTTCAGAAAGTAACCAATATAAGGGGTAGCCAACCTCCACGAGAGAATCTAAAATCCAAAGCTCTCCATCATCCATGAAATCACCTATTATACTTTAGCTGTAACCTTCATTATAATAACGACCCTTCGTAGGTCAGCATAACAGACCAGTCGCACGCATACAACCCCTAACCCCTAAAAACTGACAACTGATTAGTGATAACTGACAACTCCCAGCCAGTGTGTTATTATTGCCCACGAAAAAAGGAAATTTAGAGGATAACGGTAACAAAAGACTGCTTTGAAGACCAAGCCCAAAGTATCACAATCGGTTACGCCCCCAGACCAAACCGCGCCCACCGCGCAACTTCTGCCCTACCCGCTCCCGGATGCCAGCCGCAGCCACCGCCGCATGCTGCTCTTTGCCGGGTTGTTGGCATTGCTTTATTTTGTCAGTTCGCTGCCCATCTTCCAGACCAGTTCGGCTAATCGCAGCCTTTTTGCCCTGAGCGCATCCCTTGCCACGGAAAAAACCGCGATAATTGACCACTATATCAGCGGGGCGGGTGGGGCGACCCTCAACAGCCTCGGCGATTTCCCCAACGCGGCCTATTTCCAGGGTCATTATTACAGCGACAGTGCGCCGGGTGGGGCGATAGTGGCTGCGCCTATCTACCAGTTAGGCCGGATTATGGGCAACCCCGAAGCCTGGGGTCTGGCTCTGACTGCCCTGTTAGGCGGGGTAACGGTTTTCCTGGTTTATCTAACCGCCCACAAGTTAGGCTCGTCCGAACGCAGCGCGAGGTTTGCGGGGCTGGCAATAGGCTTTGGTTCTATTTTGTGGCGGGAAGCGGGTCTTTTTTCCCCGACAATCTTCTCAATGACCTTACTGGTTCTGGCCTTGTGGCTGGCAATTCCACCCCTACCCCGCCTCCTGACCCAACCCCGCTATGCCAAACAAGAAAAAATAACTTTGCCCTTTGGATTATTTTTGGGGCTGGTGCTAGGTTTTGGGGTGGTAGTTGATTATCCCAATCTGGTCTGGACACCCCTTTTTGCTATCTATATTTTGTGGCGGGGTCGCGCCAAACTAGCGGGTTGGTTGGGGTTAGGTTTGGGTTGGGTGGTAGGGATTGGGCCTCTGGCAATTTACAACTGGGCAATTCTAGGCAAGCCCTGGGCCTTTACCTACGGCTTTTTGCTGACTGATAAAAATGCTGCCAGCTTACGCGGTCAGTTTTTGAATCTGCCAACTTTCTCGGAAGTTTGGAATACCTTTTTTGGGGCGGGTCGTAGCTCTTTGGGGCTGTTTGTAATCTTTTTTGGTATCTGGGGCCTGGCGGCTTTGTGGGGGCAACGTGGCAAACGTCAGGATACGGCTTTTTTCATCAGCCTGATTGTAGTAATTCTGGTGGCGGGGTTGCTGCGTCGCCCGGTAGGTGAAGGTTTGTTAAGAGCTGATTTTGTAGCCCCGCTGTTAATTCCGTTGGCTTTGGGGGCGGCGGTCTGGTACGAACGGATTCTGTTTCTGACGCGTCTGGAATATCGGGGCTTGCCGGGAATTTCCACCCTCGGTCTGGCTTTCTATTACCTGATTTCCCAACCCGGCCCCGGCTTCCCCAACCTGGGTGGGCTGCTGAGTATTTGGCCTCTTTTGCTGGTAATAGTTGTTGGTTGTTGGTTGTTGGTTGTTGGTTTTAAGGGGTCGGGGGTCAGGGGTCGGGGGTCGGTAAGAAAAAATCTGACTCCGCTTCTTATTGGAGTTTTGGCGATAATTTTGATTGGGCCGTTGCTTTTACTAGGTTCAAATCGGCCGGTTTATGCGCAGGGAATTGGCAATAACCTGTTGTATAACCCGGAATTGAAGGTTGAGAGTGGCAAGGTGGCGGGCTGGTATGGTTTGACTTCCAATCGGGTTGAGGGTAAAGCGACTTTTTTACCTTATTTAGTTCCGGTCCAGGGTGGCAAGGTTTATGGCTTGCGGTTTGAGGCGACCACGACCAAACCAACCTCTTTACAGGTCAGTTGGGTCTGGAGCGATGAGGGCCACGAGCCAGTGGGCAGTTTTGGCACGAATTATGAGCTGAACGGGACGCAGAATATCACGGATAATCGGGCTGCCCCTCCTGCCGCTACCTATCTGCAACTGAGTTTTACCCAAACCGCCGGGAATGCAAGTTATCTCAACTTCGCGGTTTATGATGATGGGGTGCGGCTTGAGCCAATGAAGAATTATGCCAGTGCCGCTCTGTCCTTCAGTTTCGATTGGGAAAGTAGTATGGGCGGGTTGGTGCATAGTCGAGGCGGCGGGGCAAGTTCATTAGGTGAGAGTGGCGGGGATGCCCTGACCGAGGCAAACCGTGAGACGGTTTTGAAATATGCCACAGACCGGGGTTTGGAAATGCGGGCTGGAGCGGATAATTTGCTGGGCTTTTTCCAGAAGTACGGCGTTACCGGGACGTTTTATGCGACTGGCTATAACCTGCTGGACGGTAATACCGAACGTAATAAATTCGTGGATAATCCGATTTACAGGTGGGCCAGACCGCCCCAATGGCCTAACGATTTTTGGGCGCAAAACCCCTGGTATTTTGCCGACCCCTATGGAACTTATCAAACTGACCCGGCCTGGTATTTTGGCGACCAGACCGACCGTTTACGTCAGGCTGGACAGGAGATAGGTAGCCATACCTTTGGGCATATTCTGGTGCGGGCGACCTCACCAGGAGAACTGGCAACTGATTTGTCCGAGTGGTTGAACTACGCCGGGAAGAAGAATTTACCCGCCCCCCGTTCCTTCGCTTTTCCCTGGAAGGGCAGTAATAGCCTGACCCCGGCCTTTTATGATGTGTTGCATAACGCAGGGTTTCGTTTCATCACCCGCCAATATGACCCCGACCAGGGTTATGTGGAGGATGCCACTGATGGTCGGTTAATTTATCTCTCACCCTCCGAGCGCGATAGTAACGGGCAGCCCCTTCGTAGCCCTACCCCGACCCCCGATAACTATTATTTTTATCCTGACCGGGTGCATTTTGCTCTCAAGAATCCTCAGACCGGCAAAACCGAGCGCACTACCGACCCCCGTTTCCTGACCCTGCACGATTACCAGCTTTTGCCAGGGGATGGTAGTGAACAGGTGGCAAATAGTGTGGTTGATGAGCTTTTGCGGCGGCGTGGTGGTTACGGTAGCATCTGGACGCACCCCGAAGCCGTGACCAGCCCCCGTGATCAGGCCAGTTGGGAACGGGTTATCGCCTACGCCGCCGAGATGCGCAAAAAAGGTTTGTGGGTGGATGGAGTGGAAGCAATTATGCAGTTTCGGGTGGCTACGCAACAAGTGCGGCTGAAAACGAGTTATGAGGATGGGGGCAAACGAGTGGTTATTACTTTGACTAACCCCACCGCCCGCCCATTAGATGGCCTGACCCTGACCCTACCCGCCCCTATCAAAAACGCGCCAGGGTCAGTTAGTTTCAAAGGAGCGCAGGTGGTGGTTCCTACTATGGCGGCGGGTGGCACTGTTAGTTTAACGGTGGATTTGGCGTAATTCTAAATAGAGATGCAAGTGGCATCTTGATGATAGAGTTAAGATAGGAGGAAATCATGGCGGTTATACCAATTGCGAGTATTGTATTTGATTGTGAGAATCCGGGGAAAGTAGCCGAGTTCTGGGCGGCGGTTACCGGCTATACGCTTTTAAGGGCTGATGAGGAATTTGGTTATCTGGGCCACCCTGATAAAATTGGCCCGACCATGATGTTCTTTAAAGTGCCAGAATCTAAGGTCACCAAGAACCGCATGCATATGGATTTGTACATTGAGGATTTGGCGGCGGAAATTGCCCGCCTGACAGGGTTGGGTGCCACCAAAATTGCCGACCACACCCACAATGAGACTAATTGGGCGGTGATGCAGGACATTGAGGGTAACGAATTTTGTGTGGTAAAGCCCTAGCCAACCGTAGAGGTGTGGTCTCCGCGCCCTTTTAGAAAAGGAAGCAAGAAGGTAAATAAGGGACATATCCCTAAAACAGTTATTTATAAAGATAGAATTAATTCTGCGTGAGTGATATTCGTGAGGTTTTAAAAGAGCTGGATTTTGAAGTAACCCACTTTGTGCAGGGGCGGGCTTCGGTTGCCGATTTATTTAAACCCGAAAAGCGGTGTGGTATTTATGTGCTGCATTTTTTCGATGGGGTATTTTATTGTGGTCAGGCCAAAGATGTAACTCGTCGCTATGTGCAGCACTCCAAAAACCATCTTGATATAGAAAAAATCAGTTTTAAGCTCATTGAAGAAAATCAGCTTAATGTTGTTGAGAAACGTTGTATCGAAACTTTGGAAAAAAAAGGTTTTCACCTACGCAATATTGCCCTGACCAGCATCCCATCTGGGCCATCCGATTTTGACACAATCATGTCACTTGACGAGCAAACTAAATGGCTGGCAGACCTTAATTATTCAGACTTTAATGGTACAAGGGTAATTAACCCCGAATTACGGGCTAAATATACTAAAAAAAATCAAAAGTTTGAAAAATTACCTTACTCGGCTGAGGTCACTGAGGTATTGAGGCAATATATAAGAACCTGTATTCCGGCTGTTTTGCGTAGTGAGGTTTCATTCTGGGGTTGCTCTTGTCTACCTCCTTATCCTGATAATTCCCTTTATTCAAGAGTTAATTTAAACTGGCAAGAAGTTTTTACTATTTTCGATGACGCAGGAACTATGGGTTTCAGTTGGCATTTAGCGAGGTCGCCCCTTGAAAAAGTGTTTGGGAAATTTTTAAATTTAAGCCTTCATTCACGTTATCCTACAATAAAGATTTCTAATCAACTTTATAGGCCCGGTGGTCAAGACCAAATAAATCTGGTTTTGCGAGGTTCAAAGTCGGCGGTGAAATTCTTAAGCGACCCTAAAATCCTTCCAGCAATCCGTCTTTTTAATATGCGGCTTATGAAAAAAGGCCCGTGCGTTTTTAGTCGCAACCATTGCCTTGACCTTGCCGATAAACTTGTACCTGAACCTACTCAATCATCAGGAATATAAAGCGATTGGTTTACAGGAAAGAACTTACATTTTTAGCAATCATTTTTATCGGGGCGAGCCTTTTGCTAACCCTGGCTTATTCGCTCAAGGCCGATTTTCGGGTGTCGGTCGGGGAGTTTGGCGATGCGCAGTTTATTGGCGGGTTTAACAGCGACGAAGCGGGCGCACCGCGCTACCGTTGGACAGGCCGAACACGAGTTGTTAACGACCAGACCAGTGCCCTGATAAATTTCCCGATTAGTCCCGCTTCAGGCTCGAACAACCGGGTAAGGCTGGAATTGGGATCGGCGCTGGCAAAAGATTCGGGCCAAAAGACACCGCCAATTGTGACGGTGTTGGCGAACGGGGTAGAAATCGGCAAGGCCCAAACGGTAGAAGGTGTGGTTAAAGAATTTGAGTTTGCCCTGCCGGAAGCCGCCATTAAGGGTGACAATTCTCAGCTAGAATTACGCTCTCAGGTTTTTCGGGCGGAGGGGCGGACGCTGGGAGTTAAAGTTCAGGCCGTAAAACTGCTGACAGGGCCAACCTTGCGAATACCGCCCTTTGAGGTCTGGTTATGGGCGTTGGTTTACGCCGGGGCAGGTGGGTTATTGATTTTGAAATTATTAGGTAGGCCCGGCATTTTTACACGCCCCTATGTTGTGGCTGGGGTGGGGGTAATGTTACTCTTGCCTTTGCTGGCGATGCCGTATTTAGCCCCAGCGAATCTAAATTTGTGGTACGGCCCTTCCAATAACGACCCTTATTTGATGCAAATAGTGGCATGGGGAATGACGGCGGTTGCGGCGGTGGTCTGGGCCGGGAAAATCGGCGATTGGCTGTGGGAGTTTCCGGCCCGACTGGAAGAAGGCCACCTAGCCCGCAACCTGCTGATTGTCATTAGCCTGATTTATTTTGTCTATGCTTTTGCGGTAATCGTCCAGATGGATTTTATCGGGCATGCTGATTATGCCGATAACGGGGTAGTGGCTCGCAACCTGATACGGGGCAACGGTCTGTCGGTAGATTACGCCGCCCAATTTTACACTCGTTACGACAAGTTGCCGCATCCTGCCGATACCTGGCCCCTGCTACAACCCCTGCTGATTGCGCCCTTCTTTGCGGTGCTTGGCCCCACCGCTTTTGCCGCCAAATTGCCCAACCTGCTAATAATGTTGGCTTTGGCCTGGGCGATTTTTCGCTGGGGTAGCCGTTACTTTAACCGGGCAACCGGGTTGGGGGCGGCGATACTGGCGTTGGCGGCACCCGCTCTCTTTGAAACGGTCGCCTATCCAATTAATGACCTTGCTTTTACTTTTTTTACTTTCCTGTTGCTAATGAACGTCTACCGCGCCAGCCAATTTCGTCCGATTGCTGGCGCAGCCGATAGCCCCCTCCCTAAAACTGAAGTTTTAGAGGTAACAGGCGATAGTGTACCCAAAATAACCTCACTAAAGCAACTAAAATCACTACTACAAGTTCAGCAGCTCTGGTTATGGTCGGGGTTGTGGGGCGGGCTGTTATTATGGAGCAAACCGAGTGGTGGGGTTGTGCTGGTGGCGGCGGGACTTTGGCTGCTCTGGCAAAAGTTCTGGAATAAACAGGTTAAAATCGAGTGGTATTCGTTGCTGTTGTGGGGTGGGGTGGTGCTGTTGGTAATTTCGCCCTATGTGGGCCGCAGTTTTGTTTTGGGCAATACTCCGGTCTATTCCACCGAACGCTACGATGTCTGGTTACTGGAATATACTCCCTGGGAGCGGATTTATAACCCCTATTATGTGACCGGGCAGCCCCTCCCCGCCCCTAACCAATTGCTGGGCTATGGCTTTGATACTATCCTGAAGGTGAAATACAACCAGTTTCGGGATGCCGCCCAGGATTTTCTAAGTGGCAAATATGCCGCGCCCTTGCTCTGGCTGTTCGGGATGGTCGGATTGGTGGGTCTGTCGCGCCGCCGCTATGGCTTGTCTGGGTTAGTGGGATTTTCGTTTATCGTCTACTTCCTCTTTATAACCCTATACTGGCACTACGAGATTCGCTATTTTATGGTATGGTTGCCCTGGCTGTTTTTGTTGGGGGTTTATGGCCTGAGCTGGATTTACCAGAAATTGCGCCAGAACGAGAATGAGCCAAAGACCGGGAAGTTAGGGGTTTGGGTATTGGTAGGGATTTTCGCGGTGCTGGTGCTGCCCAACTTGCCAACGATTCTTGACCCTGGCTATACCGGGAAAACCGGGATTGTCACGACCTCCGAGTGGATTAAGGCTAACACTCCTGCCGATGCGGTGATTATGACCCGCGTGCCCTGGCAACTGAGCTTCCATGCTGACCGGAAGAGCGTGATGATACCCAATAATATTACGAAAGTTGAGCAGTTGCGCCCGATTTTGCAGGATTATAGGGTAAAATATATCCAGTTCAGCTATATTAATCAGGAAAACGGGCGGCCTGATGATGCAATCTGGCGGGAGCGCACCGGGCTATGGGATTTGGTTCTTCGCAAGCCCGTTCCCGGTTTTACACTGGTTTATGACAAAGACGGTTTTCTGGTTTATGAGATAACGGGCTAATAGGAGCAAGAATAAAGAATGAGAAGATTTTGAACCGCCACGTTCGCCAGGTAATCTTACTTTTTTTTGGTGGCTTGGTGTTTAGTTCCTTTATTTCCACAGAGGGTATTGTGCAAAGACTAATTAAAACAAACCCTCACCCTACCCGTAAGCTGGCTTCTCCCTTAGAAAGGGAAAGGAAAGAATCTTTGCCGCTTCCGCTGGCCCCTTCTGTACTCAGGGAGGTGCTAGGGAAGGGGGTCAGGGGGTTAGGTTTGCTTTGCCTATTCTTACTTCTTGCTTCTTACTTCTTGCTCCTGACAGGCTGTGGCGAGGAAGCCACCCTGCCCCCAACTTTTCAGCCGCCAACTGCCCCGCCCACCCCAATTGCTTTTGACAGTGTGCCGCCCGCCGCCACCGTAGGCGGGGGGCGTACCACTCAAGCGGCTGTGACCGTTGAAATTGATACTGCCCCGCCGCCAACTCCCACCCCTATTAGTGACGATGATGACACCGGGCGAGGGTTTATAAACGCAGACTCTACCGCGCTGGCAGCCGTCTTTGGCACTCCCGGCCCTGGTCAGGTTAAACCGGGGGGTTCGGGCAAGCCTAGCGGAGTGCGCCCCACTCCGACGCTCAATCTTTCGCCGGGGCAAACTAATATCGCTTCGCTGCGTACCAGTCGAGTTTCGTTTTTGTTTGCCTATCGTCAGGCTTTTGCCCGCGTACAGGCGGTGCAGCGACAGGCTCGGTTGGTTTTCGCCTCAGCTACGGTGCTCAGGCCGGAACGTACTATCTGGAATTTTTTCTTTGTTTGGCCGGAAGGACGCAAGATGTGGCGGATAGTTTTTGATGCCAACGCCAGTCAGCCCCAACCCGGCCTGGAACTGACCGAGGTCGCCCCTTCGATGCTGGCGGATGCCGGACAGATTGATATGACGCGGGTGCTGGATGGCGATGAACTGGTCAGTCGGGCCGAGGGGGCGGGTTTACGGGTTTCCCTACCAATAGATGTGGTAAACTTTCAACTGGATGGTATTAGCCGCCTGCCCAGCTTTGTACTGACCAACAGCCCGCAAGGTAAACAGGTGGTGATTAACGCTTACACCGGGCAGGTTATTCGTAGCGATTTTGGTGGGTAGCGGTAAGCTATCAGCCGTCAGCTATCAGTTTTTGGTAATAAAATGAAATCTTCTCATCTTTCATCCTACATCCCTCGTCGCTCGCAAAAGGGCATACACAGAGGTCTGCTCCTACGAAAATTCCAATTCTTGCTTCTTGTTTCTTGCTTCTTGTTTATTTTAACGGCCTGTGGTGCGGAGGCAACTCCAACATTAATTCCACCGACTCCGACCTTTGTGCCAGTTCCTACCGCCGAGCCTACCCAAATTTTCCCCAGCCCTACTCCTATGACCGTGCCGCCGACTTTTACCCCCTTTCGCCCACCGCCCACTCCCAGCAATACCCCTTATTTGCTGCCGACATTTACCCCAATACCCTCTGTTCAATCGCTGGATAGAATATCGCGAGCCAAAGCCTCTTTTAAGAACGTCTATAATCAAGCAATCGGGCGGGTGCAGGAAATTGACCAGACTAGCGGGCTAGTTTTAGCCCAAACCAACCTGATTGGGCCAACCAGGGCAGTTTGGATGCTTTATTTTGTAAAGCCTAAAGATGATAAATTACCAGAACCCAAGATGTGGGTAGTCACTTTTGACTCTGACCAGCCGAAACCAGGGGTAGATGGTAGCCGCCAGCCGATTTTGGTGAATGATGCCGGACAAATTGATGTTGCCAAAGTATTGGATACTTTTGTGCTGGTTGACCGGGTGGCGGCCAAAGGGTTTCCGCCCAACACCCCGGTTGATACCCTTATTTTGCAGATGTATCAAACCAAAGACAAAAAACGTATCCCTGCCTGGTATCTGGTGAATAGCACTTTTAACCGCCAACTGGTGGTAAATGCCTACACTGGTGATATAATAGAAAACAGTTTTAACCAATAAGAAGCTCGATTTAACCCATATAGCCGAAGGAAAAAAGCCACTATGCAGGTTATAATGTACACGGTGGAAGACTGCCCCACCTGTGAAAAGGCCAAACACGATTTTAATCGTCAAGGTATTTTATTCGAGGAACGCAACGTTTATCTCAATGAGGAATGGCTTGCCCAAGCCGAAAAACTCTCACCCAATCGGACAGTGCCAGTAATTATTACTGATGGTAAGGTTGCGGTTGGTTTTCGCGGCAAAGAAGGCTGACACTTCTAATTTGGGGGCGGTTCGTTCCCAGAATTATTTCAGGCATCTCTAATCCAGGTGAAGCAACAATCTTATATTCAAATTATTACTACCAAACAATAATTAAAAAAAATTTGAGGAAAGTGCAATGGATCACGCCAGATTTGAAGAGTTGATGCGTAACTTTCAAACGCAATGCAGTGCGGAAAATTCGATTTATGACCTGACGGCTTTTGCCGGGCAGCCCGGTGCGCCGATTGTGGTTTTAGTTCATGGTATTGGTGGGAATTTCCGCCACTGGTCTGACCCGATTGGCATGAATGTTAACGATACCTGGCTTTTCGATATAAACGCTCACCCCCCCAAAGGCACCAACGGGGTTGGTACTTCACCCGCCTATAGTTCTAACGCCGCTTCGAGTTGGTCGAAGTTATTAGCCGATAATAATATGAGCTATGTTACTTTCAGTCAGGCCAAGCCGGGTGATTTGATAGAAACGGCGGTTAAAGAGTTGGTGGCAATTCTATCCAGCCTGGAAGCCCAGGTTTTTACCCCCTACGAGCAGGATGTGGCGGCAAATGGCGGTACAGTTCCTGCCCTGATTATTGTAGCTCATAGTAGGGGTGGTTTGGTTACGCGCCACGCCTTGAAACAGCTAGGGTCAGAGGGTTTGCCCCACTTGAGGAAAGTTATAACGCTTTGTACGCCCCACCGGGGAAGCTATATGCCGAGGTTGGCGAATGACTATAACAACTTTTTGCATGATCAAATTAATTTTAATATTTTAGGTAATAATCTGCCTGGGCCAGTTCAGGGTTTTGTGGATAAAGTATTGGAGAAGAACCTGAATCAAGTGGCTAATACGGTGCGAGAGGCGATGTTACACTCTTTTGGCACAATGGCTACCAGTCCCGGTTTTACCGAACTTGAACCGGGTAGCCCAATGTTTCAGGCTTTGGAGCAGGGTGAGCAGCCCTTGCCGGGTGTGCAATATTACGGTTTTGGGGGATTTAACCCGACCTTCGTTAATGTCTATCTTTGTTTTCTGGGTCAGGCAATTAATCTTATTTCTACCGCCAGCCCTTTATTAGTGGGAATGTTGACAAAAGTTGCTGGGGTAAAAAGTAACTATGGCGGTCTGGCGGAGCTAGAACTTGGTGACTCAGCCGTAGCTCTAACCAGTTCGGTTTGGCCTGACCAGTTCAATGGCCCTAACAAAAATTTCAAGATTAACCATATGCAAGCCCTGATTGACCGCCCGATGCAGGATGCGGCCTTGCAGTTAATTAAGGCTTAACGAAGGGGAAAGCAATGCCGCTTGAGCATAATTTAGAGGTTGGTCTGAAGGGGACGGCGCAGGTGGAGGTTACGCCGGAAAATACGGCAGACAGTTTGGCGGATGGCATTGCGCGAGTTTATGCCACCCCTAATATGATTGGATTAATGGAGGTTGCCTCAGCCCTGGCGGTTCAACCCTATCTGGCAGAGGGATTAAGTACAGTTGGGACGCTGGTAAATGTAACCCATATTGCGGCTACCCCGGTTGGTTTTACCGCCCGCGCCGAAGCCGAACTGGTCGCGGTGGAAGGTCGCAAACTGGTTTTTAAGGTGGTGGCCTACGATGATGTGGAGAAGATTGGCGAGGGGATTCACGAACGTTTTATTATTGATATGGCAAAATTTATGAGCCGGGTGCAGCAGAAAACCGCCCAATCCAAGTAGGGGCGTGGTCTCCGCGCCCTAGGGTTAGGTCAACTAGCAGGAGTTGGAATAAATGCAGAGTACAGAAACGGCAAAAACCGAAGTTAGCCCGATATTATTTACGCGGGGAGTCCCGGCAGTGGAGGCTTTGCCCGCCAAACTACTGGGCGAATGTTTCCAGAATGTGCTGTCCGCGCCGGATGGTTGGTCGGTGCTGCAATATGGGCATAACGGCGGCTATCTGCCCTTGCGCCAATTAGTAGCCGGGCAATATGGCGTTGGCGAAAATGAAGTGCTGGTAGGTAACGGCTCGTTACATTTGCAGGATTTACTCTCGGCGTTGTTGATTCGCCCTTGTGATGTGGTGTTGACCGAGCAACCCAGTTATGACCGGGCAATTAAAACTTTTCGGCGACGAGGGGCAAAGGTCATTGGTATTCCGTTGGAACACGACGGGGTAAATATTGCCGCTCTGGAGAAAGCTATCGCCCATAAAGCCCCGGCCTTTATGTATGTGATACCAGATTTCCAGAACCCGGCAGGTGTAACGACCTCCGCCGAAAAACGACAGGCGTTGGTGCATTTAGCCGAAAAACACGGTTTCTGGTTAATTGAGGATGTACCCTATCGCACCTTGCGTTATAGCGGCACGCCCGAACCCCTCTTGCGCGACATTAGTGCCAGCCGCGTCTTGACTATCAGTTCCTACAGTAAGCTAATCAGCCCGGCTTTGCGGGTGGGTTATGTGGTTGGCCCGGCAACCTTGCTGGAGGAGTTACGGAAACTGGCTGAGGATACAATTTTATCGCCAGTCCTGCCAACCCAGGCGGCGGTAGTAGAATTTTACCAGCGTGGCTATTACGCTTCTAACCTGGAAAACCTGAAAAAGCTTTATGCGCCACGTTTGCAAGCGATGATAACCGCCCTGAAAAGCCACTTACCGGGCGTGCCATTTGCCGAACCAGAGGGCGGGTTTTTTGTTAGTCTAAATCTACCTGCCGCTTCCGGCACAAATTTATTGGCCCGCGCTCAGCAAGTCGGTCTTAGCCTAACAGATGGACGCAGTTTCTTTGCCGACCCCTTAGACGAAGGGGATGAGGTGGGAGCAGGTTTTGTGCGGTTGCCTTTCTGCGCCCTCACTCCCGCTCAGATTGAGGAAGGGGTGAAGCGGTTGGCTTCGCTTGTTTAAAGTGTGACGTTTTATAGTTTCAAACGTTATAATAGTAGACCCTTATTTTTCAAGGAGGTTTGCCTGTGGGTCGTGTAATACTTTATGGAGCTATTATAGTAGTGATTATCGCGATTATTGTCCTGATTATCCTTTTTGTAGTTAATAATACGGCGCAGACAGTAATCCGGTAATAAAGGAGTCGGATACAAACATGGGCGGAAGAAATGGCGGCGGTTGTCTGACCAAATTGATTCTATTGGTGTTAGTTACCGCCATTGGAATTATTGCGGTTATCTATTTTACTTCGTCGCAGAGTCCTTTTTTTGCCAACCAGAGCAAGGTAAACGCACCCGCCCCGGTTTTGGTTGGGAATATTACTCGTGAGTTCAAGTTAATTACTGCCCAGGTTACGGGCCAAACCACCGTTGAGAGCGAGACCAAGAGTGCCTTGCCGTTTTCCAGTGAACGTTATAACTATCAGATGGTTATAACTGTTACGGCGGGAATTGACCTGACTAAGATGCGGGATACTGATATAAAAACCGAGGGTGAAAAGGTGACGCTAAAGCTACCCACACCTGAAGTTTTGAGCAAAGAGCGTAAGGGCTGGGTAGTGAGCCGTAACCAGGAATTATTTAGCGGGCCAACTTCTGACCAAAATATTATAGATAAGATGTCGCAAGTTGGTGAGCAGAAAATTATGGACGGCATCCTCAATGAGGGTAAGCTTTTCCGGGAGGCACGCTTAAATGCCGAGATTCAGTTGCGGAACTTTATCCTGCAATTGGGTTATAAGGAGGTTAAGTTTGAGTATGCCGACACGCCCACGCCCGTACCTTCGCCTAACCCCAGTGCCCCGCCCCGTTGAGAATTAACAAGCAAAAGGCAGCCTCAGGGCTGCCCTTTACTTTGCAAGGAGAGATTGAGAGAGAGTAATCCAGTAACTGTTGTCGGTGGTCGGTAGTTAGTAAAAAGTGCCGAGTGCCGAGTCAAAATCGAAATCAAAAGTTGTCAGTTATTCGATTTTAGATTTCCCCTAAAACCTAATGCCTAAAAGCTATCCTTCAGACGTTGGGAAGTGCGGCGAGCCTCAAAGCGAGCGCGTCCAAGGTTTGCTCCGGCTTCCATTACAAAAGCCACAAAATAGTTAGGGTCTACCAGCGACAGTAGATAGGCTGAGTTGTCGGCTTCCAGCAAAAACTCTTTGGTTTTCCCGCCCGCCAAAATGCTCAAGGTTTTATTGATACTACTAACCAACCCTGCCAATTCAACCTCAACTTCCTCGGCGTTAATCCCTTCTACCCCTTCGGCCAGTACGGTTTCTACGCCAATCCCGTCCAGCCCTACCAAAGCTACCGCTAGAACTCCTTCAACGTTTCGTGTAGCGTCAGTCAGAACTTCGCTAAAGGTCATTAATCTTGTCCCCCTTATATCTAAAAAATAGCAATTGGGGCGTCCATCAAGGTACGCCCACTTGGATTAATAATGGATATTAACTGGTGTGCCAACCGAAGCCCAGTTGTACATCCATTGGGCGGCGGGCGTTGGCAGGTTTACACAGCCGTGACTCATCGGATGGCCAAAATTGTTATGCCAGTATGTGCCGTGTATGGCGTAGGCCTGATAAAAATACATCACATAAGGCACGTTCGGCAGATAGTAATAACTAGAGCCGCTTCCACCCGTCATTAATTGAGATTGGTATTTGACATAGATGTTAAACGTTCCGGTTACAGTGGGCAAACCGGCTACCCCTGTACTTACTAGCGAACTAAAGACTGGTGTAGTACCTTCATAAGCTACCAGTTTTTGTTTGCTCAGGTTAACATCAATCCACTTCCCGTCTGTAACGGGTTTGGAAATAGGGTCGGCGGGCGGCGAGGTCTTTGGTTTCGGGACTGTCCCATTTCCACCCTGGATTATCAACACCTGCCCGACTGTTAAGTTATTAGGGTCGGAGAGGTTGTTGGCATCTACAATATCCTGCACCGTTACGCCAAACTGGGCAGCAATTCCGCTTAAAGTATCGCCGGGAACCACGGTGTACCTTGTTCCATTCCCGCTCACCGCTTTGGTAGTAACCGGGGCGGCGGTTGGAGGAATAGGGGTGGCGGCGGGGGCGGGTGTTTCGGCGGTTCTGCCCGGAATTTTCAGGGTTTGGCCTACATAGAGATAGCTTATTACCGAAAGATTGTTGGCGTTGGCTAACTCATAAATACTGATACCAAATTTCAGGGAAAGCCCACTTAGACTATCCCCCGGCTGGACAACATAACCTGCTTCACCCGTAGTAGGAGCGGGAGTGGAGTTGGTTGCACCCGAAAGCTTTAGAACCTGTCCGGCATAGATGTTGTTGACATTCAAAATGCCGTTGAGTTGGGCGATTGCTGATACGCTTAAGCCATTCTTGGCAGCAATCCCGCTTAAAGTGTCCCCTCGCTGTACGGTATAAGTTAAATCGGCGGCTTGAACTTCTCCGGTTTGAATCGTTAGAAACAGGGCCGATAACATCATTACAGCTACAAGTAGAGACGCAATCTTACGCATAGAATCCTCTTGGGGTTTAGAACAAAATTTCTTTTAATTTACATAATAGTGTAACCCTATTTGCATTATAGCACTATTTTCCAACTTGACAATAACCTAAACATGTCAATTTGCCAAAAAATGGCACTTCTTTCGCGACTTATCCCTTTAAGAGTGCCTAGTAACGAGTCTCGGAAAAATATTAACAAGGATGGACAGGATGTTTTAGGAGTGTTGGGTGCTGAGTTAAAGGGGTAGTCGCAAGCCTTATATTCTTGCCCTTGCTCCTGACTCCTGTCTTCTTTCACCCTTCCCATTAACTTTCGGGCTGTGTTATAATAATTGTGAAGTTGTCTACAAATAAAATGATTAGAGGAGAGAATAGTTACATGAGCCTACGGGTTCTTAAAGAAATCATTTTTGTTTCGATGGGCGATGAGCTCATTCGCCGGAGAATTATTTTCCATCCCGACGATATTCTGCCCAAGTATGACCTGACCGACGAAGAGCTGGTAGCTTTGCGCCTGGGTGATAAGGATAAACTGAAGGCACTGGGGCTGGATGAAAATCTGGCAGCCTACGGCGCGGCTATGTTTTCGCGCACTCGCTAATTTTTTACAAGAGGGTTGTTTTATGTCAAGTTGCGGTAAAGACAATAAGGGTGAAAAAAAGTATCTGGTAACAGTGGTTAAACGCCCCGCTACCCCCGAAATTCATGCTCAGGGGATTATTTACGATGCTCAGTTGCGCGAGATTTTGCGGGCGGGCGATGTGGTGCGCTTTCGAAGTTTCCTGACCAATAGCGGGCATGCCCTCCCCAACGATATGATGCGCGACATCCAGAAAATGCAAACCCTGATGCACCAGCTTATCGCTAATCACGCCGAGCTTACCGACCTACATGATATGAGCCGCCAATGGTTAGAAAATAATACGGTTTTGGGTAGTCGTACCAGTTTGGCGGAGGCCAGCCAGGTTACGCTTGAGGAAAAGGTAGCCCAGCAAAACCCCAAAGGCCGCACTATCCTCTTGCGAACGCTGAACTAGCTTTCAGACCTAACCCCCCTTCCCTGGCAAGGAAGGGGAGAAATTAATTATAGCTCCATCCGCAAAAGGGCCGCGCCCATCGTTTTGCCCAGGCTGTCCAGCGCCAGCGAACGAGTGCCGCCACCGCCCAACGCCCCCCGCAAAACAAAATTCAAGGCCAGTACGTTTGGTACTTCGTAACGTTCTACTTCGCCCTTAACTATTCCAGCAAAATGAGCCTTTACCCGCTCTGCCGTCACTTCCCGTTTGATTAACTCGTAATTTTCGGGGGTGCGGACAAAAAGGGCCACGTTACAATTATCGCCTTTATCGCCACTCCTGGCGGTGGCTATTTCCACTAATTTCATGTTTGTTTTCCAATACTAAACTTTGCCTTCCCGGATGGCTTCCAGGGCGGCTTCTTTTGATGGGTGAAGATTAGATGGTATATTGTGCATCAGCGAGGCCGTCCGCACAACTACCCTGGCAGTCGTGTTAGTCGCCCCGTAACGTACAATTCCCCGCGTCACTTCTAGCAAATCAGCTAACCGTTTGGTGTAATGTTCAATCGAAGCACTATCAAATTTGATTTCTTTCCAATTTACCACCCAATAAACTTTGTGGGGGAGTGCTTTAGCCAGGGCAATTGCTTCGTCAAAGACTTCATCAATCAAAGCAATCTCGGAAACTAGCCCGGAAGCATCCACAAAAATCACATCTTCATTCTGATCATAGTACGAATATTTGCCCATAGCTCCATAGCTCCTGGTTGCCGAAAATTTGAACCAAACACTTAATATGAGAAACTCAGATGGTTTGAGTATTATATAGCTAAAGTCAACAGTAAAAATTTATAACTCGCTAACCTCAATTTTGGCGAAGGGTTCTATTTCTTCACGGGGTAAAAGGCTAGGCCACAATGCCAGCAACTCACGCGGGCGGGGGCGGGGGAAATTCCCGGTGGCGGTGGGTGGCCCGTTCAAGCCGAGCGGCACAAGCTCGCGGAAAAGTCGCTCGGCTTCCTTTTCGTCGCTAGTGCGAATGGCAATCCGATAGGCCACCTCGTTTAGCTCGGTAACATATTCGGGCGCGGCTAAAGGGCCATGCAGGGCATTGTAACCAATAAAATCAGTGCGGATTTCGCTGTATTTGAGTTTGTTAGCAGTCAAAATCTTACGTAAAATTTCGTCGGCCCGTTGGGCTTTCGCCAGAGCATCCGGCCAGCTATAAAGAATCGAGGCTTCACTCATCCAACCATCCTCATAGCCCAGACAAACTTTCAGGGTTTCAGGGCGCGGGCGGCCTTTAATACCACTGACCAGCACTCGGTTTTCGCCCACCTGCTCAAGTTGCACCGAGGTAAAATCAGCATCAACATCAGGGGTCAGGTAGTGGTTGGGGTCAAGCACTTCATAAAGTAGCTGTTCGCGCACCGTATCCCACGAAACCAATCCCCCGGTATCGGGCGTTTTTGTCACCACAAAAGTGCCATCTTCGTTCACTTCCGCCACCGGATAGCCAATTTTATCCAGGTTGGGAACATCCCGCCAACCTCCGGCGTAATTGCCACCCACGATTTGCCCGGCACATTCCAACAAATGTCCCACTACGATTCCCGCCGCCAGCCTGTCCCAATCGTTTGGCTGCCAGCCAAATTCGTACAAAAGCGGGCCAAGAAACAAGGCACTATCGGTCACTCGGCCCGTCACCACCACATCTGCCCCTTGCGCCAGAGCCTCCGCCACAAAATTTGCCCCAAGATAAGCGTTGGCGTTAACCACTTTTTCCAGACTGAGGCCGCTTTCGCCCAATACTACCCCGCTATCCATATTTCGCAGCGGATAACCCTTTTCCAGAAATTCGGGTAGACGCGCCAGCACATCATCCCCCGTAACCAGTGCTACTTTCAAGCCATTCAAGCCGAGTTTGCGGGCGGTTGCCAGAATTAAGTCGCGGGCAGCCTGGGGGTTCATTCCCCCGCCATTAGTGATAATTTTAATGCCGCGCTCACGGGCAATGGGTAACAGGCGGGGCATCAGGGCCAGCAAATCCAGGGTGAAACCGCGCTGAGGGTCGCGCCGTTTATCCTTTTGCAGAATAGAAAGGGTTAACTCGCTCAGACAATCAAAGCCTATGTAGTTCAGGTTCTCAACTTTACGAGCCATTTCCAGGGCGGGGATGGGAGTATCACCATAAAAGCCCTGCCCTCCACCGATTTTTATCGTCTTCATTGACTGTTACCTTTTCCTAAAACCTAAAACCTGTTTACCTGTTTAATTTAACCTAAAAATTCCAAACCTTCAAATTTTGGAGCCGAGCTAATCCTTGACTGACTTCATTAAAAACCGTATCATTAGGCTACCTTTAAGTTTGATTAATTAGCTCATTTTTAATTAGGAAATAATACGTGTCAACAACAATTCAAACTACCGTACAAACAAAACCCAAAACCCGTTCAACCATTCCTGGCGATATTATAGCAATCTTGCTTTTTTGTGGGGTAGCGGCTACTTGGTGGTTTTATGGCGACCCGCTTAACGTCAACTACACCCTGGAATTGTTTGTGCGACTTGGTTTGGATTTGGTATTAGCCGTTTCCCTAAGCTATATCAGTTTACCTGCTAAGAATGGGAAATTCAGTTTAGCCTCAATCATTAACTTCTCTGCTATGATAACTCTACCAGCTGCGTTAATGCCAATTATCGCGCTGGTGTTAACCCTGATTTATTTTCCCAGAACAATTTTCAAACAGCCACTCCTTGTACTTTACAGCTTTAGCACCTATTGCTGTATTTATTTTGCGGGGGGCTGGGCCTATCATCAGATTGCTACACCTGCTTTTGAAAAAGTAAGCTGGGAAATGCTATTGGCGGTGGTGCTAGCCTATATTATCTGGACAGTAGTTAACTATGGCTTGATTATTCTTAGAGGTTTTTTGTATGGCAAGCTGGCTTCTCTAAAAGATATCTGGCTTGTAATTCAGGATATACCAGGGGAGAGCATTATTGTACCGATTGGTTTGCTGCATAGCATGGTACTAATGCGGGACGATTATCTACTGGTTTTGCTCTGGAGTGGCTTTTTGGCGGTGTCGGGGGCTTTCATCTTTCGCCTTTCCAGGTTACAGGTTATGGCAGTGACTCAAAACCAGCAGTTGAAAAAACAAAAGGAAGAACTGGAACTAATTACCCGCCGCGAACATACCACCGGGATTATTTTGGCGCAATCTGCCGGACGGTTGAGTAGCATTTCGTTAGACCAGAGCGGTACAATTGCCCAACAGTTTGACCAGCTAAATGAAATCTCAACCTTGATTGACCAGTTGAGTTTGAGTGCCCGACAAGTGGCCGAAACTGCCCAGAAAGTAGCCGCCAGTGCTGAACAAAGCCTTGATGCCGCCAGCACCGGACAGGATTTTTTGAATACCAGCCTGGAAGCCCTGGCTGATTTACAAATCGGGATGGAGGGTCTGGTTGACCAGACTTCCGAAATGGCTACCCAATCGCGCGAGATTGACCAGCTTGTAGAAATTATCCAGGAAATATCGGAAGAAACCCATCTGCTGGCGGTAAACGCTACGATTGAGGCCAGTGGCGCGGGGGAATATGGTCAACGGTTTGCGGTGGTTGCCAGTGAGGTTAATCAGCTTGCCAGTCGCTCCCGCCAGAACAGCCTGAAAGTGCAGAAAGTGGTCAACCGCATGCGGAACGCCATTGAGCAGGTATTGGAGCTAATTGAAAAGAGCCGTGACCAAAGTCGCACCACCGGGCAAGTTATGAACGATGCGGTGCAACGCACTAATCAGGTGATTCAGGCCACTCAGCGTACCACCCAGCTTGCCCGCCTTATTTCAGTAGCTACCGACGACCAACGGGCCAATATGCAACAAGCCGCTAACGCTACTAATATTTTATTGGAAATGGCGGAAGGCGCGGTTCGTCTCTCGGAAAAAAGTCGCGAAACTGCCGTCCAGCTTGACCGTCTTTCCGAAGCCCTTCGCCGTGAAACCCAGCCTCGTCTCTCAGCCAAAGGTCAACAAAATGGAGTGGTCCGACCCTAGTAGGAGGCTGCCCCGCCAGCCGATTATCGTAAGACTGAGCTTGCTCCTACGGAAACAATTTTCGTTAATTCTGTCCTCATTATGGAACTTTTAGCCTCTATTAACGTAGAATTATTAGTTATTGGTTGTTCGTTATTAATTATTCAATGAAAACAATAATTTTGATTTTTGGCTGAAGGGTGAAGGTTGAGAGCTTTTTGACAACCAACAACTAACAACCAATATCCAACAACTTTTAGGGGAGGTAAAGCGAATGGGTACTCTGGACCGTATCACGATGATTGTAAGGTCGAACGTTACTGCAATGCTGGACAAAGCCGAAAACCCAGAACGGCAATTGACCTATTTTATTCAGGAAATGGCCGATAACATTAAAGCGGCGGAACTGGATGTCCAAAATGCTCTGGTACAGGTGAAGATGTTGCAAAAACAATCGGAAGAAGCTCACCGCAAAGCCCAGGATTGGGAAAGCAAGGCCGAACGGGCTTTGAAAGCCGGACGCGAAGATTTGGCCCGTGAAGCTTTGCGCCTAAAAGGGCAAGCCGACGAAGAAGCCACCGCCTATCAGACTCAATATGACCAACAAACCCAGCAACAAAAGGAACTGAACGCTCAACTGGCCTTGCTTCGCAAAAAATATGACGAGGTTCAGCTCAACAAAACCAATTTGTTGGCTCGTTATAGTATGGCAAAAATTAATAATAAGGTTTATGGGGAAAAAGACCCCGCCACCGGCCTCAGCAACAGCGATTATAGCCGAATGGAACGCAAAATCATCGCTTCCGAGGTGGTAAATGAATTGAGTACCCCCACCGAAAAAGCTGCCATGACCGAAGCCGAGATTAATAGCTTGCCCGGTGGTAGCGATGACCTTGACGCCGAATTGGCTGCCCTTAAGTCAAAGATGAACCTGGGTAAAAAATCCGAGGATAAGCCGAAGGAAAACAGCTAGGTAGTTGTTGGATGTTAGTTATTGGTTATTGGTTCTAAAGAAATTTTGTGTTATGAATTTTAAGTTAAAAACCATCAGGGTTTTTGATTGACAACTAAAAACTAACAACCAATAACCAATAACCGCTTAGAATTTCCGGGTCATGCTTTTTATTTCGTGCAAGGGGCGGAAGCGCAAGGCAGACCAGGTATCGTCAATCGAGACCGCCGAAACCACCTCAAAGCCTGCTTCCCTGGCGGCATCCCAACCCACATCCCGGCTTATGTCAGTTTTGATTTTGGAGCTTTTCTTGGGATAACAAAACCAGATTACCCCACCTGGCTTTAAGGCCTGAATTGCAGGTTTAACTTGATTTTCCACATCGGCGATGCTTTTTACAAATAACTGCACAAAATCGAAGAGTCCTGTTAGATTGGCTTCAGTAATAGCCCCTTCCGGCAGCTCCCCTAAAATCTGTTTGTAACATTCTGGGGCGTTTAGTAGCAAAACCCGATTGCCTGGTTTAATCCCCAACTTTTTTACTAACGGTGTATCTGCCATATTTCACCATCCAATTAAAAATCTAAAATCTAATATCCAAAATCACAAATTTTCATTTACAATTAAGGAGTGTAACCTGTAGGGCGACGAGTGGCAAACTGATAGTTGACAGCTTCATGTTTCCTGCCTTATAATAGCTTTACATAAGCATGGCTTTCCGACAAAGCATATTACCAATAACCAATAACTACTATTCAACCCCTTCGGAGGGCCATTCTTTTGAACTACATCGGTAGCAAATGGTCGCTACTTCCTTTTATTCAGAGTCTCCTGAGTTCAAAACAGCTTAATAGTGGGACTTTTTGCGACCTTTTTGCCGGGACAACGGCGGTGGGACAGCTTGCCAAAAAGCTGGGTTTCCAGGTAATTTCCAACGATTGGCAATATTATTCCTACGTGTTGGGGCGGGCCTACCTGACTACCAACAGCTATCCCACTTTCGAGCAATTGTTCGCCGCCTATCCTGAAATGTTAAAGAGTATCCCATTGGCTCAGGGGCGTTTCCCCCAATTCGAGCAATCTTCAGAGTATGCTAACAGGTTGCCACTATTAAGAGTTATTGATTGGTTGAACAATCTGCCGGGGACAGAAAGTGGTTTTGTTTATAATAACTATTGCATGGGCGGAACATTCGAGGCTGAACACCAGCGCAACTATTTTTCGGACGCTAACGGTAAAAAGGGCGATGCCATCCGTCTTAAACTCGAGGAATGGCGGCGGTTGGGCTTAATTAATGAGGATGAGTATTTTTTGTTACTGACGGCCTTACTCGATGGCCTGGATAAAGTTGCCAACACCGCCAGTGTTTACGGGGCGTTCCTGAAACATCTCAAGACCACTGCCCACAAACCCCTCACCCTGACTCCGCCCCAGGTCATCGAGAGTAGCCAATCTCACACGGTATATTGCCAGGATGCCAACCAACTCGCCCGCCAACTTGAATGCGATGTGCTCTACCTTGACCCGCCCTACAACCGCCGCCAGTATGCCACTAACTATCATGTTTTGGAAACGGTGGCTCTGGACGATAATCCCGCCATTTATGGGAAAACGGGCCTTCGTCCTTATGAGCATCAGCGTAGCCGTTATTGCCTCAAGGAGGAGGTGGCTACGGCTTTTAGCGATTTGATTCTTCATGCCCGCGCCCGTCATATTATCCTGAGTTATAACGATGAAGGGTTTTTGAGTGCCGCCGAGATTGAGCGGATTTTTAACCTGCGCGGACGAGTGGAAGTGAAAAAACTATCTTATAAACGCTTTCGGGCTGACCGCAACCGCGATAATCGCCAGTATGCCGCCAACCCTTCGGTTAATGAGTTTCTTTTTTACGTTCAGGTGGAAAAAGAGAGCGAACTAGCCGCTTAACTGTTGGCTTTTTTATCCTGTAGCCCATTTTCCACGCAAAATTCGTTGCCTTCGGGGTCTTGCATTACCACCCAACCCTCAAAAGTTTGGAATATTTTTGCCCCCAACTCAAGTAAACGTTCGACTTCGGCCTGTTTGGTGGTGTCGGGTGTTAGGTCAAAATGCAACCGATTTTTGACGCTTTTTCCTTCCGGCACAATTAGAAAAAGCAGTCGGGAGCCTTGCCCGTTAGGGTCAGCCACTACCGCCCCTTCCTCATCTATCTCTTTAATCTCGTATCCCAAAACCTTAGACCAAAATTCGGCCAGCAGGGCTGGGTTAGCACAATCAATGGTCAGGCTCCGTATCGCTGATTTCATTTTTTACTCCTCAAAAATCGTTGTCAGTTGTCGGTTAATTCAGGCTCCGTCCTGCGAAATTCGGCTGACCGAGCAGCCTACTACGGGTCTCGGCAGTAAAAATCACTAGCAAAGCTTACCTAGATGTATCATAGAACATAGGTTTTGGTCTGTCAATACTTTTTCAGCAAGTGCCAGTAAAAAGTACAGTAACTTACAGTGTTCCCCCTGCAAAGAGCAGTTGTTTTGGGGCTAAAATGGAAATAAAGGATGAAGGATGAAGGATGAAGGATGAAAGAAAATAGGAGTCATACTTCAGGAGTCGGTGGTCATATTAAAATAGGAATTTTTGTAGGAGGATGCTCCGTCTTCCGATGATTGATGATTATTGAAGGTCAGAGTCTGCTCCTATGGAATCAAAGTTTCTCAATTTTAGATTTTGGATATACCAAAGGAGATTGGCTATGTTGAAAATATTTCTATTATTGCTGGGGTTGGCGATTATGCCAGCCGTGTTGTTTCTGGGCCTGGGGTTGGCGGTCAGCACTTTACCTATGCTCGGTCAGAAGAAGTTCGGGGATAGGTTAATTCTGAAATTATATGGTTGGCTATGCGTGCTGGGTGGGTTTGTGGGAGATTCTGTAGCTAGATTTAGGAAATAAAAAAGAGGCGAACGTTTAAGTTCGCCCCTACAAATATTTCCTAAGACCTAAAACCTGTTAGGCTGGACCAACTGCAGGTCGGAAAGTTCCGCCCTGGTTGCTAACCCCAATGCTCTGGTCTTTAAGGGTGGTGGCGGCAGCCTGACCATCGTTAAGGGCCGGAGTTTCGGGAACCCGGAATAGCGGTTTTGGTTCGGGGCGACCTGTTTCAAACATCGCCTCAAACTCTTCGCCTTCCAGAGTTTCGCGCTGGATTAACAACTCGGAAATCTCGATGAGCTTTTCCTTATGTTCCGCCAGCACCTTTTTGGCGCGGGTGTAGTTGTAGTCAATCAACGAACGAACTTCCTTGTCAATTTCGTAGGCAATTTCGTCCGAATAATTGCGCTGTTCGCTAATCTCGCGACCCAGGAAGACCAACTCATCCTTCTGACCGAAAGCCATTGGGCCAAGTTTCTTGCTCATCCCGTACTGCGTCACCATTCGGCGGGCAATATCAGTGGCTTTCTCGATGTCGTTGCTGGCTCCGCTGGAAATTTCGTTGAAGATAATTTCCTCAGAAGCCCGACCACCCAGGCCCCAGGCAATCTGGTCTTCAAACTGCGCTTTAGTACCCAGGAAACGATCCTCACTAGGTAGCACACGGGTGTAACCGCCCGCCATACCGCGTGGAATAATCGAAATCTTGTGTACCGGGTCAACGTTTGGCAACATCCGAGCAACCAACGCGTGACCAACTTCGTGGTAAGCGGTGATGGCCTTTTCCTTATCGGTGATAAGTCGACTCTTGCGCTCTGGCCCGGCAATAACCCGGTCAATTGCTTCTTCCAACTCGTTCATACCGATGGTCTTACGATTACGGCGGGCGGAAAGAATAGCCGCCTCGTTAATCAGGTTTTCCAGGTCAGCCCCACTGAAACCAGGGGTTTGCTTCGCCAGAGTTTCCAGCGAAACTTCTTTTTCCAACGGTTTGCCGCGAGAGTGGACTTCCAGAACGGCGATACGTCCGCGAATGTCAGGCCGATCCAGTACAACCTGTCGGTCAAAACGTCCGGGTCGCAACAGAGCCGGGTCGAGTACGTCCGGGCGGTTGGTCGCAGCAATAATAATAATGTTAGTATTGCTGTCGAAACCATCCATTTCCACCAGAATCTGGTTCAGGGTTTGTTCGCGCTCGTCGTGGCTACCACCAAGGCCCGCCCCGCGCTGTCGCCCAACCGCATCAATTTCGTCAATAAAAATGATACAGGGTGCGTTGCGCTTGGCCTGGTCAAACAGGTCGCGTACCCGGCTGGCACCAACACCGACGAACATTTCGACAAACTCACTACCACTGATGCTAAAGAATGGTACGCCCGCTTCTCCGGCTACGGCCTTGGAAAGCAAGGTTTTACCAGTACCAGGAGGGCCGACCAGCAGCACGCCTTTAGGAATACGTGCGCCCAAAGCGGCAAATTTGTCAGGGAATTTCAAGAACTCTACAACTTCGGCCAATTCCTGTTTGGATTCGTCCGCACCGGCTACGTCGTTGAAAGTTACGCTGGGTTTATTGCCCATGAACATTCGGGCCCGACTTTTGCCGAAGGATAGTGCCTGATTATTGCTACCCTGAGCCTGTCGCATCATAAAGACCAACACCCCGATAAACAATAAGGTTGGCAACAGGAAGGTCAATGTATTTAATAAGCCGCCCCATTGGGAAGCTTCGTTGACTTTAAGGTCAAAGTTAGATTTGGTAAGGTCAACCCCAGAGTTTTTCAGGACTGTCCCGAAATCGGTTACGCCTGTCTCACGGCGGAAGATTTTTTCAGTCCCATTAGCATATTTAACTCGTCCAACATCGCTGTCGTTAGAGATTGAAATCTCTTTGATAGTCGAAGCAGGATCGCTTGTACCGCTAGTACCGGCTTGCTGTAGCACTTTACCTAAAGTTACGGTATTGCTGCTATCGCGGTTGCCGTTACCTAGAATGGTGAAGAACAGAGCCAGTACAGCTACCATTATTATCAGGTAGACGAAGCTGTTCCTTAACCATTTATTTTCACCCATAAGTAACCTCCAGTTTCACTTCCACAAGCTCCCGGATTCTATAATTGTGGAATTTAATTGCCCGTGTTAAACGGCAACCACCTGCATTAGTTTTGAACCACAGGGGGAGCCACCGAAGGGCAGAAGTGACCTCTATTTTTAGGGCTGAATTTTACCTCAGCCTTCTCATCCAAATTATAACAAGTATAGCAAGGCTTTACAAAAAAAGCTAACCTCAACTCGCTCTACACGTGATTCTATCGTAATTCTATCATTTAGAATCACCAATAAAGTCTGTTAGTTTCCCCATCTCTGGGCAGCTTTTTTGTTAAAGGGTCTACTTGCCGATTCAAACAATAAAAATCGCTGCAATATCTTGCGTTGTCCATGTTATACGTGCTGAGTGGGCAAAAGTTTCAGGGTTTGCGGTGATTTTTTCATGTTGGGGGTAACTGCTGACCATTTAAAATCTGGTCAAAACGGTGGTCACTTCGCAGATGGTCAAGTTTATCGTCCTCCCTTGCCCAATCCCGAATAGTATCCAAATCCAGGGAAGCGGCTTTGCTCAAATGGTGCAGGGCGTTGACAATCTGGTAACTTTCAGCGTAATAACAGGCCAGGTGGTAGTGCGCTAACAGGTAATTATCATCAATCTCGATAGCTTTAAGCAAAGCTCTCTCGGCCCGTTCGCCATCTTCCATCATAATCGCCGCCAGCCCCAGGTTATGCCAGGCTATTTGGTCGTAAGTATCAAGGCGTAAAATTTCTTCCAGTTGTTGAGCGGACTCATGAAAGTCGCCCTTTTCCCAGAAAATATCAGAGAGGCGGAAGCGCGCGCGGGTGTCAGCCCGGTCTTGCTGTATAGCTTTGCCGAGAGAAGAAATAGCCTTTGAGGTTTCGCCGCGCTCCACAAAAACGTCACCCAGGGTGCGGCGGGCATCGGGGTAGTTAGGGTCAATTTCGATAGTTTTCTCCAGAAAATATTGGGCAGTATCCAGGCCGTTTTGTAACAAAAAATAGCCAAGGTTGTAAAGCACGGTTGGGCTGTTGGGGTCTAGGCGGAGAGCCTGAACATAATGAGTCAGGGCATCACTATAGTTGCCTTGCTCGGCGCAAATCGTCCCTAAATTGTCGTGAAGGGCCGGCCAATTAGGGGCATATTCAAGAGCCTGGCGTACTTCGGCCTCGGCGGCGGCAAAGTTCTCGGCTTCATACAAGACCCTGGCTCGGTCATTATGCGAGCGCGCGATTTGCATCTGCTGGTCATTATTTTCGTTGTGGGGGCCTTCACTGCTTTCCCACTCAAAGGATTGAGGCTGGTTGGTCATTCTCCCTGACTCCCGTAATTGCAACTTCCGTGACTTTAGGTTGGCGTATTATATCATGCTGCAACAAAGGAATCTAAAAAGAGTCAGAATTCAGGAGTCAGGAGTCAGAATAAAGAACAAAGAATAAAGGAGTAAGAATTTTGTAGGGGTAGATCTCTGTTTCCACCTTAATTTTGAATAATGGGTCACGCGCCAGGAAATTCTAAATTTAAATATTCGATTTAGATTTTTAACCAACAACCGCCTAATTCGTTTCTTTTCTGCGGTATTGGATAGCCTCGGCAATGTGGGAGGCTTGAATATCGGCGGAAGCGGCAAGGTCAGCAATAGTACGCGCCAACTTAAGCACCCGATGGTAACTACGGGCCGATAGCCCCATCTGGCGGGTAGCGGCTTTTAGCAGATTGGTCGCGCCTGGGTCAAGTGGGCAGAAAACCCGTACTTCACCTGCCCCCATCTCGGAGTTGGTCAGAATCTTGCGGGGTTTGACCATACCCCTTTCTTGCACGGCGGGCGGCACATAAGAAGCAAAGCGGTGTGACTGCACTTGCCGGGCCCGTTCCACCCGTTGCCGGATAGCGGTGGAAGGCTCACCGAGGCGGTTATCGGCTAGTTTGTCATATTCTACCCGGGGTACTTCGATGTGAATGTCTATTCGGTCGAGTAACGGGCCGCTCAGACGCTTCTGGTAACGGGTGATGAGCATCGGCGAACAGGTACAGGCTTTCTGCGAGTCGCCAAAGTAACCACAGGGGCAGGGGTTCATCGCGCCGATAAAAATAAAGTTGGCGGGATATTTCACACTACCACTGGCCCGCGAAAGAGTCAGAGTACGATCATCCTCAAGCGGTTGGCGCAACTGGTCCAGGGTCTGTTGCCCAAACTCCGGCAACTCGTCCAGAAACAACACCCCCCGATGCGCCAGACTGATTTCGCCGGGGCGGGGCACTCGCCCACCGCCCACTAATCCAGCGTTAGAGGTCGAATGGTGGGGCGAACGAAAGGGGCGTTGTCGAATCAGGGGTGTATCCTGCGGCAACAAGCCACTCACGCTATATATTTTGGTAACTTCCAGGGCTTCGTCGATGTTCATGCTGGGTAGAATCGTCACCACCGTGCGGGCTAACAAGGTTTTGCCACTACCAGGCGGGCCGCTCATTAACACATTATGTCCACCCGCCGCCGCGATTTCCAGGGCGCGTTTGGCATGCTCTTGCCCTTTGACCAGCGCGAAATCATAACGGGCAGTATCTTCGGTGTCGTAATGCTGCAACCAGTTAGGGTCGGGCTTAAATTGGGCAATCGGCTGAAACCCGTTCAGGTGCGCCATCAGTTCCGCCAGAGTTTTGACGGGGTAAACTGCTATCCCCTCCACCAACGAAGCTTCAGGCGCATCCATCGCTGGTAAAAAAACCCGCTTTATTCCCTGCTCCCGCGCCACCGATACCATCGGCAACACCCCATCGCTATGCCGCAACGACCCGTCCAGGCTCAGTTCCCCCAGGAAAATAGCGTCCGCCAGTTTCTCGAAGGGCATTCCACCCGCCGCCAGCAATATCCCGGTAGCAATTGGCAAATCGTAGGCGGGGCCTTCCTTTCGCAAATCTGCCGGGGCTAGATTCACCGTCACCCGCTTGTTAGAAGGGAACTGCCCACCACTGTTCTTGATAGCGGCTCGCACCCGTTCCCGCGCCTCCTGCACCGCCGCGTCCGGCAAGCCCACCAGCGTAAAATAACCTACGGTGGCAGCTTGCCCAATATCCACTTCCACTTCTATTAGAATTCCGTCCAAACCGGACAGGGCGCAGGTGAAAACTTTGGCGAGCATAGGAGTTAGCTTTCTGTGTAAAGGCCAATTTTAGAACTTTTTATTCAAAAGTAGGGTAGCATAATTGGCAGGGGTTGTAAATCACCAAACAATGCTTTATGAGCAATTATTTTACAGCTGAAGTTGACCACTCATGAGCTTACCATGTATAATAAAAACAAATATGTTTCGTGAATTTTTTGGAAATCCCGACAAGCGTAAAAGTTTGAATAAAGAGGTAACTCAATTGTCTCAAACTGAGTTTGACAACGAACTACCCACTGAAAGTAGCCAACTGATCTTGGATACAATACTTCCCTCCTCAATCTTAGAATTTAATATTACATCTGACCTTATCACAGATATTTCTGAAGCTCCTATTGATAATGTTCCAGATGAATTAACACCTCAACTTTTAGAAATCCCCCCCCAACACTGGTCAGGAAATTCGAGACAAGGTAAAAAATGGCATATTTATCTTGGTGACGCGCTGACTATATTAAAGGAGTTACCAGATAATTCTTTTAGTTGCGTAATAACATCGCCACCTTATTATTGGCTTAGAGATTATGGGGTTAAAGGTCAAATTGGTAAGGAGTGGACTGTTAGAGGGTATGTTGAAACCGTTGCAGAGGTAATGGATCAAGTTAAACGAGTCTTAAAGGCTGATGGAGTGTTTTTTCTAAATCTTGGAGATACCTATTACTCTGGAAAAGGAGAATCACAAGGCGTTGATAAAAAAAGTAAAAAGCGCCGTTTTGGACTTAGAGCCGTTGATGCAAGTGGGCTTGGACTTCCTCAAAAATCATTGATTGGTATACCTTGGCGTGTTGCACTAGAAATGGTAGATCGTGGTTGGGTTTTACGCAGCTCAATTATATGGGATAGATTACATTCCTTACCCGAACATGTAGCAGACCGTCCAGGGCGCACTTACGAAAATATTTTTATGTTTGTTAAAAATAGAAAGTATTTTTTCAATCAAGAAGCTTTAGGAGGGCAAAGGGAAGATGTTTGGACTATCAAAGCCAGACCAAAACCGACGCCCGGGATAAGTACGGCCCCATTTCCAGACGAGTTAGCCCAAAAATGCATTGATTTAGGGTGTCCAATTGATGGAAATGTTCTCGATCCTTTTGCGGGCAGCGGAACAGTATTAAGAGTAGCGATTCAATCTGGTCGAGATGCTACAGGTATAGACTTAAATCCTGATTTTTGTACTTTTATGACTGAACAACTTACAAAATTATAGGAAGCAAATGTACATCTCACTAGATGAAATAAAAAATTCTCTCAAAAAGCTCGAGCCATTCCATCCCTTTTTTGGCAATACTTTTTTGGTTTCAAAAAAAGGTACCTTACCAATTGGACGTAAAATAGAATTTCCCTTTGATACAGAAGAGAAAAGATTTCTTGAACAATATTATAAACCAGCTAAAAATTCAAAATATTATTATCGTGTATTCAAACCATCTGACAAGGAAAAAACTTGGTTAGATGCTAAATACGCTAGTTCGGGTTCACAAAGCACTAGAACTAGGGGGCCACTTTCTTTCGTTTTTCTTCACGAAACAAACACTAACCTTTGGGGATGGGAACAAAATTATATTAAAAAATTAAAAGAAAAATTAGGAAAGAAACTAATTCCCGTTTTCCATTTAGCTATATGGCTTTACCATGAAAGGGAATGGTCCTCTAATTCTACCGCAAAGTCTATTATTGAAACTTTTTTAGATGAATTTCATATAATTGAAGAGGAAAAACGAGAACTTTTTGATTTGACCATTCCAGCAAATCTTACTCAAGAAAATCTCTTTCAAGAAGAAATCGTTACTTGGAAAGAATTGCAACAGATAATTGGTTCCCCTCCCGATGCGATAGCTGAGGAAGGGGGAACACTAACCTTATTAGAATTGGAAGGTGTTGGGCCAGCCAGAAAAATTTCTTTTGAACCAGCTGATCGAATTAGCCTTATTACAGGTGATAATGGTTTAGGAAAAACCTTTTTATTAGAATGTTGCTGGTGGGCATTAACTGGAGAATGGGCTGATAAATGGCCCGCTTATCCAAGACTAGACGCTAAAGAAGCCAAAATTAGCTTTAAAATTTCTGGTGAGACTCAAACCTCAAGCGAAACAATCAAATACAATCTTGATACTCAAAGTTGGCCTTCGCCTAAAGGACGACCAACAATTCCGGGTTTAGTTGTTTATGCGCGTGTAGATGGTTCGTTTGCAGTATGGGACCCAGCGCGGAACACAAATGTTGTTGAGCATAGCAAAACATTTTCTGGTTCCTTTGTGTTCTCACGTGAGGAAATATGGGATGGGTCAGAAAACAAAATTGAAGGATTGTTAAGAGATTGGGTTACTTGGCAGGATAACCCCGAAACATCGCCTTTTAGCACTTTCGTAGAAGTTTTGAAACGCCTTTCACCACCAGAACCGTCTAGTGATTTAGGCACATTAGAACCGGGAGAGTCAGTAAGGCTACCGACTCCGCCATACCCTGCCAGAAGAATCCCAACTATAAAACATACTTATGGACAAATACCAATATTACATGCAGCCGCAGGGGTAAAACGCATCTTGACTTTAGCTTATCTTCTTGTTTGGGCTTGGGAAGAGCATAAAATCCAATCGAAATTTAATCGCAGATCACCTCAAAAACGTTTAGTCATTTTAATAGATGAAATCGAAGCACACCTTCATCCTAAATGGCAGCGAACAATACTACCAGCCTTATTAGGTGTAAGTAATGAGTTATCTTCTGATATACAAGTACAAATTTTAGTAGCCACCCACTCACCTTTAGTTATGGCTTCAATCGAACCAGAGTTTGATGAAGATAAAGATAAACTTTTTCACTTGGATATAACTCAAGCTGATTTATTTGGAACCGAAGTCAAAATAGAAGAACTTGATTTTATTCGATATGGCCCTATTAATTCTTGGCTTGTTTCGGAGGTCTTTGAGCTGCGGCATGCTCGCTCTGTTGAAGCTGAAAATACAATTGAAGAGGCGAAAGCCTTACAACTTAAAGTTGACCCTCAAAAGGAAGATGTGCAGATAATTAGCGGTAAACTTCAAAATTACCTTTCAGCACAAGATGAGTTTTGGCCGCGCTGGACTTACTTTGCAAAAAAACACGGGGTGGAAATGTGATTCCGGTTAAAAGCCAACCTGAACCTGCTAATTTTTCACAAGTGGTAAAAAACCGCGGTTTAAAGTTTCTAAAAACTGATCCCAAACCTACTACCTGGAAAGGCAAAGAATATTGGCGAAAGGCATTACCTGAATTATGCAATGCATATAACAGAACTTGTGCCTACTTAGCGGAGTGGATTCCACCATTAATAGGATCGTCTACAGTTGACCATTTTGTGCCTAAAAAACACTCGCCGCAATTAGCTTATGACTGGAATAATTTCCGTCTTGCATGTGGAACTCTTAATTCTAGGAAGAAAGATTTCCAAGACGTTTTAGATCCCTTCAAAATAGGTAATAGTTGGTTTATTCTAGATTTTCCATCTCTTCAAGTTAAACCCGGACCAGTAATAACTTTAATAGAATCAAATCAAGTATTGGATACCATTAATCGTTTGAACTTAAATGATGAGATTTGTATAAACTCCAGAATCCGCTGGTTAAAAGATTTTTGTTTAGGCAAATTTTCTTTTGGGTTTTTAGAAGAAAAAGCCCCATTTATTGCTTATGAACTTAAACGACAGAATCTAATTAATACAATTGACTCCATTATGGGATTCAAAAAATTGGAACTAAAGCAGGTCTGTTCGTAACCCACCGTAAAAAACAGTAGCCCTTACTACTGACCCACTTTCACCCCAGCGTTAGCATTTAAACACAGTTATTAATTATTGGTTGTCGGTTGTCGGAGATTAGTCGAAAGTCTAAGGTCAAAAGTTATTTGATTTCTGGGTTGACTTTTGACTTTTGACTCGTTACTCGGCACTCGTTACTCGCTACTTTCGCTATGAGGAGTGGATATGAGCCTAGAAGAAACCAGTCGCACCATTTCCAGTATGGACACCACCGCCGCCAACGAGCACGAGGGTAAACCCTACGAAGCCCTTGACCGGAGCGCGGTTGACCTGAACTACCTCCACGACATTATTATCAATAAAATGAAGGTGGAACGCCGCCCGGTAGCCATTACTTTTTGCGAGGATGCTCCACCCCCTGGGTATGCTCCTTTGATGGAACCCGCGTGTACTCTAGTAAAACACGGGGCGGCAGGGGAAAAGGTCTTTGTGGACGAAAATACCCACGACTGTCTGGTAGGGCAGTATCATATCGGGCTGCATCCGGGTATGGAAATGATTACCGAGGGTCGCTATCTGACGATGGCTCAGGGGATGTTCACCGAGGAGGCCGCCCGCAAGAACAAACACGCCACCCCCAACCTGCCCCGCAACCAGTACAAAGCGATTGCCGCCGCCCCTCTCAATGAAGTGCCGGATGGTATTCCCGTTCATTTAATGATTGTAATTTGCGACCCTCAACGGGCGATGATGATTGCGGGGGCGGCTATGACCCGCACGGGGAACTTTCCGTTGGGGGAGTTGGGTTGGTCGGTTTGTAGTTCACTGTTTGCCCTGCCGTTTTACAGCCGCCGAAGCCTTTTCACCATTGGCGACGGTGGTGGACGCATCCACAACAGTATGAAGCCGAGCGAAATGTTTGTGGTTATTCCCGCCAACGACATGAAGTATATCATCGAGCTAATCGAGAATTTCAGCATCAAGCCCGACGAAGTGCGCAAAGAATTACTGCCCGGAATTTACGCCCGCACCCGCCGTCCTGGCAACAACCAATAATGAAAATCTAATGTAGGGGTAGACCAATGTGTCTACCCTGATTGAATTCATCCCCTTTTAAGGACAGCCTGGAAATCTGTCCTTTTTATTCCCTACCTAAATTCCCAATCAAAAACCCTTTCTAAAAGTAGTTGCGTTTACAACTATTTCATGCTAAACTAAAATAAGTTGCATATACAATCATTGTCTTTGCAACTAATATTTAGAAACGTTTTCTGGCAAGTAACATTTAGAGCTAAATTATTAAAAAGGAGAATTTTATGACCTGGGAATTTGATAACAAACATGCTTACATCGGCTTTACCGGGCGGCACTTAATGGTCGCCACCGTACGCGGCGAATTCGAGCGATATAACGTTAAGGTCAATTTTGACGAAAACAATATTACCGCCGCCACCGCTGAGGTAGAAATCGAGGCCGCTAGCGTGAATACCCGTAACGCCGACCGGGATGCCCATTTCCGTTCAGCCGACTTCTTTGAGGTGGCAACCTATCCCTACATCACCTTCAAAAGCACCAGAGTCGAGCTGAAAGACCCAAATCATGGGCTGCTAATTGGCGACTTGACCATTCGCGGAATTACCCGCGAGGTGGCGTTAGATATGGAATTTTCCGGGGTTAGCCAGAGTCCCTGGAATACATTAAGTGCCGGATTTAGCTTGCGGGGCAAAGTTAATCGGAAGGATTGGGGGTTGAACTGGAACGCGGTGCTGGCGGGCGGTGGGTTGGTCGCCAGTGACGAGATTAATCTGGTGATTGACCTTGAACTGACTAAACTGGCAGTCCCCGCCCCGGTTGTGGCGCAAGTCTGACGAATTGAGCTGAGTTGGGGGCAGAAGGTAATAAGCAAGAAATCTTCTACCCCCAAATCCACAATAATTCGAGCTTTACCGCAATATTGATAGTTTCGCCCATTACCTTGTAATTGACCAGGCGCGGGTCTATGTAGAATATCACCACAAAATAGATAAGAACAAATGGGAGATGGAAACTTTCAACGACCTGAGCCAAAACATCAATTTTTTATCCCTTGACCTGGAAATTACCCTGACCGACCTTTACAGTAAGGTCGAATTTTCTACGTAATTTAACTTCTGCCCCTCCAGTAACCGATACTTGACAATCAAAAACCGCCCAAAGTGTTAGCTACTTAATACTTCTCAGTAACAAAACCTGATAAGCTGACAGGGCGGAAGGAGTATAGGTTAGTTTGGGCATGCCACTAAAAAGTGGAAACCATATTGTAGCATTTCGGGTATTAGTGGGTTATAATCAAAAGGTCAGATTCAATAATAATTCTACCTATAGTTCTATTTTTTGAGCTTGGTTAGTTTTGCTCCGTAAGCAACCATCTATCTACTGCATTCTTCATTAAGATTAACGAACAAAGCTAGAGCTTCCAGTAAATTTTTGCAAATAGCACCAGGGGGACACTGCATGACATCCGGCAATTTGAAACAGGTTGGACCATACCAGATTGTTGAACGAATCGGGCGCGGTGGTATGGCGGCGGTCTATCGGGCCTACCAACCCAGCCTTGACCGACAAGTTGCGGTAAAAGTCATGACCCCCCAGTTTTTGGAAGACCCCGCCGCCCTGGAGCGTTTCCGGCGGGAGGCACGGGCCATTGCCAGGCTTAACCACCCCAATATTTTACAGGTGTTTGATTTTGGGCAGGATGGTGACTATCTCTATATCGTCTCGCAGCTAATCGAGGGTGGCACACTTCATCAACGCCTGGGACAACCCGTAGATTTGCGGTTTGCGGTTCATATTATTAAGCAGCTTGCCAACGCCCTGGATTATGCCCACGAGCATGGCATCGTGCATCGCGACGTTAAACCGCGCAACGTCTTGATGGATCGTGGTGATCGAGCGATTTTGAGCGATTTTGGGATTGTGAAGCTGGCTGAAGGCGGCGCAGGTTTGACTGGCACGGGTCTGGTGGTAGGCACGCCTGATTATATGTCGCCGGAACAGGTAATGAACGAGCCTCTGGACGGGCGTAGCGATTTGTATTCGCTGGCGGTGGTTTTGTATGAAATGGTAACAGGCATTTTACCCTTCAAAGCTGATACTCCGGTAGCAGTGATTATGGGCCATTTGCAACGGAATATTCCCGACCCCGCCATGCACAATGCCAGCCTGACCCCCCAAATTGTGGCGGTTTTGAACAAAGCATTAGCTAAAAAACGCGAAGACCGCTATAGCACCGTGACCGAATTTGCTGAGGCTTTTGAGGAAGCGGTGCGGTCTTCCGGGGTAAATATGGCCCAGGGAACAGCTCAGGTAAAAGCTCAACTTGCTATGGATGCAACGCAACCTGTCATTAACCAGCCTTCCCAGCCTAACAAAGTGGTTACTTCGCGGGATAAAACTGAGCTAACCCCGCTTTATACCAACCAGCCCGTTCAACCTAATTCCCAACCCCCCACAGCTCCACCCACCTTTATCAATAATAATTACAATCAGCCCCCTTCTCAGCCAATGACCGATTCGCGGACGATTCCAGCCGGGTATCCTAATTATGCCCCGGTGACGACCCATACCCCGCCTTCGGGGAATTATGCTCCGCCGCCAGGGGCGAGTTATCCCGGTTACAACCAGCAACCGCCCGGTAACTATGGTTATCATACTCCCAGTGGGCCTTACCCGGTGCCGCCACTTCCGCCGAAGTCGGGTGGGCGGGGCAAGTTTGCCATTATAGCCGGAATACTCGCGGCGATTTTGGTGATTGGGACGATTGCGGTGCTGTTCGTTCTGCCGAAGGGCGGTGATACTACCCAAACGGTGGTGGCGCAAACGACCGGGACATTGGCAACTACCACCGCCGCAACCACTGCCACTACAGGTGCAGTAACGACTGTCCCCACAACGTCAGTAATAACTACGAGTGCAGTAAGCAGCACCCCTACTACGATAATTAACACTACCGTTGCAGTCACCACCGATACCAATGTTACCACCACCAATGCGCCCGCTACGACGGTGGCGGGGGGTAGTATGGGGATTTTTGGGGCGGGAACTTCCCGTGATGGTAACCGCAAGGATTTACCCGCCGAAGCTATTGTAAAAGATTTTGTGGTGGGCGATGAGATTTTTGCCCATGTTATTTACGATGGCGGCGTGCCGGGGGTGGATGGGGTAGATTTTGTGCTGAGCGGGACGACCCAAAATACTGTAACCGCCAAAGTTCCGGCTAAAAGTGGGCTTTTGACGGCTTCATTGGGCAAATTGGGGGTCGGGAATTATCAAGTAGAGATTCGCTACAATGGCACTACCCTGCCTGATTTCAAACCGGATTTTCGGGTCGCGCCCGCTCCTACCGCCACCCCTATACCACCGACTCCAGTTCCGGTGCCGCTCACCCCAACACCTGTGCCCGTGCCTCCGACTTCAACCCCCTTGCCGTTTGCCGCGCCCCAGGTCGCAAGCTGGGAAGTTCTTGGTGGTGCCAAAAATTTACCCGCCCCGATTGCGATCAATGGTAACAATTTTGCGCCGGGAGCCAGGGTTTTCTTTAACACGATTGAGGTTGGGGCGAATTATGTCTCAAGGACTCGGTTGAATACCATCGTGCCGGATTGGTTGCCACCCGGAAGCTACGATATTATTGTGGTGAACCCGGACGGGCAACGCGGGTCATTGCCTAAAGCTCTCTATCTGTACAAAACGCCTAAAATTACCGGGATAAATCCGCCCTCCGCCCCTGGTGGGGGCACGACTACTATTACTATCACCGGGCAGAATTTCGAGGCTGGGGCAGTAGTAACGCTGGGTGGTCAGCAAATTAGTGCGACCTATATCAATGACCAGCAGGTGCGGGCGGTTATTCCGGCGGGTATCAAGCCCGGTACTTATACCCTGACGGTAACTAACCCCAGCAGCAATTACTATGGTTCGGCTAATTTCACTATAAATTAGGTGCAAGTAGCGAGAATATCTGTAGGGACAACCCTGGTGGTTGTCCTTATTAATTTGGGCAGACCAGCCCCCTACATTTAAACCCCTGAGAACTACGGATTATGTTCAACCTACAGTTAATTGCGAATATTCAGGTTGTATAGGATAATTGTCAGGCTTCTGGCAGGAAGATTGATACACAGCCTAAATTTATTGAAGCGAATAACTGACGAAACCTGATTAAGGAATGGGATGTCCCTAGTTGACAGTTTTGAAACAAACCAGCCCTCAAATATAGCCGGGGAAACTGACCGGGAAACTTTCTGGCAACAGTTATCGCACAATAATTCGTGGTTGTGGTTGGCAGGGGCGGTTCTGGCTCTGTTTTTCTACCTATTGCTGATAGTGTTGCGTTTGCCTTTGCTGCTCAATTATAGCGCGGAACAACTTGATACTATAGTAATTGATGAAAAAAGCCGGGGCTTTTATGCCCTTCAGAAAGACGAACAGGGGCGACCCTATCGCTGGAGTGACGAGAAAAGTTATACCCTTTTTAGCTTTAATCCCCGCAAACCTCTGAAAGTTACAATCTGGGTGCGTAGCGCGGCGGTGGCGGGCGGGCCGGATAAACCAGTCCAGGTTTTTGCCAATGATGTCCAAATTGGCGAAATGCAGCCCGACCAGTTTAACCTTGAATTTACGCCCTACACTTTTACTTTTACCCCCCAGGCTACCGATACGACTTTGCTAAAACTTGGTTTTATCGCCAGCACCTTCAAACCACCGAATGACCCCCGCCAGCTAGGCTTTCAAATTCAGGCGGTTGAGGTAGACCGCACGGAGGCCTGGTCAACTATCAGTAAACGGAACTGGTTGTTATATTTGCTTGCCCCACTTGCATTACTTTCGGGCGCTGGTTGGTGGTTGTCACGGCGGGTTGCGGGAGTGGCTGGGGATTTGGTTGGGATTGCTTCGGCCCTCAGTTGTTTGGTGGGGGCGGGTTTTATGTTTACCGCCCTGCTTCTTCTTTCAACTCTGGGGGTGATTGACCAGAATATATTCTGGTTGTGGGTGGTAGGTTGTTTTTATCTGGCAATATTTTTTGGCGCGTCGGGGTTAGCTTTGCTGCCCTGGGGTCGAGCCGGAAAACCCAACCTTTACCAACACCTATCTCGCCGTCTCCGACCTTTCGCCACAAATCATCCGGTAATAGTCGCTTTTGCTACAATTTTTGCGGTGAATTTAGCCCTGACTTCGGTTTTATATCTCAAAGTATATTTTGAGGTGGGTAATATTTTCTGGTTCGCCCGTTATTGGGATGGGCCGGAATATACTTTTATCGCTCACGGTTTTTATGATGTAAACGATCCTTTGCTGAAAATCCCTGATTTCGCCCGCCACTCCAGAGCCTACTGGACAGCCCATTTCCCCCTTTTCCCCTTTTCCCTAAAATTATTTGCGCCCCTGGTAGGCTTCAGTTATGCTCCGATGCTGGTGAATTTTTTGGTGACGGTTCTCTTTGGTTGGACAATTTATCGGCTTCTGCGCGATTTTAATTATACGCCTCATCCTCTTTGGCTATCGCTGGTGGCACTGGTGCTGCCTACTCGCTGGCTGGTAAACCACAGTGTTGGTAGTAGCGAACCTATGTTGTTACTTTTCATTACACTTTCCTTTTACTGTTATAAACGCAAGTGGTATTGGGGGGCGGGTCTGGCCGGAATGCTGGCGGCGATTGCTCGACCAACCGGAATATTTTTGTTTGCTGCTTTTCTGGCAGTTTTGTTATGGGAAGTGGCTTATCATTTGTGGCAAGAGCGGCGGTTTTCTTTAGGTTTGGCACTACGAACCTTTAACTGGAAGGCTTTTCTGGCATTTTGTTTGATTCCGGTGGGTACTGTGCTGGTTTTTACGGCTTTCTGGTGGCGATATGGTGATTTTTTGGTCTATTTCAAAGTGCCAGAAGGAGTTTATAAAACGCCTTATCCTTTTCTGGTTTTTCTCTACCAGGATCAGGGCACTCCGGGGAATTTCTACTATTTTTTGCTGGAAACAATAGGTATTATTCTGTTGTGGCGACAACGCCGTTATGAGTTGGTCTGGTTTGGACTACCACTGACCCTTTACATTTTTTTCCTGATACATCCCGACCTGATGCGTTACAGCTTGCCCGCCTTTCCCTTCTTGTTGTTAATTCCTTTAGCACCCTATTTAACCAGCCGCACCGCTCGTTGGTTGGCTCTACCAGTTATAATATTGATGTTAATGTATAGCTGGTCGGTTATACCCGGTGCAATGGCTCAACCCGAAACCTGGGAAGTGCTGCGGCGAATCGCCCCCTGACCAATACAAAGCCACGAATTTAATTCAGGGCTTTTTCCGGCTTTTTTCTTCCACTTATCACAAAAATCCCACCCAATGATAAAAGTGAAATAACTGAGAGGGCAACACCGATACTTCGGATGGGGGTATCCTCAAAGCTCAGTTCGAGGGTTTGAGTTCCCGCCGGGAGTTGTGCGGTTATAAAGCCAAAAGTTTGACTGTAGCCAATATTCAGGGTTTGGTTCTGGGAAGTCAGCTTCCAGCCCGGAAAATAAAAAACTGGTATAGTCAAAGTGCCGGGTTGGGACAGATTGGCTTCAACTTGATAACGAAAAGGGCTGGTTTGTTCCATCGTCACGGTATCAGAAACAGGTTGGTTGTTACGTTCAATAAAAGGTTTGGTATAAGCATCAGGGTTAGCCTCAATCAAAGCCTGTCCTTTTTCGGTAACTTGCACCGGAATATAATAAGCATCACCAAATTGTCTGGAAATATCGGCCAGGGAATAGTTACCGTAAATGCCGACGGGCCGGAAAGTCAGCACAACATTACCCGCCCCACTATAGCCCAATACCCCGATAAAGACCAAAATCACTAACGGTAGGATTACTTTGTAACCAATAGTACCGGGCTGGGTTTTAAGCAGTCCACCTGAAAAATGAATCACTCTTTCCGCCAGAAAACCAATTAGCAAAGGCGCGAAAAGCCCCACAAAAATCATAAGTCGCCAGGGTAATTCAATGTAACGCATGAACGGCACATTATCCCAGAATGGGCGGGTGAAGTTGATTTGCATTACCAGACAGACGATTACTATCAAACTCGCGATGATTACTGGTGCGATTTGGCGATTTCCCCTGTACATAGGAATCAGCGTTAACAAGAGACCTAGCCCAGCCAGAACAAGGTAACTTACACCAATCCAGGCCAGATTATCAAGGCCTGGAACAGGACTTTTGGGGGCTTCTATACGGGCAACCCATTCCCCAAGCCGTACAGGGTTGCTTAAATTAAGCAAACCAGTATTTGGTTTGTAACGCAGAAGCGAACCTAACTTTACATTCCCCGACTCTACAAAGGCCGGTAATAGATAGAAGGCCGAAAGCCCTACCCCAAGCCCCAAAGCCAGCCCCACCCGCCAGATACGCCAGCCTAGTTTGCCGATAGCTAATTTCCAACCACTCTTTTTTTCTTGCCATAAAAGCCAGCCCAGGTTCAAAAGAATAAAAGGCCCAACCAAAAAAAATAGGCTAAAAAAGCCTGTTAGCTGGTGGGTGCAAAGTATCAGGGCATAAATTCCTGCGCCAAACAGTATGGCTCTGCCAAAACTAATATCTAATTTTAATAACATATTTAAGGCCAGCAGCAAGAAAGGTAGGAAGCCAAAAACGATGGTTTCTCCAATAGCTCCGCGCTGATAGAGGTTAGCCAGGCGGTAGGGGTTGTAAATATAGGCAATTGCTACTACCACCGAAAAGGAACCTGCCAGATATTGACGGGCCACGAAATACATTCCGATAGCACCCAATGCGCTGGTGGCAATCAGAACAGCGTGAAAAGCGAAGGCAGGTTGCATTCCAGCCAACACAAAAATTTCAGCCAAATAGCGGGAGGTCGGGGCATAAAAATTGAAAATTGTAAAACCATGACCAAAGGCAAAATCAGGAGCCCAACGGGGGTAAAGCTCGCCCTGTCGTATCAAGTAATTCAGTTCGTTGAGCCAATAATAATGATGGCGTTCGGCATCGGCGGTGCGAAAAGTTAATTCCTGGAGTAACCCCCAGCTTGCCAGGGTTGCAAATATCGAAATAAAAAGCAGGTTCAAGCCAGTATGCTCGAAGCTTAGATTGTAAATCAGGCAAAGTAGCAGGAGTGCCAGGCAAATAACCAGAATCAAACTAAAGTCAAAAGATAAGTACAGATTAGCAATTATCGCCAGGGCTAAACCTAAAGCTAACCAGGGAAACGCCCGCCGCTTTAAAATCAGGCTTGTCAGGAAAATCAGGCCAGGAAGCAAAAGATAAGTTCCCAAAACAATCGTTTGATTAAGATAAAAAGTAGGGGCAAATAGGAATAGCAAGGCTATTGCCAGCAAAAATAGCAAAGCGAAAAAGAAAAACAAAAATTGAGCCGCTCTGTTAACTAATTTCCAGCGTGAAAAAATTAATGCCAGACAGCCTTGTACCGAAAACATCCCCAATACTACCCAAAACCAGGGCAGCAACGGTGGCAACACAAAGCCAAAAGAGTTTTGATGGGCTTGAATTGTTACCTGTTTGACTAAAATACCAAGTTCGCGAGAGTCACCTTTACCGGGCGAAAAAGTGTCAGTTTTGACTACCAGTTGGCCGTTTTGTGGCTCTAATTCTGGTTTAGCACTCCCCTCAAGGATGTAGGTAGCTACTTCAGCAATCGCCGCTTTGTCGGTTGGGGTATCAAAGGACTTACTTAATGAAGATTCGTTCCAGGTAAGGCTAAAGTTTACAAGCTTGGTTGTAGGGCTTGGACGGAAGACAATAGCCGCCATTTCAATGGTGAAGGGCGTTCCTACCACCGGGAGAGTCACTGAGGATTGGTCTTTTGACCAGCGATAGTTGCTGGAATCTATGGCCTCGCGTTCATAGAAATTATCAATATAGTTCTCGTCCCCAGCTATACCAATATTAACAGTAAATTTTGGTTGGCTCTGGTATAGGGCGAAAATAACCAGCAAGTCTATTAATAGCAACAATACAAGGACGTTTCGCAAACCTTTTTTATCTTTTAGGGAAAATGAAGGTATAAAACTAACAAGGGTTTTTGGTTTGGCTAAGGGAGGGGGCTTGTTCACAATAAGCTGACCTTTAAGGCTATGATTCTATAGCATGGCAGTGAAAAATTCGCCCAATTATAGCATACTACCCGTAAGCAGGAGTACGAAGGAAAAAGTAAAGAAAATTATTCCACCTTCCTTTTAGCGATTGACAAATTTGAGTTCAAAATGAGCTGTAGTAAATGCTACAGACTCCCCCTATAGCGCGTGTTAGGATTAATCCACCAATCAAACGTGGGATTATGCAGCTTTGTCATGCGTTAGCTCTAAGTAAAACTGCTCAGTTTTGATAGTTTTGAACTCGAAAGTCGGCTGCACTCCCCCCGAATACTTCAGGCAAACTCACTCGGAAAAGATAGAAAGAAAATAGAAATGCGGATAATTATATTCACCGGAAAAGGCGGAGTTGGCAAGACCAGCGTGGCGGCGGCGACGGCGGTAAAGGCTGCCAGCCAGGGCTACAAAACTCTTATAATGAGTACCGACCCGGCCCATAGTCTGGCTGATAGTTTTGATATAGATGAGTTTTTGGGCCCGGAACCTCGGCACGTAGCCCCTAACCTCTGGGGTCTTGAAGTTGATATTTACGACGACTTGCGCGAGAACTGGGAATCAGTCCGAGTGCATTTTGCCACCTTGATGAGTGCACAAGGAGTCAGCGGTTTGCTGGCAGACGAAATTGCGATTTTGCCGGGGATGGATGAGCTATTCAGTTTAGTCCGCATCAAGAAATATTTCAAAAGCAACGAATATGATGTGCTGATAGTGGATTGCGCCCCCACTGGCGAAACCCTCCGCATGCTGAGTTTGCCTGAAACACTTAAATGGGCAGTAAAAGCCTTCCGCAATACCGAAAAGTATCTGGTAAAACCGCTATTGCGCCCCCTTTCCAAAATAACCCCATTGGGTAAGGTAGTTGCACCGGAAGAAGTTTTTGTCTCAATTGATAACATGTTCAGCGAACTGGAAGGGTTAACTGGAATTCTGTCTGACACCAAGACCACTACGGTGCGCCTGGTGATGAACCCCGAAAAGATGGTTATCAAAGAGTCACAACGTGCTTTAACTTATCTGGGAATGTACGGCTTGCTGGTAGATAACGTGATTGTGAACCGCATCCTCCCCGTAGATCAAGACTCTGGCTATATGAACCGCTGGAAAACCATTCAACAGAAACATCTTACCGAAATACATGACAGTTTTACCCCCCTGCCTATCCGCCACGTACCCTTTTATCAGCAGGAAGTGATAGGTCTGGAAGCACTAACCCAGATGTCGAACGATATTTATGGTGATGAAGATGCTTCCGGGTTTATGTTCACCGAACGGCCCTACGAGATCGCTAAAACCTCGGCGGGCTACGAATTGCGGATGCACCTACCCTTTGCAAACGAGGAAGCTCTGGATTTGTGGCACAAGGGTGATGAGTTGATTGTCCAACTTGGCAACCAACGCCGGATTGCGACCTTGCCCACCGCCGTAGCCAGTATGGAAGCTGGAGCTGCTAACTTTGACGGGAATTATCTGGTAATTGAGTTTGCGCCGGCAGTTAGCGCGCACCAGTTGGCGGGCGCACGTTAGTTTTGAAAATATCCGCCGCAAGGCATTTTTTGAAGTAACACTTACAACTTGTTGAGCAAGCAGGTTTTTGAGACTTTTCAAAGAGTTTCAGAATTTGCTACAAAAACTAATCTTCGCGCAAGCGAAAGGAGGTGACTGAGGATGGCCGGTGTAATTAGCAAAACAGCCAATGATTTGGCCGAAGTTTTCGAGGTACAAAGCGACGGTTGGTGGATGTGGGTAGCGGGAATGTTACGCACAACTGCCGATGCGGTAGAACGCATCGTCGTGAATACCTATGGCGTATCCAGTGGTGGGCGGGTTTCCCCTTCCGCGCCTGTGGTGCGTCCGGTAGCAGGTTTCCGGGAAAAACAAATCGAGTCACGTTTTACCAAACTCGGTTAATACTGGAAAATAGTGATCGGGTTAGTTGTTAGAAGTCGCGGTTTGCTTTAGTTATTAACTCACTATGATAACTACGACAAACGGCGGGCAACCCAAAACTATAATTAACCTGGTCACTCTTTCCCTTTAATATTTCACTCATCACTCACTTACTTACCTGATACTCACATAACTATTCCAGCCTTTGCGGGCGATTGGCAGAAACGAGGTTATTCTAGTGACTAATATTAAGCCTATTTCTGATGATGTTATCGTCGGAACGAACTGCAAGATGGCACATATTGAAGAGGCAATCCGTCAGAAGATTATTGCGCCGGAAGAAACTTTGCTGGCGATTTTCGATGGTATCTTTTTTGATGATAACGGGAAACGGGTTGGCGGCTTTGCCCTGAACGACTTCCTGATTATCACCAATAATCGCTTGACCCTTTGGGCGCGGGATAAATCCAAAGATTTTGTAGACTATTTCCCCCTTTCCCATGCGTTCGTCACCGATAAAGAAGCTAAAGATTCGATTCAGGGGACAATCAAGCTGGAATTAGCCTTGCCCGATGTTAATGTCACCGCAGAAATACGCCCGGAAGATAAAGTTACAGTTCTATTCGATTTCGTGCCGCTTCCCGACCTGGAAATTATCACCAATATGGTCACAGTCTTTGGGTGCGCCCATCGTGATATGATTGCGGGTGGAGCCAGCCCCGCAGACCGCGAAAAAACCGTTGAAATTCTCTGCCAAAAATTATTTGTCAGCCCACTGAAAACCGAAGAACCCCAAGCTCCTGCCAAATCCCCCGCAAACTTCCGGCAAAGCGTGGAAGAACCTGATTATGAGATTGTGGACGATGATGAAGCGGAATTGGAAGGGCTAATGACCCCCTTGAGTCGCCTTGACCGATTAGATAGTTTCAATAAACGCGGCCCCACACCAAACCAACGTCCCAGCCAGCCTGTTACACGCACTTATGATCCGACGGGAACCAGAGGAGAAATCCGCCCCCAATCTCATGAAGAATTTAACTGGCTGAATGGCGATAAAGCCATGCGCCAACCCCCGATGACCAAAGCCGCCCGCCAACGACGGGGCTTTGAGCCAACCGCCGCCAACGAACCTGCTAAATCCCGTATCCAGGAAAGTGTAAGCACCGACAGTATTTATATGATTACGCGGGCAGGACGGGCAGCCTGGGACGGGCTGGAAAAACTACGGCGCGAGGCTGAATCAAAAATAAACTTACAGGCCTTGCGCGAAAATGGCATGAACCTGAACGAAATGACCGATTTCGTAAAGGCCATTAACGATTTACTCGACACTATTGGGCGCAACCCTGCCGCCCGTGACCTGGCGATGACCTTTCTGGCTAGAAATGGGGGCAACCTGAATCTGGGAGGCCTAAAACCAAAACCAAAGAAGGGTACTCCTTCGGTGGAAGATGGCGACTCCCTTGAGAATAATTCTACCGAGCAACCCCCCCGTTCGCGGCCCGTACCCATAGTGGGAAAAGCCTTAAAAGTAGAGCGGCGCAAGACTGAAAAAGCCCCGCTTGTAGATGAAAGTGAAGCTCTTGAACTAGCCGTAGAAGAAATCGGCAATCGAAAAAGCGAGGTGACTCGCCCTGAAATTCCAATATCTTTACATCAACCTTCATCTTCTTCGGGTAGTAAACGGATATTGAGAGTACGGTCGGTGGGCCAGAATGAAGCTTCAAATGGGCAAGAAGAAAACAATTCCGAGGCAGCAAAATTAAACGATCTGGCGGTCTTGTTAACTGACCGCGCTACCACTATCCAGGAAAAGCAGGCCGTTATTGCAGCACCAGATGGCCCAGCTTTGAATTAAACTAAACTTTGAGGAGTGTGCGATATGGCGGAAAATCCGGGCGCAGACGGGTCTATGACAATAGAGATACCCGCCGACATCTATGTGGGTAGGAATGTAGTGCGGAAACATTTAGTTGAGTTCTATTACCGCGCCGCCACCCAGAACCTCTTATCAGAGGGCGAACAAGTATTGGCAGTGATTGATTGTGTGGTACTGGAGCCGAACGGTGGACGTTTGGGCGGCCTTACCTTGCATGATTATGCCATTATGACCAATCTACACCTTATTACCTGGGGGCGGGGTCGCACCCGCGACACGGTAGATAAGTTTGTCTGGGCCGATGTAGCCCTGGAAAAATTTGGGCGGCGCACTTTGCTGGAAGGGGTAGTTAAATTTACCTACCGCACCAAACCTGTGGGCAATAAACGCAAAATATCTATTCGGAGTAAAGAAAACGGCAACGGCAATGGACACGACCACGACGATAACATCTCGGACGTAGTGGGCAACGTACCCGGCGGCGGGGTAGTGTTATATCTGGATTTAATCCCGCTGGAAGATGTAAAATCTACCGTGGAATTCATGCGCTTCCTGATTGCGGGTGGTAATGTTGATGGGTTTTATGAAACTTTCCGTAGTAAAATTGACGAATCCACCCAACGCCTGACCAGTGTTAACGAGTTGATGAAACCATTTTATGTGCAGCAGTCCAATGGGGTTTTCATTGAAGATGGCGATATGGAAGAGGATATTCTTTATCGCACAGTATCCGGTAGCGGAGAGAATCGCCGCAGTGTACCTAGTCTGAAACAAGGGGTAGCTTCGCCGTATCGCCTGGGCGGAACAGGAGCGACTACCCGCGCGACCTCCACAACCCGTTCTACGACAACTCCGCGACCAGTAGCGTCTGCCCCCGCCCCCCGCGAGGATAGTGATGGCGGCCTGGCTCCGCTAGCTAAAGGTGGCTATACCGGGCCACGCGGCAGCAACAGTCGCCAGGGTTCCAGCACCACCAGCCCTTCCGGCAGTGGGCCACGCGCTAAAGAAAATAGCCTGGGTGGAACCGTTTCATTGAATACGGCTCCTTATAGTGGCCCTAGCAAGTTGGATGGTGAAACCCGAAGCTCGAGTGTTTCTCGCAGCAGTAGTGTAGCCGTCTCTGCACCCCGTCCTGCCCCGCGCCCGGTGGCCGCTGAAAGGGTTGTCCCTCCCTCTCGCCCAACCGCCCCTGTGTCTACCGGTAGTGGCGCGGTTATGGATGAGCGACAGGTTTCATCAAGAGGTGACCGACCTTTGGTTATGCCAATTGGCGTAGTAATCGGTAAGGAAGCCCTGAATATCTACAGTATTAGTCGTCTGGCGCGGGGTTTGTGGCTCGACCCCCGTAACCTGGGCCGAAATATCGGCGATATTGGCGCAACTACTGCCCTGCTGACCGATTTATTGCAAGTAGTAGCTACTGATGAGGAAACTCGCCGGGTAGCCCTCAACCGCTTGCGCAAGTCGTTGAGCGCGGGAACCTTGAACAATAATATCGTTCTGCACTACACGGTCTGGCCTTTCTTAAAGCCAATTCTTGATTTGTTAACTAGCGCAAATCAAGAACAACCGACTGTACGTAATCGGGTGAAAGTTCGGGCTACCGAGCCTCCAACTACTGAGCCAACCCCGCCCCCGCCTCCACCCCCTTCGGATTTACCCTCAATGGGAGCGGAAGTAGCGAAGGATATAGCAGCCGCAGCTGAAATATCAATTGTACCAGCCGAGGATTCACATCTAAATACAAGTGGTAAAATCAGCATTGATCCTACTGCTAATTTGGGCAAGGACGATGCGCCACCTCCACCAAGTAAACTCGACAAGTTATAGGTGTAGAAATTGACCCCCTTACCTATTTGGTGAGAGGGTCAATTTTTTTGCGATTTTATTTGAATAAATTCTGATATTTGTCCATCGGGGATTTGGGAGTGTTGGTACTGGCCGAACTGCCTGAACTGCCCCGCCGTAGAGCCATCCGCCCAAACTGGAACAGAATAAACCCCGCTACCAAACACCAGACCCCCGCCCAGATTACCGCCGGAATGCCCGTCGCGCTTTCCAGACCCCGCGCATCGTTGAAACCGCCTAATGGGGAAACAACTGAGCTAAAGACGTTTATCAGGTCGAACACGGCGTATAGACAACTCAGCAAAGCCAGGGTGTAGGCCACGAAACTAACCACGATATCGGGGGCTTTGATCGCCAGAAACCATAAAACCGCTACCAGACCAGCTACTAACAACAAAGCTACGATGTCGGTAAACAGGAAAAAGTTGAGAGGATTACCAGTACGCAACACCCGCAGCAAGCCACCAATAGCCAGGACTGCCACCAGTCCAATCGCCAGAAATTTTAGAGCATTACGCCGCCCTTTTTCGTTTTTCGCAATTAACAGCATCACCCCGCCAAACAGGGTGCTACCAAGATAGCCTGCCGAAAAAATTAAAAGGGCAATGCCTCCCGAAAACGAAACTACCCCACTACCATTAACATTCACATCAAAGGAAGCAACCGTGCCACCCGTTAAAATTACGGTGATAGCGTGACTCATTTCGTGGACGGTGGTGGTCATGATGCGGAAGGGGAACAAGAGTGGAGTCCACCACAGGGTAACAACTACTACCGCCGCTAACCCTAGCCCGACTAAAAAGCTGGTATCAAAACCACTTGAGCCGGAGTTACTCTTGAAGAGATTCTTTAATCCGTTATTTTGCATTGACCCGCTCCATCTTTCACCAACAACTGCCCCGCCCGCCGGAGCTTTGCCAATAACAATTTGTCTGGTTCTGGACAATTTACGTAAAAAGCTGGGGCTTAGTTTCAATATTTGACAAGCTCTCAAGTTAAATCTAAAATCGAAACATATTATCCAGACTTTTAATCCGCCTATGGGACACAACTAAAACATTATGCCCGATACCAAAACCCCTGACAAGAGCCGCAAAAAACGTGATACTGAAACTCGCCGCCGTCTGTTGCAAGCAGCCGAGGAACTTTTTGATGAACTTGGCTATGAAGCGACTGGTATCCGGGATGTGATGGACCGAGTTGGGGTGAAAATGCCGACGGTTTATTACTATTTTACCGATAAAAAAAGCATGTTTATCGAGGTAATCAGCCACAAGCTTGATCGGTTCTATCGCCGAATGCAACAGGCTATCCAGCAAACTGAATTATGGGAACAGTTGGTCGGGCTCACAATAGTGTTTATCGAGGATGGCAGTAACCGGGCGGCCTTGCTGAGGGACGTGATGTATTTTGACCCCTTCGACCAGCAACAAAGCAAGGTTTATAGTTTGATTCAGGGCCTTAATACCGGAATTACTGGGAATCTGGAGCGGGTAATGCGGGAAGGTATTCGGCGTGGTCAGTTGCGGCAATCCGACCCGGTTTTTCTAGCGCGGGCTTTTCTGTATCTGGTTGAAGGCTTTGCCAGTGAACCAGTTACGGGGATTACTAACTTGAACACCCGTTTACTGGCGGAACAAATCGTTACTATCTTCCTGGAAGGAGCCGCAAAATTCCCCGGAGCTTCTTCGCGGGGGGATATTTGAAAGTTGTCAGTTATCAGTAGTCAGGTGAAAATCACGCCAGTGTATTTTTCATCTTTCATCCTTCATCCCTCATCCTTCCTATTGACAGTTTCTATAAATCTGTTATAGTACAAGCATCTAAGTAATTAGGTAATAGTTAGTATTTTATAGATGGCTGACAGCTTCCGAAAGGTCTAGTATGTTCAATCTACCAACCGTAAACGCCTACAACTGGAAACAATATGCCATTGCCAACTCGGCGGGCTATTTCGACTTGAAAACCTACGACACCGGGGATGTGCCAGTCCGTCTATTCCTGACCCCGGAATTATTGGCTGAAACCGAGGATAACCTTTACCAGCAAATTATTAACGCTACCCGTTTCCCAGGCGTAAAAATGGTGATTATCACCCCCGATGCTCATTACGGCTACGGTGTGCCGGTTGGCTGTGTAATTTTGACCGACGGTACAGTAGCGATGGGCCCGGTGGGCTACGATATTGGTTGCGGAATCTTTTCTGCCCGTTCCAACGTTTCTGCCGACCAAGCTACCCCTAAGAAGCGGCTGGAATTCAACCAGGAAATTACCGAGCGGATAAATATGGGCGTAGGCAGTAGCGGGCGTGGGCCAACTGGCAAAGTGGTAGAGCGCGAGTTCGAGGAATTAGTGCGGGGCGGGGCGGAATTTTATATCCATAAATACGGGGCGCGGGTAGACCGTAGCCGTGCCGAGCGCAACTGCATCCCGGTTGAGGATAGCTGGAATATCCCCTGGGGCGGCAAAGGTCGCCCAGAGCGAGGGCTTGGGCAACTTGGCTCGTTGGGCGGCGGCAATCACTTCATCGAGTTGCAACGCTGCGAGGAAACCGAGACGCTTTTTGTCCAGGCTCATACTGGTAGCCGAGGCTTCGGTCACGGGTTGGCAACCAACTTTTTTGATTTGGCGAAAGAAGAAAATTTTGCCATCAAACATATTGACCTGGGCTACTTTACGCCTGACTCGCCCCATCATCGCGAGTATCTGAACGCGGTGGCGGCAGCCGCCAACTTCGCCATCATCAACCGCCTGATGCTGTTTGAGGAGATTTCCAAAGCTTTCCGCAAGGTGTTCAAGGCTGATTTGGAGCTAATCTACGAAATCAGCCATAACCTGGTACAGAAAGAATGGAATGCCGAGTTTGGTGAGGTCTGGGTACATCGCAAAGGGGCAACTCGCGCTTTTCCGGCAGGACATCCCGGCTTACAGGATACAATCTGGAAGGATAAAGGCCATCCGGTGCTAATTCCTGGTAGCAATAAGGATTACAGCTTTATTTTGCGCCCGTTGAAAGGGGCCGAAAAAAGTGGCTTCTCGGTAAATCACGGGGCGGGGCGCAGATTATCGCGCGGGGCAGCCGTTCAGAAGCTTGACCAGGAAGTGGTTGACCGCCAGTACAAAGCCGCCGGGATTCTGGTTAATACTGACGGAAAAGTGCCATTGGACGAGTCGGGGGCTTGCTACAAATCCAGCGAGGAAGTTATTAGCGCGGTGGTCGGGGCGGGTCTGGCGGAAGTGGAATATCGCCTTTGGCCTCTAGCCTCGTTCAAAGGCACGGAGGGCGCACGCAAACGAAAGAAATGATTTGTAGGCAAGGGCGATGCTCCCCCTGAGTACAGGAGGGGCAGGAGAATCGCCCTTTTTTACTCCTCTCTTTTCACGCAAACGGTATTTTAGGCAGGGGTTAAGGCAGTATAATAAACTTAGCTTCTAAAAATTTATAAACCAGAATTCCTGGCTCAAACTTTTTAGAGACTGAAATCTGCTAGAAACGAACCTTAACTATGTAGCTCTTCCCAGAATACCCTAGAAATGTGAGCGGAAACGCCTCCATTTATTCCCACTTTTCTCAATTCAATAACCACTTACTAAAGAGTAGACATCTTCAAACTCTTCAATTAGCGGTGCATAGATAAGGTTTCAGACGTTGTTAATTTTCAAACAATATAGAGAGGAATTTATAAAATGAATAAGATGTTATCGAATTTTTGCTATTATTTTGGGGCCGTGTCTATTCCGTTATCCATTGTGCTGTGGTTTGTAGTTAAGGGTGACGACAAAGGTAGTGGGGAACGCTGGGGTATTTTCGTAGGATTGTGGGCTCCTACCTTAATGATTTGTGGCAAGGTTCTGGAAGACCGCGCTACAGCTGAAAAGAAATAACCATTAAGTGGGGCGGGGCGGTCAAAAAACCGCCCTTTTTTATTGCTGATTTTCCGGCACCGCCGCGAACCGATAACCTTTGCTGCGTTCGGTAAAGATAAAGTGGGGATTCTGGGCATCATCATTCAGTTTCTCGCGCAAGTGACGCACGTGCACCTTCAAATATTCCAGGGCATCGGCGTATTCCGGCCCCCATACTTTAGTTAACAGATAGTCATGGGACAAAATCTGACCAGAATTGGTAGTCAGGAAATAAAGCAAGTTATACTCAATCGAGGTCAGGCGCACCTGCTGACCATCCAGTGTCACGGCTTTGGAAGTGTACTCAATGTGGAGGCCACTAAAGTCAAAACTGTTTTTAAGCACCCCGGTTTTGCCCCGACTGGTACGGCGCAGTAAGGCCCGAATCCGCGCCATCAATTCCAGGGGGCTAAAGGGTTTGGTAATATAATCGTCCGCCCCGGCTTCCAGACCGCGCACCTTCTCAATTTCATCGTCGCGTACTGTCAGGAAAATGATTGGTACATCCGCCGACTCGCGCCGAATAGTGCGGCAAGCTTCCAGCCCGCCCATGAGCGGCATGTTCATATCCAGAATAATCAGGTCAGGCGACTCGCGCCGGAAAAACTCTACAGCTTGCCGACCATCCTCCGCGCTAAATACTTCCCAATCGGGCGAATTCAATTTAAGCCCGACATTTATAACTTCCACCACATCCGGCTCGTCATCGGCAACCAGAATTTTTATTACACTCATACAAACTTTTCTAGTGAACTTAGTTTTTATACCCCACCAGGAAGCGCTCGCCGGACTGGCTGGCTTGGGTTTGCACTGGTAAAGTAAAGGAAAAAGTGCTGCCTTTACCCAATGCGCTATCCACCCAAATTCTCCCCCCATGTAGCTCTACCAGACTACGAGCAATTGTCAGACCCAGACCCGTACCTGTTTTGCTGGCCTGACTTAAGGTAGAACGATAAAAACGCTCAAATATCAGCTCGTGTTCTTCCGGGTCAATGCCCGGCCCATTGTCGGAAATGGCTATAGTTATTGAATCATTATTATAGCTAACCGTCAGCTTAATCTCTCCACGCTGCTGGGTATAGCGATTAGCGTTGGATAGAAGATTGGTCAGAATTTGTTCCAGGCGACGACGGTCTGCCATTAGAAGAGCCAGGTTCGCTGGAAGTTGCACTATTAACTGCTGTCCACGACGGTCAGTTAGTGGGCGCATACTGGCTACCACATCCTGTATAACATCAGCCAGATTTAGCGGTTGCAGGGTCAGTTTAATCCGCCCGTTTTGCAACTTGGTTACATCCAGCAAATCGCTCACCAGTCCATTCAGACGGTCAGTATTGCGGTCAATATTCCGCAGCAATTTGGTCTCGGTATCGCTAACTTCGTCCAGCGGTTGGGAAAGCATCAAAATAGTAGAGGCTTTAATAGAAGTGAGGGGGGTTCGTAACTCATGCGACACTACCGAGAGAAAATCACTTTTGAGTTGTTCCAGTTCTTGTAGCCGGATAACGTTCTGACGTTCCAACTCATACAGTCGGGCATTACGGATAAGCAGGGACATTTGCCGACCCAACGCCGCCAGCAACTCCTGGTCACTATCGTTAAAAGCGGGGCCATTCTGCCTCAACAGAGCCAAAGCCCCAAATTCCTGTTCACCCGCCCGTAACGGCACAACCATCACCGCCTCTTGCCCGGCTTCCTGGCTAAAGCGCAATATCTGCCCCTGCTCTATCACCAATTGAAGCTCTGGCTGGCTCAGTACCAGTGGCCCGGCCTGGATTCCTTCCCGGTTATCATTTTCAAGTGGCTCATAAGCTTCATCCACCCCATACCAGGAAGTGCCGACTTTCCATTCGTCAGATTGATTGCGCTCGGTTAGAAAGGCGACACAGGCATCTACTTCCAGAGCCCTCGGCAAGGCTTCTACGGTCTTTTGCATCAATTCTTCAAGGTCAAGGCTGGCATTTAGCCGTTCGCTCAGGCGGTTTAGGGCGGAAAGAGCTTTGACTTGATGGTTAAGTTGGGCGGAAAGTTCCTTCTCGCGGCGGGCTACTTCGCGCTGTTGCTCCAGAGCCTTAACCATCGAGCTACCGACGCTCACGAAAATAAACATCGCCATTACTTCGGTCATGGCTATCGTCAGGTTTAGTTCGCTCCAGGGTTGACCTCCGATAAACAGGGTGGCGGCTACAAACATTCCACCTGTGGCTGCGGTAAAAGTTAGCGCATTACTGGCGTTAAAGATAAAGCTAGCTTCCAACACCACCAGATATATCAACACCAGGAAAGAGCTATAAATCCCACCACTCAGCCCGATAGACAGGCTGATAATTGCGGCATCCAGCAGCGAAATCAGCACCCGCGAATGCCCAGATGTAAACTGATAACGCATCGCCAAAAACAGACCGTTATAAATTGCTACTAAAGCGGTCAGTTGTAAAGCCCGCACAACCTGTTCCGGCCCTTTGGCATTTCCGGCGGCATAAAGCTGGAATATCAGAGCAATACCGATAATCAACCAACGTAATATAAAGAAAGCGCGTTCAACTGAGAAAGGGATACCAGTAACTGGGGCAGAATAAGCCGAACCGGCTGATTCAACCTTGTTTGGGACAATCAGCCGGGGAACAGGACTCGCAGGTTTTAGTGCAATCCGTGTTTTAATACGGGGTTGCAATTGTTACCACTCCAATTTCCAGGATAAGAGGCGGAGCATTTTAAGCCAGATTAGTACGAATATAATCCAAGGACGCTGAGTTTCCTATTATTTAGCCGTTTGGCTTTTTTCTTCAACTCCTGATTCGTCCCAACCCCGGTCATCCCAGATTGAGGCAGTTGGGACTTTTTCCACAACTCTTTCAGGATCACTTTCAGAGCTAGCACTCAACTCGCTAGCCTTTTTAAGCTGAGCTTCTTTTCGTTCCTTGTAAGTCAAAAAATAATACAGACGGTCAGCCGCTACATAAGCTAGAAAAAGCGGCAATAAAAAAAAGGCCATATCAATCGCGCTACCGCCACCGGGTATTTCTCCTTTCCCGAACAAGGCGACTCGCAAATTTGCCAGCCCGAAATAACTTACCGCCAGAATATCCAGCCCTACAAAAATGGAAAGGAGCAGTTTTACTACTTTACTCATAAGATTTTATTTGTTCCCGCGATTACCCGCAGGCAGGAAACGCCAGGCTACCGCAATCGAGCCTAACAACAACGCCGCCCAGATGCCCAGGTTGGTCAGGTCTGAAACCAATTGAGGGCCGGTATCGCCACGCGCCAGGGTAAGGTCTACCCAGCTAGAAACGGCTTTTTTGCTAAGTTTCTCGCCGTTGCCACCATCCCAGACCGCAAAAGCAATTTGAGTACCGAACTCATCACCTGCTCTTACACCCGCAAGTTGGGCGGCACTCTTCAAGTCGTCACTCTTAATCTGTCGTTCAAAAATGACCGTCCAGGTTTTGGTAGTCGGGTCGTAATAGGATTTAGAGTCAGGGTCGAAACGTCCTGGATCAATTAGATAAGCCGCATTAGGGCCAACCCAGTTTTTGGCAGCTTTAGCGGCACCGTTACTGCGAATAGGCTCGAAACCTAGCGGGCGGGTCTGGTCAGCGTCGCGTTCGGCCTTCCATTGCCAGATATTAACCTCGGCCCCTTGTTGCCCCATGCAGCGAAACGCTGAGTGACCGGGCTGTAAGTTGAGCGGGAATTCAACTGCCACCGCATCGCTGAAGCTTTTGGACTGGTCGGCACTATCGCCCGTAACATTCTTGTTGCTATCCTGCCACTGAACCCAAACCGCAAATTTTTGACCGTCATGAGCCGCTTTAGCCCGCACCTGATTAATACTACCGCCGTACTCCTTGATGAAAAATTGACCGCTGAGAGGCACAACTGCCGCCTCTACCTTATTACCACCCAAATTGGAAGAATCGTTCCAGACCGGGGAGTCCAGGTTCAAGAAGGTATTGCCGAGGGTCGGTAGATAAGGAGCAGATAATTTGGTAGACTCGCTGCTGACCGGTTGAAAATTAAAGGCCCACATCAACAAGGCCATTCCAAAAGCCCCCACTAATACCAAATACTGGGGCTTTACCAGGGCTTTTAACCCTTTTTTCCTGGTAACAATTTCAGGTTGTTCTTCGGTAACATCGGGAGGGGGAGTTACCGCACTCACAGTATCCATACAAATCCTTTCCAGACAGGACGTTGTTTTCTTTACAAAGCCCGACCTCTTACCCCCCTTCCACTGGGGCTAGGGGGTTAGATTAATTCCCTTACTTGGTCGGTGTAGCGGTAGGCGGTGCGCCTGCCTGTTGTAATTTCGAGGGCGGCGACAGCATACCGGCTAGATAATCTACAATCTTGTTGCGCTCGTCCACCGTCATAGTGATAGTTGGCATCCAGGTTGGATTCATAGGCCAATAATCAGAGCGCGGCACCGCATATTGCTGGAACCAGGGCAACACATTCGGGCCTCGATTAGAAGCATCAACTTTGGAAGGATCTTCAATCCATTTGTAAAGCCAATCGCGACTACGGCGGCTACCCACTTCCGTCAGGTTTGGGCCGAGGGTTGTACCAGCACTACCCAGAGCGTGGCAATTCAAACAGCCTTTACCCATAATGAGCTTCTTCATATCACCCAGATCAACAGCTAAAGCGGCCTTTTGTTTTTCGCCTTCAGGGGTTTTAGCCGCAGCATCAGGAAATTTGGCCTTCATAGTGTTATTGGCTGGTAAATCTGCCAGATAATTGGGGTTGGCGGTATGCGGCAGAATACTTTGCAGACTTTCCCAATCACCGTAGATTATAAAGGTAATTACCTGATCAATTTGCTCATCGGTAAAAGCACCACCAAAATCGCGCGACCATGCTGGCATCGCAATTCCGGGTTGGGGGCTATATTGACCACGAGTTAATACTTTCTTCAAGAAGTCAGTGGTGGCATTCAGGTCAAAATCCTTATTGCCAGGATGCCAACTGGCGCGGTTCAGGGCAGGACCAATCGCCCCCTCACCCAACGGCCCATGACACTGTGAGCAGTTTGCCCCGAATAGTTCCTGCCCCTTTTCCATATTATGGGCTATTACATCTTGGTTGGAACTATCGGCTCTGCGGGTGTCATTAATAATGTAGAGTAACATACCCAGCACTACGGCTAGTACAAAGGCAATACTCATCACCATTCTGGTGGACATATCTTAAATATCCTTCTATTTCAGCCTGATTACAGCACTGCTCTGGTGGGCTTCCCCACTGGGAACGAGAGTTAGTCGCTCCACTTCGTCGGTAACACCCCCATCGCTTTTAGGGGTGGATGAAATCCTAAACCTTGGTAACACTTTTAGGGTCGTGTTTGTCCCGTTTGGTAATTTTGCTGGTATCTACCGCAATTTTCCCGCCACTGACAGTAATTTCCATAAAATCGAGTGGGCGTGGGGCCGGGCCACCAAAGTTTTGTCCATTGTATAAATAAAGCGAACCGTGACATGGACAGTGGAAAATACCCTTGTAATTCTTCCCGTTGTAACTACCGTTTTCATCGGGCGACCAGGGCACAGTACAACCCAGATGGACGCATTTCCAGTAAAGAGCCATAAAACCATCGCCGCCATCTTCCTCCAAAATGCGGGTTAACCAGAAGCGACCATCGGCGATTTTTGTGACACTACCGGGCAGGAAGTCCGCTACATTACCCACCGCAATTTTGCTTCCGAAAGTACCAACCTTCTTGGGCCAGAAGAACAGCAAGAAAGTACCGCCCGCCCCGATTGTGAAGGCGGTCATACTGCCCAAAAAAGTAGCCCGCATAAAACGGCGGCGGGTAAGTTCGGGGTCTACTGGTGGTTCTTGCGGGCTATGATCCTCATCTTCGTCGCCCGGTTCGGGTTGACCAACTACTACCGGCTTGCCATCTTTGTAAACAATTGCCATAACTTAAAAACTCCGTTCCTTAAAGAATCTTCGGCGGGACAGCCCAGGGCCAGTAGAAATCCTGGCTGGTACCGCGCATGGCAGTACCCACGATTGTTGTAATGAAATAAGCAATTACAAACCCGGTAAACAGGGCCATAATAACGTCGCGGCGGTCAGCCCCAAAACGTTTCTTTACCAGGAAAACTAATAATACTGACAAAATAACAATTGAGCCAATCGGGATTAGCCAGTTACCCAAAACCACGTCCAGGCTGGTGGGAGTAAGACCAAAGCGGGTTGCAGGGTCGCCTCCCGGTATCGGCACTTTAATATCCGAAAGCCTGAAATCACCAATTGTCAGGGAATGGAGTTGTTTATTTACGTTAAACAACACATCGTAAGCAATCAGGAAGATTAACCAGCCAGTGCTATAGACTGTGCTGAAAATAACCACCGCTTTGCCTCGGTCACTGGTAAACCAACGACCCATCTGTCCTGGTCCCAGGTCAATATAGGGTACAACCGCAATCAAAATCAGGGCGATGCTGGGGATAATTACCCCCGCCAGAGCCGGATCCATATGCAACAAGAGCTCTTGCAGGTTCAGGAAGTACCAGGGAGCCTTGGAAGGGTTAGGTGTTTTCTCCGAGTTGGCGATTCCTTCCAGGGGCGCGTTGATGATAGCCGAAGTAATAAAAAGGGTAATGGTAAACACAATGGCACACAAAAACTCTATCATGAGCAAGTGGGGCCAAACGTGCACAATTGTGGAAGGCTCTTTGGCGGGAGGCGCACCCACATATTCCTTTTTAATTACCGCCAGCAACCGATGGCTACGAGCCTTATCCAACGGATTGGAAAGGTCTTGTTGTCGCCGTCTGCGGGCCGCTTCACGGGCGGCTGCTTCGTCCTGGGCCTGTTTCGCTCTATTCTCTTGAGTATCAGCCATATGTCAGCTTCTTTCTAAAGAGTTGTTAGTTATTGGTTATTAGTTGCTGGTAAAGCTGTCAGCTATCAGCCTTCAGCTAATTCTTTAACTCGTTACTCGGCACTCGTTACTTAATTACAGTCCGCCGCTAAAGCCATCCTTGCGTACCCGCCAGAAGTGGACAGCCATCAAGACCGCCGCCGCCAAAGGCAAGGCTATAACGTGCAGGGTATAGAATCGGATTAAGGCATTTTGCCCGATTTCATATCCTCCAATCAGCAAGAATTGGGCCTCCGGGCCGAGGAAAGGCGTAACCTTCGCAATATTCGTGCCTACCGTCACCGCCCAGAAGGCCAATTGGTCCCAGGGCAACAGATAGCCACTAAAACTTAGCAAGAAGGTCAATACCAACAACAGCACCCCAATCACCCAGTTAAATTCGCGGGGCGGACGGTAGGCACGAGTATAAAATACTCGACACATATGGAGAAAGACCGTAATCACCATAGCGTGAGCCGACCAACGATGCATATTCCGCAAGAATTGTCCGGCAAAGACTACCGTTTCAAGGTCGCGGATGTTCTGATAAGCTTGCGTCACCGAAGGCACATAATAGAACATCAGCAATACACCTGACACCGTTAGCACCAGGAAGAAGAAAAAACTCAGGCCACCCAAACAAAAAGTGTAAGTAACCTTAAGCGAGGCGCGGCGGATTGTAGTTGGGTGCAGGTGCAAAAAGACGTTGCTCATAGTTGCCAACGAGCGAGTACGGGCACTGTCCGGCCAACTATGACGGAAAATACTTCGCCAGAACCGACTACCAAAGGCTTCGGTTTCTCGCAAAACAGTATCCAGAATGCTTTTTTTTGCGTTTTTCTTACTAGCCATTCCCGGCTTCTCCTACTTAGGAATTGGGGCACTCAGGCCCTTTTCGCTAACATACCAATGTTCTTTAGGGTCACTATAGACGAAACGAGCCATTTTGATTGCCTGGGTTGGGCAACGCACCACGCATAACCCGCAGCGGATACACTCATTTTCGTCCAGAATCAAGGTCTGAGCTTCCATCATTGCCGGGTCGGCCTGATACTGGTCAGCCCCGGTCACGCCCATCAGTTCCTTGAGTGGCACCAGACGAATGATTTTCTCCGGACAAACATCCACGCAAGCCGCGCACAGGATACACAGGTCGGCATCAATCAAAATATTATAGGCACATTGCAGACAGCGGGTCGCTTCCTTCATCGCCATCTCGCGGGTGTAGCCTAATTCTACTTCCAGAGCCAGGTTCTTGTGAATATCCTCACCCCAACGCTGTTCAAGCGGTACTAACGGCATTTCTACCCGTTCGATTTTGTCATAATCCATACTACGCCGCCAGACTTCCATCACCTCGTGGCTACTGCGGCGGCGGGGCGGGGTTTCGCCTGTCAAATATTCGTGGATACCGTTAGCGGCTTTGTGTCCGTCGGCAATCGCCGAGATAATGTTACGAGAACCTTCGGTATAATCACCCCCGGCGAATAACCTCGGTACATTGGTCATCCAGGTATCCTGGTCAATCTTCAGGTTGCCGTTCTTCTGGAATTCCAGGTTCAACTCTTTGGGCAGCCATTCGTTATCGCCATACTGCCCGGTAGCCGCCAGAATTACGTCACAGGGAATAACAAACTCGCTTCCCGGCACAGGTTTGGGGGAACGACGACCCTTAGCATCCGGCGCACCCAGCTTGTTACGAATAAGCTTGATACCTACCGCCACCCCATTACCATCATCAACCACTCCCACCGGGCTAACCAGATAAAGAATCTCAACGCCTTCTCTTTCCATTTCCTCAATTTCAGACTCGTCCACCGGGGCTTCCAATTGAGTACGGCGATAGAGCACATAGACCTTTTTCGCTCCCAGCCGAATAGCCGAGCGGCAGCAGTCAGAGGCGGTAAAACCCATACCCAGAACCGCAACCGTATCACCAATAGCGGCTTCTTCAGGATGATGGAAGTTAATTTTCTCCAACCAGGGCAAACCATATTCAAAATTCTTGAGGTCTTCACCGGGGATACCCAGTTTGGTAGGTTCCTGGCAGCCGGGAGCTAAATAGACTGCATCAAAACGCTCTAACAAATCCGTTACAGTAATATTCTCGCCAATTTTAGTGTTCAGGTGAATTTCTACACCCAGCGCGTCCATATATTCGTCTACTTCGTTATGAACCACGTCCCGGTCTAACCGCCAGATGGGGATACCACCAACCAACATGCCGCCCGGTTCGGGGAACATATCATAAACCACCGTCTGGTAGCCCATAATCCGCAGGTCACGGGCGCACGATAAGCCAGCAGACCCCGCCCCAACAATCGCTATTTTCTGTTGGCGGGTGATAGGGGGCTTTTTGGGTAAAAATTTATCGCCACGGAAGTCGCTGCTAGCCCGTTTGAGCCAGCAGATGCGGATAGTTTTATCAATCAGACCCCGGCGGCAGGTGCTTTCGCAAGGCTTGGCGCAAATCCGACCCAAAATACCCGGAAATACATTATCGCGGCGGTTGAGAATATAAGCTTCGTCAAAGCGGCCCTGCGCTACCAACCCAATATAGTTACTGACATCGGTATGGGCGGGGCAGGTGTATTGACAGGGAATATTGGTTCTGAACCACTCGGTGTCGGGCAACTCAGTAGGATAAGCCGAATCCTGCGCCTCCGCAAAACGAATATCGGCGTTCTTTTGCAGTTTATCGTTAATCATTCTTCTTCGTCTACCCCTCCGGTCGCTTTCTGAATGTACATCATAATCAAGATAGAAACTACTATCATTGTAGCGACGACGACGAGTTCTAATGTTTCACCGACTACCATTTTGTATTCCCCGCTTTCTAGCCCTAAAATTGGCGAAAAACAGCCAAAGTCTGGCAAATTTGAAGCAAGCTTTATTTTCAAGGTGATTTGGCTAACCCTTTGCCAATACACCCTAAAACTAATCTATTCTCAAAAAAGGCTAAGTTAAAGTTAAGCTAACTTGAATAATCTTGGTCTGGAGTTCAGGCCACTTTATTTTGAATTTGTGGCAGCAGCAGCGCGATATTCCTGGAGAGCGGTTATTTCGATACGATTGCATTTATTAAAAGCGAAATTTACCACTTAATAAATTATTTACCGACCTTTTACTCGCTATTTACCTTACCGAAATTATAACATTCAGGTAATAGTGAGTCAAGGCTGGAAAGTCGTATTTTTCACATTCTAATCTAATGTAGCTGATTGTTATTGGCTCTTTACTCGCAGCCGGGAGAGGCCGATTTCTGCCAGCCCGATTGCAGCCAATCCTACTGGGGCATGTAACCAGATAACAGTTTTATAGACATCGCCGCTCATAAAGTTGAAAACTTGCCCTAACAAAATATAAAGGCCTATTATCAAAGCCAGGGTTAATAAGATACGTCCCGCCAGACTCAACTCTTTCCCGGCGACCACAATCATCCCGCGCTTTTTCCGGGCTAGGCTGGCTTCGTACAAACCGACTACCGCCAAGGCTGACACTAGATGGATTAGCACCAATACGTTTTTAACCCCGCTGCTGAAACCCCAACTTAGCACTTCATTCAAAAACATCGCCGCACCCGCCAGGAACACAAACAGCACTGCTATCCGCATCCACATTGCCGTATTCATCGCATCTCCTTCTTATTGAAAGTAACGAGTCGAAAGTACCGAGTGCCCAGATAAGTTATAAATTTTGAATTTTGAGTTATGAGTTTGGCAATTCCCTAACTCATAACTCAACACCTAAAACTATTTGGTCGCCGTTGGTGGCGGAGCGGTAGTTGTTGCTGCGGAAGTAGTAGCTGCGGCTGTTGTCGCGGTGGGAGTTGGCGTCCCACTCGCGGGCAAGGGGCCAACCACAACTGTAGTAACCGACGGTTGGGGAGTCAGCGTCGCATTCGCCACCGCCGTCGCTGTAATATCAACCGTAGGGCTAGGCTGAATCACTGCCGTAAAGGGCGCGGCTGGCACCTGAGTTGGCTCGGTGGTTGGGGTAGGCGAAGTTTTATAGCTTGGGTTAGCAATCTTCGTCTTATCTTTCAACCAACGTATATAAACCCGATAATCGCCGTTCTGGTCGGTATCAAGCAGGGCTTTGTATTGGCGTTCGTCCAGAGGGCGTTTATCCTCTTTGCCCTGAAGATAGATAACCTCCCAACCATCGCTGGTCTTGACCGGATCACTTATCTGGCCCACCTGAAGTTTGTTAGCAGCATCCCACAGCGGGTCTTCGGTGGCAGTGTTGCTTAACTGATACTGGATAAACCAACCCAGGTCACCATTTTTGGGTGCAGTAACCAAGTTAATAGATTTATCGCGGGCCAATTTGGTAAACAAGGCCGGCAAATCAGCCGCCGAAGCCGCCTTTAAGTCCCGAGTAATCTCTACCGCCGCAAGCCTTTCAGTTGAAACTATCGAACTAGCCTTCAACTGCGGAACAGCATCACCTAATTTAGGCAACTTCTGAATCAAACGTTGCGAAACCAGCGTTTTAATCAGGCGGGGGCGAATTTCCAATTTCTTGTAATCGTCCTGGCTCAAACCGGTGACTTTTTTCAGATTATCAAAGAAACCATTTTGGCTGGTGGTTACGGTCTGTTGCGCTTTGTCGGCAGCAATAGGCGTATTGGTGGGTGCAACTGTAGGAGACACAGTAGTGGTGGCTGTAATCGTCCCGCCCGCTGTTACCGACGCATTAGGCGAACCTGTTGCCACTACGGTTGGAGTTGTGGCGGGCGAAGGCGAAGGGCTAACCGAAGGGGTAGCAGTTGGCAAAGGCGTAATGGCGTTGGCGGTAATAGTAGCCTGATTCGCCAGTACAGTATCCAGAGCTGCCAAAGTTGGAGTAGCTGCTGCTCCGTTAGCATCAGGAGTAGAGGTAAACAACCGCAACTCCGAGCCAAACTGATTATTCATTTCCTTGTTAACATCGTCGTCGCTAGGGGCAATGCCAAATTCGTCTTTGGCAGCTTTATCGGCTACCAAAACCCCGGCGTAGGTTTCCAAAGTATCCTGGTCAACCGGGAAAGTCGTAACACTGTCAATTTCAGCGTAAATTTGTTGCAATTGCTGTTGGAATTGTTGCTGTTGATCGCCCGCCAGCGAAGGTAAAATCTGCTGGAATTGAGCAGCCCGTTTGAAAAGAGTTAACTTGCGAAACTTGTTATACTCGCCGGTGGAAATGGTTTGCCCGTTGACGGTAGCCAACTCTCTGATATTAGGAGCAATCGCATTCTGAAAAACGCCCACAATAATTACCACAATCATGATTGCCACAATCGCAATCGCCGCAATCGTAAGCTGACGCTGGCGGAGGCGGTCTTTTTCAAACCGGGTAAGCTGGCGCTGGGTCATCGGGCGAGCCGGAGTATGGGTCGCGGGTTTGGGTTTATCCCCACCAGTCGGAACAGGTGGTGGGCTGACAGGTTGTTTTGGCTTGGTTTCGTCTGATGGCGGGGTTTGTGAACCGCCAGATTTATTATTCGCCATGCGGTTGGTTAATTTCTCCCTCCCAAAATCCTGGGAATAATTGCAATATCTCAAAAAAGGCACAGGGATTTTTAGTGGCGTGCCTGTAGAACCAGGCGCACTACTTAACCCTGTGCCTTAGTAGCAGGGCAAGGCCAACCTTACCCTTTTTGTATTGCGTTAGTAGCACAATCTTTAAAAGACCGCGTTAAAAATTACTGCCTAGCGCGATTGGTTCGACACATAGGGCAAGAGTGCCATAAACCTGGCCCGCTTGATAGCGGTAGTGAGCGATCGTTGGTGGAACGCGCTCAGGCCAGTTTTACGACGGGGCTCAATCTTGCCTCGGTCTGAAATATAGCGTTTAAGCCGTTGAAAATCCTTATAGTCAATCTCGCGGATGCCATCAACCGCAAACTGGTCTACCTTGCGGCGCGGGGCAAAGCGGTCTTTACCACCAGGACGGCGTGGGCGACGGTCTCCACCGGCGGCACCACGGGGGCCATCGTTTCTCGGCCCGTCATTTCTCGGCCCACTACTATAGCTAGGGCGAGACTGAGCCGGAGCGGCAGAAGGGGCAGGAGCTTCCGCCCCACCCTCTGCCTCACTAAAATTATCATCGTTCTCGGTAGTCACCTTAAATCTATCTCCTTCAACCTTTTAGGCTGGATTTTATCGCTATTTGCCTAGAACGGGATGTCCTCGGGCTCCATCTCTTCGGCTTCATTGTAGCGAGTGTTGCTCTTGGCGGGCGCACTTGGCGCAGTCCACTCATCACCCTCACCGCTACTCTGGCTTTTACCGCCAATAAGATTGAACTCCTGGACAACCACTTCGGTAGTATATCGTTTAACATTTTCTTTGTCGGTCCACTCGCGAGTCTGTAAGCGACCTTCAACGTAGAGTTGGTTACCTTTTTTGACATACTGGCCGATTGTTTCGGCTTGTTTGTCCCAGGCTACGCAACGCACCCACTCGGTTTGCTCTTTCCAGCTGTCGCCTTCTTTTACATTACGGTTAACCGCAATGCTGAAAGTGGCTACTGAAGTTCCGCTGGGGGTAATTCGTAAATCCGGGTCTTTCCCCAGATTGCCCAATAGGATAACCTTATTAACACCTCTAGCCATCGTTTTGCTCCTTGCTTTTACATGTAGGAGAATTGCTTCTCCCAGTTACGGCTAATAATTAAAGTTACGGCTCACCAAAGCATTTTTCAGCAAGTTCGGCCAGACCCCACAAATTAGTCCTTGCCCAGACTGATTAGCAAGTGGCGAAGCACATCTTCCGAAATCCGCAAATCGCGCTCCAGCTCCTCAACACCCGACGGATTCATCTTGAAATAATTCAAAACGTAATAGCCTTCCTGTAATCGGTTGATAGCATACGCTAATCTTCTCCGACCCCATGGCGCTCCTGTATTGGTCTCAGTGATTTCGCCGCCATACCGAGTGATCATGTTGTTGACTTTTTCGATAAGACCAGGAATACTATCGTCGCCGCCTTCAAGGCTGAGGATAAACATCATTTCGTATTCGCGCATAATTACCTGACACACCTCCCTTCCTCTGGGTTTGCCCCGAACCAGATTAACCCGCTATGGGGTGACAGCCACCGGTGTGTGTTGGGTGGTGTCAGGTTCGACGCAGAAAGGTATGGAAACCTTACAACTTCGTTTGAGTAGTTTTAGTTTCCATATCTATTATCAATATTTAGGGCAAAAAAGTGCCACTTCTTCACCGAACGAAAATTATAGCATAGTTCCCACGCCCTAGCAAACTCTTGGAAAGTAATGAGTAAGGAATAAAAACACATTTAACCATTATAACGAACTTGTGGGAGAAGTTTATAGTGAAGGTTTACTAATTACAATTAATTTGTTAAAGTCATTAAAAAGACGATTTACTGAAAGTTAGGATAAATTGTTTAAAAAATGGTGGTCTGGCGGCATCGTTGGAGGTATTATACTAATCTTGGGCAGAATATTCATGTTATTGCCCTCAACAATGCTTGTTGTAATCCTTATTTTGTGTGCATTAGGAATTACCATACTTCTTACGTTAAATTGGTGGAACAACCGAAACCTTCATAAGCCTGGCGGGAAATCCAAATATTAATCATAGACAAAATGCCTTTTTCGGTATAGAATAGCTCCAAGTTAGATATTTTTTTCACGAAGTGCGCAATAGGGAGAGAATAACATGAGCACCGAAATATTAGGAAATCATGCGGATTTTCAGATAACCGAGGAAAGCACTGTTATAGAAGTTTTGGGCGAGTATAATTCTTATTTGATGGACTTGATGAAAGTCCTTGACACCAACTGCGCCCGAATAGTACGCCACAACGGCAATTACTTCGTTATTACCTTTGGTCGGGTAGATGGTCGGGATTACCAGGATCCTAGTGTTGGCCCCTTCGCCACTCTGGAAGAAGCCCGCGAACAAGCCACCACCCTTTTAGAAGATTTTGAGGGTTGAAAATCTAACCCCTGCCTTACCCCTATTTTCTTGTTATGCTGTGGTAGGCCTGGGGGTCGTCGGCGGAGAGTTTACCCCCTTCCACTATACAGTAGCGCATGGTAAGCCCACCTGCCAGCGTAGCTACCGCCCCGATGAAGCGTATCCAACGCGCCCGACTCACCCTTTGCAGCAAAAGGGGTAACACCATCCCGCCGCCTACCGCCCCTCCTAGAAATAGTTTACCCACCCGTCCTTCGGTCAGTGGTTTGGTTAGCAACGCGCCCATTTTCCAGCGACCAAAGCCCAGCAAGGCCAGTTCGGTCAGGATGGCGGCAGTCTCAATAGTTTCGAGAGCTTTGAAATCGGTGGTATCCTCATCCAGACCACTTGCCAGCAGCACCAGTTGCAGGGCGGCAGCGGCGTTCGACAGCCCACTACTCAGGAACAGAGGTGGCAGAATCTCGGTGGCTTCGCTCCAGAGCGGGACAGCGGTGGCGGAAATCAACACCCCGGTATAAGTGCCCATCCCAAAGCCTGTTATTCCCTGTAGCCCCGTGCCTAGCCCATCGGGAACGAGGGTCGCGGCTTTGCCTAGCAAGCTTTTGGCGGGAATAAAGCCATCCTCCACCAACTGTCGCGCAATCGTCAGGTTGCCGAAAAGTCCGTTGGCACTCATTATGTAAGTTCCTACCGATAACGGCGAGCGCAATTTCAAAATTCTTAGCATATGCAAAAAACGTTCGGGACGACCCAAATCCATAACTAACAATAGCGGGGAGGCCATTCCAGTTGCAAGAGATATGTAACGGGCCGCTCGAACAATCGGCTTTACTCGCTTCTGGTCGCCAAATAGTTTTGCCAGCATACTAATTATTGCGCAGCCCGCCCCAATCCCCCCTAGCCAGAAATAGAGCCAGATTTGCCAGACCCAGTGGGGCTTTTTCAATACCGGGCGGTTGTAGTAGGTGGCGAATTCTTCAACACTTTTCATTATTTGCGCCCCTTACTGAAAGCAATTGCCACCACCGCTCCCACCACCACCGAGGCCGCCAGACTTGCCAACCAGCCGTTTTTGGCCTTGTTTTGGGGTAGGGGCGGGTTTTCGGGCAGACCGTAGACCTGGGGTTTATCCAGTAACAGGAAGAAGGCGTTAAGTTGACCTACCTCGCTGCTTTCGTCCGCGCCGTAAAGGTAGGCGTTGGTGTAGCCCCGGCTTTGCAATTCCTCTACCCGCTTCTCGGCCACCTCTTTGAGTTCTTCTATTTCGCCGAAAATAATACTGTCGGTCGGGCAGGCTTTGGCGCAGGCTGGTTCCAGGCCGTCCTTCTGGCGGTCATAACACAGGGTACATTTGAAGGCTCGTCCGTCGTCTTTCGACAGTTCCACCACCCCAAAGGGACAGGCTGGCACGCAATAGCCGCAGCCGTTACAAATATCGGGCTGGATATACACATCACCGAATTCGTTGCGGATAATCGCCCCAGTGGGACAGGCTTCCAGACACCCGGCGTTGGTGCAGTGCTTACAAACATTGCTCATCATCAACCAGCGCGGCATGCCGTCCTGTCCGGGTAGGGTGGGCGCAACTGGCACACCTTCCACCAGCAAGTTAGCCTTGGGCAAGTCGGCGGTCAGATTTAGCAGGGGAATCTGGGGTTTGGTCGCCATCTGCTCGATAAAGGTGACGTGCCGCCAGGTGGTTGCGCCCAGACTGCTGGTATTGTCGTAACTTTCGCCTGTCAGGGCGTAGCCGTCGGCGGGAAGCTGATTCCACTGCTTGCAAGCCACCTCACAGGCTTTGCAGCCTATACATACGCTGGTGTCGGTGAAAAACCCGGTTGCCATTAGTTGCTTCTTTCTATTTGTAAGGAGTCAGGAGTCAGAATAAAGAACACGTTAATCAAAAACATATTTATGGAAGAATTCAGAATCTTCCTGCTTCCAGTACCAACCATTTTCTTGGTAAAGCAGTAAATTGCTTAATAATTCTGTGAATGAATTAGCAATAATGACTGAGCTATGTGGATGTCTATCCCACATACTGTCGTAGCATCGGCCTAAATGTTCTTGGCTAAGGTCAATCGTAATATATTGGGCATTTTCGCCTTCGCCAATAACGGACCAGGACCAGGATTCCGCTCTACATATTTTCCGAACAGTTTCATCGTCAACCCCTATAATTATTACCGGGTTAGCTACGACAAGCTTTGAAGGCGGCACAATTGTTAAACAATAGGCTGTGTCTTTGAATAAATCTACCCCTCCACATAACTCATAAAACTCTCGGAGGTCTTCGGGTAAGGTATGTTCCGCTCTGATAACTGGAAGTCCCGCCGGCGGAAACACTTCGCAATCAGGGGTTAGCCTTATCTTTTCTATCAATTCAGTTATGTCCATTGTTATAATCCCAAATTATTGGGCGGTTCACGAACCGCCCCTACGAAATTCCCTTTTCTGACTTCTTCACCCGTGCCAAATCCTGCCCAGCCCCGCCACTGGTGACGACCACCCCTTGCGAAGAAGATGGGGGGGAAACAGGCGAGGGGCTGCGGCGACCTTTACGCAGGTTACAGGTAAAGGTTTTGGCCTCGTGGATTTGGACGTTGGCCTCCTCTAATAGCGGGGTCATATTGTTCACCACATCGCCCGTGATTAGCCCCCGACTACCCCAGTGATAGGGCAGCCCGATTTGGTGGATGCGCCGCTTGCCGATTTTCAAGGTCTGCATGCGGTCTGTCACCAAAACTTTAAGCTCAATTTCGCCCCGTTCCGTCCAGACCGTTGCCCAATCGCCGTTTTTGAGCTGCTTCTCGGCGGCAAGTTCGGGGTCAATCTCGCCAAAAAGCTCCGGCTGCAATTCCGACAGCCAGGGAATCCAGCGACTCATCCCGCCACTGGTGTGATGCTCGGTCAGGCGGTAAGTGGTAGCCACGTAGGGATAGCGCGAGTCAAGGGCACGATTGCGCCGGTTATCCTTGCGGCTGAATTCTTTGGTGGTCGGGTTGACCTGTTGCTTATAAAGCGGGTTTTCGACAGGCGATTCTAAAGCTTCGTAGTGGGTCGGGAGCGGCCCGTCCTTCAGCCCATTGGGGGCAAACAGCCAGCCGAGCCCGTCCGACTGCATAATAAAGGGGTCGCGCCCGCTATGAGCCTCTAGCCCCTTGCCATCGGGGTTCGCCGGAGTTTCAGGAGCTTTGGTCAGGGGGAAATCGGGGGTATCCTGCCCCGTCCACTTGCCATTCGTCGCATCCCACCACACCAGCTTTTTAGCCTCGCTCCAGGGTTGCCCATCGGGGTCGGCACTGGCTCGGTTGTACAAAATGCGGCGGTTGTTAGGCCAGCTAAAAGCCCAGTTCTGGTGATTGCTATCCACTCCCGGCGCGTCGGACTGCCGACTAGCCGCCAGATTGCGCCCATCTGGACTGACCACCCCACTATATATCCAGCAACCACAGGCGGTAGTGCCATCGTCGGCTAACTCGGCAAAACCGCCCACCTGCGAATGATCAGCCACCCGATAACCACTGATTTCCCGCACCACATGCTCAACCTCTGGCTCGGCATGCGGCCCGGAGGTAGGTAATTCCCACTGTAACTGCTGGATTGGTTTATCGCGTTCCAGGCTGCTATGGGAGTATAGTTCGCGCAAACGCTGGCCCAAATGGTAGACAAACCAGCTTTCACTACGGGCCTCACCGGGTGGTTCAACCGCTTTATCATGCCACTGCACCAACCGTTGGGTATTGGTATAAGTCCCGTCTTTCTCGGCTACTACGGCGGCGGGCATCAGGAAAACCTCAGTAGGTACGGTTTTGGGGTCAACCCCCTCGGCCTTCCAGAAAACGGCGGTTTCTACCTCGAACAAATCGCGCACCACACACCAATCCAGTTTAGTCATGGCCTCCACTTCCAGGCGGGCGTTCATGCCACCCACCGCAAAGTTCTCGCCCATCACAAACATCCCCCGCATTTTGCCATCCTTCATATTCAGGAACATCGGGGTATAACTATAATCCCCGCCAACCTTGGGCAAATAGTTAAAGCAAAAACCGTTCTCGGCGGTAGCATTCGGCCCGTACCAGGCTTTGAGCAAGCTCACCATATATTTCGGCAGGTTATACCACCAGCCCGTCGGGGCGTAATTGGCCTTGAGATAATCCTCTAGCTTATATTGGGGCGGGTCGGAGGTCTCGAAGGGCGTTTTCATGTAACCCGGCAGCATATTATAGAGGGTCGGCACGTCAGTAGAACCCTGGATAGTGGCGTGACCGCGCAGGGCCATCAGACCGCCGCCGGGTCTCCCCACGTTCCCCAGCAACAGTTGCAATATTGCCCCGGCCCGAATCATTTGCGCCCCTGTGGTATGTTGCGTCCAACCAACGGCGTAACAAAAGGCGGTGGTGCGCTCTCGCCCGCTATTGGCGCAAATGGTTTCGGCGGTTTGCAAAAAGATAGCCTGGGGCGTGCCGCAAACCTGCTCCACCACTTCCGGGCTGTAACGGGCGAAATGTTTCCGCAAGATTTGCAGGACACAGCGGGGATGTTGCAAAGTATCGTCGCGCAAAGGTTGGCCTTGCTCGTCCAGTTGATATTGCCAGCTTGCCGAATCATAAGTGCGGGTTTCGGGGTCAAAGCCACTGAACAGCCCGTCCAGTTCCTCGGTATCCTGATAATTCTCACTGACTAATAGGGCGGCGTTGGTGTAATTCGCCACATATTCGTGGAAATATTTCCCACTTTCCAGAGCGTAATTAATAAGCCCGCCCAGGAACACAATGTCGGTGCCGGAGCGGATGGGCGCGTAAATATTCGCCAACGCGCTGGTACGGGTAAAACGCGGGTCAACATGAATAATTTTAGCCCCCTTCTCGCGGGCGTTCACCACAAAACGGAAGCCAACGGGGTGACATTCCGCCATGTTTGAGCCCATAATCAGGATGCAGTCGGCCTTCTCTAAATCCCACAAGGCGGTTGTCGCCCCGCCGCGCCCCATTGATGTACCCAGACCGGGTACGGTCGCACTGTGTCAGATACGGGCCTGATTTTCGATATAGACTATTCCCAGCGAGCGAAACAGCTTGATAATCAGGTAATTTTCCTCGTTATCCAGGGTTGCGCCGCCCAGGTGGGCAATCGCCTCGGTGCGGTTAATAGGCAGACCGGGATATTTCTCGGAAGTTTCCTTGAAAGTTTCGTCGCGGGTTTTTTTGACCAGTTGGGCAATCCGTTCCATCGCCCACTCCAACGGTTTTTCCTCCCAATGGTTGCTGTAGGGAGCGCGATATTTAACTTTGGTCAGGCGCAGGGGGTTGACCGCCAGACCGTAGGTAGCCGAACCTTTGGGGCAGAGCGTCCCGCGATTAATCGGGCTATCAGGGTTGCCCTCAATGTCCAGTATCTTGCCCTCTTTGTGATAAACCAACTGACTACACCCTACCGCGCAGTAGGGGCAAACGCTGGTGGTCACTTTGGCATCGCGGATTCGTGGGGCAAGCTTGTCGGTCTTGGCACTAACCGGGTTCGGCACTAAACCTACTCGATTGCGGATAAATTCGATGAATTGGCTCACGGCGGTGTTGTCCAATCTATTTGGTTACTGGTTGTCAGTTTTTAGTGGTTGGTAGGTGAGAGGGACGATGTTCATTACCTCTGATAATGTGAGGCCATGAAGATTTTAACAAATAGCATTGGTTAAAGGAAATCAAAAAGCAAGAGAGTTGAACTAAAGGCTCACCTTCACCTGAAAATGTTGACTTATTTTGTTCCAAAAATAGGCATTCCCCGCGGAATATTATTATTCCTACCCGACCCTCGGACGATTCAGTTCATCCTGACCCCTATTCCAAAAATTCAATGCGATTTATCCCACAAATCTATTGTCAAAATTAGAAACTTTGTTTATAATTAGATGGTTACATTACATAATACCAGGACTTCTGCTATACACCCGACAATTAAGGCGACAATGGTCGCAGCTACAAATCGGATGCAGCCAGTTTGTAGTTTAATCTAGCGGAATGGTAAATATATACCATACAGGCACAGGTGGGACAGATGAACAGTACCCATGTTATTGCTACCCAACTCGAACTAAGCGGCGGATTGCGGCGCGACCGAGGCGAGTGCCTGGTGGATGCCGAGCTATTAATGCCACCGCCCACTCTCCAGAAACGCGGCACCCTCTACATCATCACCGAAATTGAGGGTGGTAATCGTGACGAGGAAAAGCCCCGCCAATCCGAACTGGATATGTGCCACGATGCTCAGATGGCAATCCTCAAGGAATATTACGACTTTAACCCCAACGCCAGCGTAACCAGTGCCCTTCGCCACGCCCTGGAAATTGCCAACCAGCTTATTTTCAACCGCAATAGTAGCCTGTTGCCACCTGACCGTCGCGGGGTAGGGGTGACAGTAGCATTAGTGCGGAATAATGAGCTGTATCTAGCCCAGATGCCGCCTTCTCAGGCTCTGGTGGTACATCAGGGCCAATTAAGCTATTACCCACCTGACGGGCGAAAACGCGGCCCGCAAATTGTCAGACAACGCGAGACCATGCCTATCCGCCACAGTGCCGCCCACCCCGCGCTGGGCCGTTACGCGACGGTTGAGCCAATTTTCAACCGCACTCTTTTTGAAGATGGCGATTTGTTGGTGCTATGTTCGGCAACGCTGATTAATGCCCTGACCGAAGACCAACTCGAACACTATTTTGTGGGAGTAGACAGCCGGGAAGCCCTTTATAACCTGTCCGATTTCGCCCGCGCCCAAAATCTGGGTACTGGTTATGCTCTGGCGGTGGGGGTTAAGGGTGATTACAGTGCGGGGCGACTTTATCAATCTGCTCAGGAACGCAGCGAATTGAATGCCAGCCGCGCCGACGATAGCGGATTTCGGAATGCGGTAGAAGGTGTGGCAGCATCGGTCAGTCATTTTGCCTCCAAATTTGTGCCGAATCGTGACCGTCAGCCCGAAGCAGCGCAAGAAGAATATATATTTGAAGCCAGCGTGCCCCAGACTGAGGCGGTGCGCTGGCACGAGGATTATGACTTTGTAGATAAAAACCCTCGTCAGGCAGCGGTAGCCAAAGGTAATTCGGGGAATTTTGACCCAATGATGTCGGATGACCCTGATGCTGACCCCTGGTTGCACCGTGAAGATGATAATTTGCAAACTCCGCCCTATCTTCGCAAGACCCCAGCCAGTAATATCCCAGAAGAAAATGAGCCTTTCCGTCAGCAACAGGCCGGAGCTTATCAGTTTGGGGAGATTCCCCCCGAACCCAAAAATTCAACCTTCCGGCCTGGAACTTATAAAGCAAGTGAAACCCGCCAGCCCCAAGCTGACCCTAATTTCAAAAGCCCGCAACCCGAATTTGATTTTAGCAAGGTAGCTGAGGAACCAGCTCAAGCCCCAGGTGGAAAGAAACGCGAGAAAAAGGGTCGGGTGGAGTTTGAGCCCGAAACCCCCGGCACTCCTTATTTTGAACCTGCTGATAACTACGGCCCACCCCTGAACTCGATTCGGGATGAACGCCGATTTGGGGGGTTCCGCCCGCCCCGTAACTTATTGATATTAGGATTGGTAGTGCTGTTGGGGGTGGCGGTGCTATTTCTGGTGTTTGCCGCCCTGAATTCAAATGTCACTAATAACAAGGCTCTGGACTTTGTTAAAGCCGCCGAAACCAAACGAACTCAGGCGCAAGGGTTGGCAACCAGCAACCCGGAACAGGCCCGCAAACTGATTTCCCAGGCTCAGGATGATTTAGCCGCTGCCCGCAAGGAAAAAGCCGACCTCAAGGAGATTGGTATAACCCAAAATGCTCTGAAAGTCACCCTGGATAATATTAATAAGGTGGTTGTCCCCGCCGACCTGCGCCTCTCGGTAGACCTCGGCAGCCAGGGAACAGGTCTAAAACTAAGTCGGGCGATTCTTAGTCCCACTGGCGATGCGGTCTTTTTGCTGGATAGCGGGCGTGGTCAGGTGCTGATGCTAGACCTGGAAGGGAAGGTCAAAACTATCCTGAAAACGGGCGATACGGTTGCCGGAAAAACCTTCAAGAACCCGGTAGCAATGGCAGCCCGGCTGGATAGTGTAGTAGTGGTTGACGATAGCAACGTTATCTGGTTGTATGACCGTACCCGTTCGGGTTGGAGTGTCGCGCAGTTGGGCGGCTCGGCGGGTTGGGCTAGTCCTCTAAAACGCCTTGATACCTACCAGGGTAACCTCTATATAATTGGCCCGGCGGGTGGTCAGATTTTGCGCTATTTGTCGGGAGCTTATGCCAATACGCCGGACGAATGGTTGAGCGATAGTGCCGCCCAAACTGCCCAACTTGATAAAACCGCTTCGCTGGCTATTGATGGCAATATTTACGCCCTCAGCCCGAACGGAATGTTATTCCAGATGGCCCGCCCTAATGGTAAGAACAAGGGCGAAATTATCAGCCAGTTTGACTTAAGTAATGGCGGCAAGCTTGGTCCGGCCCTGAACAATGTTTCAAACCTTTATATCGGCACACTCGAATCCCCCTATATTTTTGTGACGGATGGGGAAAAGCGAGTATTACAATTCGAGAAATCAACTGGTGCTTTTATTCAGCAATTCAAGTCGGACGGTAAAGAGTTTGATTCGATTAGGGATTTGCTGGTGGATGAACCAAATCAGAAGTTGTACCTCATCAGCGACCAACGGATTTACGTTTTCCGCATCCCGGCGGCAGTTACCAGCGGCGTCCCGGTAGTAGCAACTTCGCCCCTTGCTGCCCAACCTACCGCCACACCCAGCCGATGAGATTTGGCGGGGCGCATTGGTTAGCAGCAACTTTAGTGGCTCTGTCTGGCAAGGTCTTTAAGGTTGCTGTTTTTCGTTTGGGGCCACTTGTCCTGCTGATTTTGCTAACCAGCACCGCTACTGCTCAGACTCCACCCGTTCCCGCCACCGACCCAACCACTTCTGACTATTTACCCCAATCGCTCCAACTATTGTTTCCCTCCTTGCCGGCTTCCTATGCCCCGGTGGGTTTATCCCCCTCTTTTGATAGTGCCGCCAATGGTTTTGATATGCTTTCGCTCGGCACGTTGCCGAACCCTGAAAGTGCTACTACCACGCCCCTCACCAAAACCCTGACCCTTAAATTAACCGGGGGTATTGAGGGCCGGATTTTCTCGCGTCCGGCCTGGCTATTCCCAGAGCCTGACCGTTTTGTAAATATCAAAAAGGCCGGGGAATTAAAAGTAGCCATAACCTTGCGGCGGGATGCCGGGCAGGGGGCGGGGATTCTGCCGGGGCAAACCAATTGGGGTCGGATGCGGGTAGTGTTGAACGGAGCGATTTTTGACTATTCAACCCAATTAGTGGTGGGGTCGCCCGCCGCCGTTGACCGCAATTCCGGTGACCGGGTTTTTGGCCTTTATCGTCAGGTGGTGGCAAAACTGGATAAACAGGGCGATATTGCGGCTGCTATCAGTACCCCGAATTACCCTAACGCCGGACAGTTTGTGTTGGGTCTGGTTGTGGATTACCTCGGTGAGAACGGCTACAATCGGAAGATGAATGAGGCCGATTTTGTAGGCCGAGTAACCGAAACTCTAGCCGAAAAGGATTACAATAACGATGGCTGGATTGGTTTTAAGTCGGAAGATATTTTAATCGGTGCCCCTGGCTGGTCGCTTGGTAAAAAAACCAGATAATAAGAATAGAGAAGTAAGAATTCAGGAGCAAATAGCAAGCAGGATGTTCCCCCTTCCCTTATACAGAGAAGGGAGCAAGGGGTTAGGTCAATTCGGGACTTCAAAGAGGGACTTAACGGTGAAACGAATTCGGGGAATTCTATTTATTCTGGTTTTGCAGTTTTGTCTGTTGTTTTTGGCGACGGTTCCGACAATTGGGTTGGCGGAGGTTGTAAGCCAGAATGCGACCCTGAGCGACCTTTTAGGGACGGTTTCCGGGTCAAAAATAATAGATGAGATTGCCAATGTCAGCCGTTATTCGCGCTGTGTGACCGACCCCGGCCACGACCAGGCTATTAGCTATATCAAAAGCCGCCTCTCCGACCTGGGCTATACCGTCGAAACTCAAGCTTTCACTAGCAACGCCCCCGGCCTTCGACCTAATACCCTTTTGCAAAACATTATCGCCCACAAACCCGTCAGCAATCCCCAGGGCAAGCATTTGCTGACCGCCCACCTGGATAGTAGCCCGATGCGGCAGTATCCGCCAAGTTGTAACGAATTAGCTCCCGGTGCAAACGATAATGGAAGTGGGGTAGGGGCGTTGCTGGAAATGGCGCGGGTATTGGGCAAGGTACAATTCCGCGATGATATTGACCTCGTTTTTTTCGATGGCGAAGAATTTGGCTTGCTAGGTAGTTATTACTATGTGAACCAGTATCTTAATCAGGGAACTAAAGCTTTACCGATTGGCACGGTGATTAATCTGGATATGATTGGCTACCCGCGCGATGGAACTACTAATCAAACTATATATGCCATTTCCAACCCCGGCGCGAGCAATATTCTGGCTAACCAGGGAGCGGATTTGGTCAAAAAATATCTGCCTGGGGTGAAATATAGCGTTTACACCATTGGCGATTTGTTCCCGGCCTCCCGCGACCCCAATCGGGCCAGCGACCATAGCAGCTTTTGGAATGGTGGTATTACCAATACGATATTTTTGAACGAAGATGCCCGCGATATTGTGAGTGGCGATCCGCGCTATCACTCGCCCCTCGACAAGTTATATAAACCAGATGGTAGCCTGCGACTTGACCCCGATATGCTGGCTGTCGCGACCCGTACTGCCTTGTTGGTGGCCGGGTATCGGGCGGGACCGTTGCCCCAGCAGGTATTTCCGAATCTGAGTCGTCCTTTCCAGGATAACTGGAGTCAGGCAGACCGTCCGGTTTTAGCCGGGGTAGCAAATGGGCAGGGCACCGGGCGGGGTTATACCTGGGGGCCTTCCCCTAATAAAACCACTCAAGAATTGTATGCCGACGCGCCTGGTGGAACGCGGCAGGTGGTCTATTTTGACAAGGCCCGCATGGAATTGACTGACCCCGCCACAGGTTACGTTACTAATGGGCTGTTGGTGGTAGAACTCAGCACCGGGCGTTTACAACTTGGGGATGCTACTTTTAGCCAGCTTAGTCCGAGTCAAGTGCAGGTGGCAGGAGACCCCAACGATGCCAATGGTTTAAACGACATATCCCCAACCTATGCTACCTTTAAACCGATTATTGAGCGCGGCAAGCTTTCGCCGAACTCGAACCCTATAAGTGCCACTATAGACAAAAATGGGCGGGAAAGTGCAAACCCTGGCCTATCAGTTTTGGCCCGCAACCTGTTTTTTGTGCCGGAAACCGGGCACAATATCCCCGATGTTTTCTATAATTGGTTGCAAAACCAGGGTCAGATTTATGACCGTACCTCCGATAGTTATGAATATGGCAAGGTTTTTGATTGGGTCTCAACGGTGGGTTTGCCAATAACCGAGGCTTATTGGGTGCGGGCAAAAGTAGCAGGGGTGGAAAAAGATGTGTTGGTACAATTATATGAGCGGCGGGTACTGACTTATACTCCTGCCAACCCTGCCGCTTTCCAGGTAGAAATGGGCAATGTGGGGCAGCATTACTACCGTTGGCGTTATAATAATGATGGGAAATAAATTAGATTAATTTCCACCGAACTTTTTAGGATTAGCGTATAAACCAACTAGAAAGAAAGACATGAATCTTCCAGGCAACAACGACCTCTCAAATATATTACTCGACAAGTATGATTTTTCCTTGAAAGAGGAAACCAAACTTTATCAACGGGGCAAACAGGAACAGTGGGATGCCGATTCGCTACCCTGGGAATTGGGCACTCAGCTTGAGCCGGAGCAACGAGTGGCGGGGGCACGGGTTTTGAGTCAGTTCTTGTATGGCGAACAGGCTTCATTGGTGACTGCCAGCCAGCTTCTACCTCTGGTGCAAGATATTGAAGCCCGCTATTATTTGGCTACCCAGGCCGTAGACGAGGCCCGCCATGTCGAGTCCTTTTATCGCTATATCTCGTTGTTAGGCGAGGTGCAGCCCCCTAATCCCAATATGCAGGAATTGGTGGACAAGATATTATCTATGCCAACTATCGAGGAAAAGATGGTTGGTTCGCATATTCTAATAGAGGGTTTGGCGCAGGAGGTTTTTCATGCCGCCGCCAAAGCGATTGATGACCCGCTATTACAAATTATGCTCAAGCAGATTTCGCAAGACGAAGCCCGCCACGTTGCTTTTGGTACGACATATCTTAAAAAATTAGTGGTGAAAATGGAAGACGGGGCTAAGGAGCGGCTAATGTCGCGCCAGATGGAATTTGGAATGTTAATGGCGGGGGTAGTGAACGACGAAGCTGAAGCCAGCGCAACCTTTGGCCTTGACCTGGAAAAAATTACCGAACGGGCCATTAAGGTGCATTTCCATCGCTTGCAAGAGATAGGTTTGATGAGTGATAGTTAAGGAAAAAGTTTAACCTGAATATAACAACCTATTAAAGAACCGTTAAACCCCTCTTAACAACTCCCCGCTATAATTCTAATTGTGAAGCGATAGTAAATAACTTCACACTATGAAGCAATTTTCCATCCAAGTGCAAATCAATCCAGATAGTTTTGGGAGAGGGTAGGTCAACTCCTCCTGACCGACTCTCCCACATATCTCTTCCCCTACCCCCTCAGGTTTCGCTGCCAGCGCCTCACGGCTGTCTGGTAGCTTCCTTTTTTATACATCCAGTATCCAAAAAATCGAATGAAAGAAATCCGGGAAATATTATTCCCAAATCCCTGCATACTGTTACGGTGGATAGGTTCTATTAAATTTTACGAAGTAGCAGGTGCTTTAAACCCCCTTCGCTGCATCAGGGAGGGGGCTAGGGGGTTGTTAGGACAACTACTTAAATATTCAGGCCAGTCAGGGTTTCATCAGTGGGATGCTCAACTGTAAACTGATAATATAACTCACGCTTGATTTTGGATTGTAATGTCATAACCCATTCCAGCATACCCATATCAGTAGACTGCACCTGGGGATTAATCCGACTCAGCTTCACCTTGACCTGCTCGTTGCGGCTGACAGGCAATTGCTCGGTCAGGCGTAAAGTGACCTCCTGTTCCCGCAAATTGATAACACTGAGGCGGTAGGCATAAGTAATCCGGCGTTGGTTGCCAATGAAGCGTTTGTCCACCTCGCGCTCAACCATATCCCGCTCGATTTTCAGGCTTTCGTCAATCCCCAGGTTCAGTTTGAACTCCTGACCCGGCGCAACGTTTTCAAGTTGAGTGGTACCCACAAAAGTATTGTCGCGGAAAATATTAGCTGAGCCGGGAAGCAAAGTTGCCCCACCCGCCTTGTTAGTAATGGTCGCTTGAACATAAGCGAAACTGACTAGACGGGGTGCGGCAATAAATTCGGTTCGACATGGGTAATCGTCGCTAAAAATTACGGTCTTATGGGGCGCACCATCGCTGGGAATATCACTATCTCGGTCTAATCGGAAGGTTACTACCCCCCCTTCGCTCGAAACCTCGGCGTTTACATTAGAAGCTTCGACCAAAGCAAATTCTGAGGTGGCATCCGCCGCCATTTTTGCCATTTGCCGCATACTTCGCACGGCTGTATCTGAAGCTGCCTGGGGAGCAGGAGCCGCCATCGCAAAAACTGCCCCGCCAGCTGCTTGCATTGGCATAGGTGGTGCAGGACGATATATATCAACAAACCAGGGGTCAAGTTTGGGCGGGAGCGTGCCTAAACCCGGCTTGGCAGTGGAAAGAGTCAGGGTTACACCCCGCCAGTCCTCGCCGCTACTCTGGCGCACTTCCGCCAGATAACTCAAGTTAACCTTGTCGCCCACCCCACTAACTCGAAGGTCATAAAGAGGTGTCCAGCTTGCCCGCAAAACCACATAGGATATTTCCAGCTCAAAATCGCCCTCACCTGCCGCCTCAATTGGTACAATAATGCTATAACTTTCGCGGGGTCGGGGAGTACGAATATGTTCAAGTTGTTGGTGCAAAGCGTGAATCTGGCGGTCTAAATTCTCCCGTTCTTTCTCGCGTTTAACAATCGTAGTGGCGTGGTCGTTATATTGTTCGCCCAAAAAATTAACCAGCTCGCGGGTTTCATCCAGCCCAACTTGTTTACGAGCCAACCCCCACGAAAAACGTTCTACAGATTTTTCACTCAAGCCTTCTACAAAACGGCGTTGCATATAAAGTGCGTCAATACTATTTTGTAGATTTTTCTTCTGTTCTTCCAATTGTTGGATTTGCCCGCTAAGTTGGGCTACCCGCTCTGCTACTGGCTCGGTAGCATATATATGCTCGGTACGCACTCCTAACAACCGCACCCCCACTGTGCCAATTCCGCCCGCCCGCACCGATTCGGTCTGGATAGTCAGGGGTAAACCAGTTACTATCAATTCTTTTTCAGTACCACCCAGCGTAACCGTACCCCGGCGCGTGACTAAAGCCCGGCTGGTATAAACTGTTACTTCGTCTATTTTGGTTTCTACATTTTTCGTTTGGCTGCTTTGGACTGTTTCATTTGCCATTTGAGGCCCCTTTCGGTTGTCAGAAAAATATTAACAAGGATGAACAGAATGTTAAAAAGTAACGAGTAACGAGTTGAAAGTCGAAGGTCAAAGGTCTAAAGTTAGCAATTTCCTGAATGTGGCGCGGAGACCACGCCCTTATTGTTTGAATTCCAGGGAAGATACATTGGTCTACCCCTACAATTATTCTTGCTCCTTTATTCTTAATTCTTTTTTCATCCTTCATCCCTCGTCCTTCATCTTTCCGTAAGTCCGGCCCTTCCATTGTACCCCACGTTTGCGCCAGCGCACCGAATTTATCGCAATAAATACCATATAAATTATCGAGATTGGATGCAAAAAGATGTCAATGCCGCGAAAGCCGAATCGAATCGCAATTCCCAACCGGATTAGCCAGGCCAGCACAATTTGGGCTAAAGGAAGCCACAGCCAGGTAATATTATTGGGACGTTGGGTTAACCAACCAAACAGCAGCCAGAAATATGGCCCAATAAAAATCAGGATATTACTCGCCAAAAATAGAATTATCCAGTAAAGCTTAAAGCCAAAAAAGGCATAAATATTCTTGCTGAAACCGTTCCAGACCTCATTACTACTGTGATACATGCGGCAGGTAACCGTATCTGTGCCATCTGGTAACAGTTGTTTGAACCCTGCTTTTTTTATACGCTGCCCCATTATCACATCTTCCAGCACTGCCCCACGCACTGCCCCATGCCCCCCAATAGCCTCGTAGGCCACCCGTCGGTAGAACATAAACTGCCCATTAGCAGCACTAAAAGCGGCGTTCTTGCTACGTTTTACTAACCAGGTGGGCAGCAACCCCACCACATACAACATCATTAGTGGAACCGCCAGCCGTTCCGCCAGGGAAAAGGTTATCTGGCGAGGGAAAATCGAGAGAAAATCACAATTTGTATCTTCCAGAGCGGCAATACTACTTGAAATTGCCCGGATACCATGCACCGTATCGGCATCGGTAAAAAGCAAATAATCACCTTCGGCGTATAACGAAAGTTGGTGACAGGCGAAGTTTTTGCCTAACCAGCCCGGTGGTAACTCCTGCCCGCTAACGATACGGAGGCGGTGACTTAAATCCTCGCGAGCCAGACTTTCCACAATTGCTTCGGTTGCATCCTCGCTGCCATCGTCCAAAACGATAACCTCAAAGTTAGGATAATCCTGTCGCAACAACGAACGCAAACAACTGGCAATATTCCTGGCCTCGTTCCGGGCGGGTACCAATACCGAAACCATTGGAGCTTCCGCCGCCGAAAACCTTCGTGTTACACCATAGCCTCCTAAAGGTTTGAAAGTAATAAAGTTAGCAACAAGTATCAAAAAACTAAACGCCAGAATAGCGGTAATAATTACTTGATAGGTAAAAAACAAAATAGAAATCTCCCATATTGTCCCTGACTGTTGGCCTATAGACAGTATATAGTATAATACAAATAGACATAACTAGAAATTAAAGCTTTTAGCTAATAATGCAAGGACAGATATTAGTGAAACAGCCAGCAAGAGTCAAACCAACCACTCGCGCCGGGATTGCCTTTTTAATATTAAGCCTACAACTGATGTTGTTTTTGGCGGCTTGCGGCTCCGAGCCTGCCCCGCTCAATTCAACTACTCCGGTAGAACGGCAACAGTTTTATAATACACCAATTGCGCCTACTACTACGGTGCCCGCTATTCAGCCGCTAAATCCCACCACAACTTCAGCTTTGCCAGTCACAACCAGCGCGGTTAAACAGACCACTAGTGTGGCTACCACCGTTGCTGCCCCTGCCGAAAATGTGGGCAACCCTTCGTCTGACCAGTCCAATCAAACTATACTGGCTAATGCCCAGGTTGGCTATTTACAGGGTGGTAATCTGTGGGTTGCGGATGACAAAGGGGGCAACCGCCGCCAGTTAACCCAATCTGGCAATATAACCCCGGATAAAGTATTCTGGTCGCCCAGCCGTGACAAGGTGGCGATATTCGATAAACGTGATGGGATTCTGGTTTTTGAATTGAATGGCCGGCGCACTTCAGCTTATCGTCCTGACCCCAGCTATCAGTTTTTGAATAGTGCTTCCTGGTCACCGGACGGACGCTATCTTGGTTTTGACCTAATTGCTTTCTCGCGAGATGCCAGCTTAAACCCTAACTATTCGCTGGCAACTGACGGTGAAATCTATGTGATTGATACTCAGCAAAATCCAGGGCAGGGGAGTTATAGTGGCTCTTTTAGTGACCGCCCGGTTTTACCTCAAAGGTTGGCGGGTGGGTTTAATTTTGTTTGGTCGCCCGATGGCAAACAAATTGCCTATGCCACTCGCGCCCGCCGCCTTGCGGTGATGGAGTTTGTGCCGACCCAATCTCTGGCAACCACGACCGGTACTAGCACTAGCGGCTCACCGACTGTTTCTGCTATTACTCGCGCCGCCGCAACCCCGACTTTCTTCCCGGTTATCCGACCTAGCCGACCCGCCACTACCACTTCACCTAATGATGTGACCGCCCCCACTCCTAATCCCTATTATAATGCTCCTCAGGCCCTTGTGCCCTATGATAATGGGTTGGCGATTATGAATGTGGCTGACCGACGCGAGAATGTGGTGGTGTTGAGCGGGCAAGTCCCGGCTTATCCTAGCCCTGACAATAATGCCTACCCCACCGAAAACACTGCGATACAATTAATTAATTGGTCGCCGGATGGCCGAACTCTGGCCTTTAGTGACCGAATTTCCTACATCGGGACTATCAGTGCGATTGGTGGCACCCCCCGGATGCTTTTCGGGCAACCTCGGGCATTTTCTCTCAATAAATTATTCTGGATTCCAGACTCTACTAATGCTTTACTGGTAATGTGGAATAGCTACCCCGGCGACATCCGGACTCTGATGGGGGTATTGGCTTCCCCAGGCGTTATTAGCTCCGCCGTAAGTGACCGGGTGAGTTGTCCGGCTCTGGCTCCTAACGGCACAATGTTAGCCTATCTAAGTGGCGATGATACCCAGATTGTGCGCACCGACGGAATTACTTTGGGGGTAATTAGCGGTGGGGGTTGCCCAAACTGGTCGCCTGATAGTACACTGTTAATAACTTCCCGCAAAGCGAGTGATGGTGCGATTGTATTAACTAACCCTAAGGGTCAGGTTGTACGCTTACTGTTAGGTACACGGGCTGTTGAGCAGGTTTTTTGGTTCAAACCAAGTTAAGAAACGTTTGAACGGGTAGGGGTTCGATATATATCTGGATTCATCCCGGCAAATTGTTTTGAAATGGAAGTTAATTTTATGAACGAAAAAATCCTGGTGGTGGAAGACAGCCCCACTCAGCTAGTTCGGCTTCGACAAGTTATCCAAAAGAATGGCTACGAGGTTGTCACTGCCCGTAATGGGCTGGAAGCAATGGAAGCCTTCTATCGAGAACGCCCCGATTTAGTTATCTCCGATATTCTTATGCCGGAAATGAACGGCTACCAGCTTTGTCGCCTACTTAAAAATGACCCCAACAGCCGGCACATCCCGGTTATCCTCCTGACCAGCCTCGATAGTAAAGTAGACCGCTTCTGGGGAATTAAGGCTGGGGCTGACCTTTATGTTGCCAAAGATGCCCAAAATGAGAAAGTTATCGAGGCGGCCCGTGAGTTGCTCGACAAGCAACCCAAATCCAAACCCGTAGCAGAAATTGCTACTACCATTCAGCCTAGCGACAGCGTTACAACTCAGGTACGCCTGAGTTCGTTGCTTGACCAGCTTTTGTTCGATTCTACCCTGGCGAATGAGGCCGCTAAATTAAGCTCGGTAGCCACTGATGGGCAAAAATTGGCTGAACAACTTTTTGGATTGTTAGAAGAAGTTATTGATTTTCAGGGGGTAGCCTTATTACGACTTGGCCCTAAAAATCAATTTCAGGATACGGTACAAGGTGAAATTACCGGGCTAGGTTCAATTAAAAAATGGTTTCTGAGTTTGTGCGAAGGGGAAGAAAGTATTGGCTCTTTTGAATTAACCCGTGATAAAACTGTGGCTCTGGTTTTCCCGGTTTATATTGAGCAGGAGGTTTTGGGAGCGGTAGCGGTAGAAGTTAAAAGCCATCCTGACGATGCCTGGAAAAATAATTGTTGGAATATTATGCGGATTGTCAGCAACCCCCTCAGTTCGGTTCTTAAAACCCTTCGGTTGCACGAGGAAGTCGCTACCCGTGCATTGGAAAATGCCCGATTGTATACCGAGTTAAAGGAGGTCGAAACCAAGCGCGACGACCTGTTACATATGCTAACCCACGATTTGCGCCTGCCTCTCACTACTATTATTGGGACGCTGGAATTATTAAGTGATGATGAGTTACGTGCTGATAATCCGGAACTTATAACCGACCTATTAGTTTCAGCCAGCGATGCTAGCCGCACTTTGAACCGTATGATTAATGATATTCTGGATATAAGCAAACTGGAAAGTGGCGACCTTCAACCTGCTGCCCGTGCAATTGAGGCTGCTCGGTTAGCCGAAGGAGTTATTGGGGAGTTCAATTACGCTGCTCAACAACGCAAAAATCTTCTGTTTAACAAAATTGATGACGTTGATTTGAATTTTATAGGCGATTTAGAACTGGTTCAGCGAGTTTTGGGTAATTATGTGGTAAATGCTATAAAGTATGCCCCCGGTAGCGAGGTTAGAATTATGGCTCGTCCGGTCAGGTTGGCGGATTATGGTCTCGCCGAAGAACGTTACAAACAGGCGGGGTTTGACGGAGTGCGGGTCGAAGTGACAGACCAGGGCAGGGGTATTGAGCCGGAGCACCGGACGCACCTTTTTGACAAATTCTACCAGGTGCCAGGGGCACGCAAAGAGCGTCGAATAAGTGGTAGTGGTTTGGGGTTGTCCTTCTCTAAAAAAGCGATTGAAGCCCAGGGCGGAAAAGTAGGGGTGGATAGTGAGGTAGGCAAAGGTAGCACTTTTTATTTTGTGCTGCCGATAGCCCGGTAGGCGGTAGTCAGTTGTCGGTGGTGGGAAAAAATTCGTAGGGGCGGTTCGTGAACCGCCCGACATTAAAATATTTGGGGGAAGAAGAGGATTTCTTCCAACTCAAAACAGGTCTCCGCTGGTTAAGTTGTTCAGAAATTCGTGACCTACAGACGGCGGTTAGTCATTCTTGCTTATATTTAACAATAGGTAACTTAGAGTCGCTCCTTCAAGGACTTCGTGTATGAGGCTAACAGAGCTAATCAGTTCTGGTTTGCGTCGAGTCTTCAAGAGTTCACTCAACGGTTAAGTGGAATCTCGTAAACTTCCCGCCAGAGGTCAAAAGCTCCCATAAAGGCTGGAACACCTGCCGGAGGTAAAAGCACCTCCAGAAACTCCAGACACTCCTGCGCGGTAACACCTAATCGCTTTAGGACTTTGAGATGGGTAGTAATATGGTCGGGGGTGCTGCGGGCCACAATCAGCGCGGCGGTCAGGGCAAACTCTTTAGTACGGGCATCCAGCAAGCGGGGTTTTGTATAGGCCGCCGCCAACAACCCGTTGTAGCTTTTCAAAAACTCCAGGTCATATTCGGCTAGCACCTGGTGCCAACCCAGAATATAGCCCCGCTCGGCCTCCATTTGCCTTAAATATTCCTCTTTTTCGTCCTGTGTCATAGAGCTGTTCCCCCTTTGGTTGTTGGTTGGGTAATGTGATCATTCGTTAGAATTTGGTTATCTGAGCTAAGATATTCACCACTAAGGCACAAAGAACACAAAGGAAATTATAAAATCTTGGCGTTCTTGGCGGTTAAAATTAAAGTATTAGTGCGTCCCCCTTGCAACTATGGTTAAGGTGTGACCACGATTTCAACTGCTCCGGTGCGTCCGCTAGTGCGACCTTTAGCGGTCAGGGATTGAGTAACTGCCAAATCCGGTTTGAAAGTTATAGCTATTTTGCCATCCTTATCGGCAATTGCTTCCGGCAGATTTTTCACACTATTGCCGAAACTGACCCAGACCGAAATTTTCTCGCCCGGTTCGTAACCATCCCCCATAAACCGAAACTCCTGGGCCAGATTGCCTGTGCTTGGTGTAGCAGTTAGGGGGCGGAACAAGGGCCTTGCATTGACCAGAAATTGACCGTAAATATTATTCTCTCGATACTGAGCAGCCAATTCCTGAATAGCCGCTTTATCGCCCGCCGTATCAATGTTTAACCAGACTAAAGGTTTATCGTCTACAATCGTGCGCTGAAAACCCTCTAGCTCTGAGATTACCCGCAAGCCCTGCGCCTTTGAACCAGGGAACCGCGCTCCATCCGGGCGGTTGGTTAGTACGGTCAGGGCGTATATATAGCCGTAATCCCCGCCGTTCTCGGCTTTAGGGTTGGGTAAATGCGTTGGTATAACGATATTTTTAGGTAGTTTGCTGCTTTCGGTCTGGTCTTTGAACCACAAGGCAATCTGGCGCACCTCCCCTTGCGGAAATTCGGCGGCTCTGTCCATAGTGGTTGGGATAAAAGACAGAGTTAACAAAACCAGCAACCCCGCCACCGCCGCTTTAAAGTTAAAGCTAGGCAACAGGCTCATAAAATAATCTGCTAGCCAAACCACTACTGGCACTAACAGGGTCAGATTTGAAACTGGGTAACGCGCACTACCGGGGGCAATATTATTGGTAGGCAGGGTCGTAAGTATAAACAGAATCAATTGGCCCCATACCAACACTAGATAGGGTAGGGCGTTTTTTTCAAGGGCAGGGCGTTGGCGACCCCGCTTGCTCAGGTGCAGCCATATTAGCAACAGGCTACCAATTACCGCCGGAATTACCAGGCGAGGCATTAATTCAAACAGAATTCGGGGGTAGAAAATGAGCCGTTCTATCAGGTCATATTCGCGGTTACGGCCTTCCAGGTTGGCATTGATTTCGCTGGTGATACTTACAAAAGCCCAGGGTTTGCCCAATTGTAGCCAACTTGCCAGCATCCAGATTGCCGCAAAAACAAAGGTCAGAGCTAGAATTGGTAAAATCTTCCAGTTAAAGGTTTTGCGGCGATAGGCTATAAATAGAACTACTACTGCGTAAATCAGGCTGTAAAACCAGGCTTCGTAGCGCAGCATTGTCGCGCCCAACAACCCTAAACTGGCAAAAGTCAGGTGGCGCAAATTGTTAGTCTGTAGCCAGCGCACAAACCAGGCCAGACCCAGGCTCAGAAACATATAGGTAAGGCTCTCGGCCATTCCGCTCAGGCTAAAACGGATTTCCCAGGGGAACAAGCCGATTAAAGCGGCGGTAGCGTAGCCCTGCCACTTCCCAAAGAGCCACCGCCCGATAAAGAAGAAATTTACAATGGTTATCAGCGAGGCGATAATATTGACAACTCTTGGTTCCCAGAATAGGTCGGGCCAGAAATTCATCAAAGAGCCGTTGAGCCAGAATTGGAGGGGTAGCCAGGCATCTATCTCAAAGCGGGGCTGTTGCAGCCATTCCCAGGCATGCACCGAGCGGGTGAAACCGTCGCCATCATATTCCAGGTAGCCCGCCCGGTACAGGGTCAGCAAGCTTATCGCCCGCACCGCAAATATCAGCAGCAAAAAGATTAAAGCCAGGGAAAGTTCGGAGCGGCCTGCAAGATTAGCCGATATTTTTTTCAGACGAAGTTGCAAATCTCAAAAATCCTAAATTACTCACTACAAAGATCGCCAAGATAATTGAAGCGGGAAATGTGGTTGACTTAAATTTCAAAGTTCTAAAAATTAGCTCACTTGATTAACGCTCAAGGCACGTCAAGAGTTGCTATGATACCATATTCAAAAGCATGGGGTTGGCACTTAAAAAAGATAGTGTTTTGGAGAGGTTACTCTCCGAAGAACATTGTTACGGACAAAAAATTGTGCCCCGTAAAGTAATAACTATATTTGTTTCCGTATCCCAGTTGGGAAAAAATTTCTTAATCTTTTCAAACGATTCTGGTTCAGCATAATTAAGATAGGCAAAACCTACTCCACCAGCATAACAATCAAAACTTCCTTCATGATTAGCATAGCAATAGTGTGACTCACCCTTAGCCCTATTTGAACCGGTCTCAATCCCAATTGTCTGAAGCTTTTGTTTAGCGGCCCAATCATTATAATAGGCCAATACTTTTTCCTTACTGTCAGGTGTTGAAAAGACTCTATAGCTTTCAACGGACATAAACCAGGAGGAGCCACAATCCGTAACACCTTCTTGTGGCTGAATCTCTTGAAATAATTGGCTATTAGGGTAATTGGGGAGAGGTTCGGGTAAAACTATCGTATTCCCTGAAACCCACAGCCAAAGAAATGCAACTAACATCAGTATTGGTACTGACATGGGTATAAGCATACCTATAAAAATTAACCAATCGCGTTTTGTCATGTTCGGTTTGATTCCTGCAACCTAAACCAAGATTTACCATAGTTTAGATTTAGATTTCATTTCCCATCATTGTTGTAACGTCATTGAAAGTGGTTTTGGCTCATATTACTACTGAGGATAGACTTTTAACTCGTTAAAAGGATGGTTGTAACATTACTTTGTCGCGCTCTTTGCCTGTCTCGTCAATTATTCGCATTTGTAAGCCCTGTGAGGTGGTTTCAAAGGTCGCAAAGTGGTAATAGTCGCCGCCATAGCCCCCATAGGGGTATGAGCCACTGGTGCCGATGACAAGCTGAAAAACGCCATTTTTGTTTATTTTGTTATAGAGATGTTCATGACCCGCCACGTAAGCCGTAACTTTATTATCAACCAGCAACTTCCAGAAAGCGTCACGCTCTTTAGGATAAACATCCAGGCTATTGCCAACGTGAGGGCCAACCGGGAAGGCCGGGTTATGGCTAAACACGAAAGTGTAGGGCTGACGATTGGCTTTCAGGTCTTTTTCCAACCAATCCAATTGCGCTTTACCAAATTGGTGGGGCTGGCTGGGTAACTCGCTGGCAAGGCTGACGAAATGTACTGGCCCTAAATCCAGCGAATAAACTTGGGTAACAAAACCTTCCGGGCCGTTTTTGGGTAGGGTTTTGGCGAAGGTTTCGGCGTATATTGGGAGTGCGCCCTTCCGATAATTGGTGTCGTGGTTACCAATAGTGGGTAAAAGCTGGGAGTTGCCAAGCGGGGCGAACGCCTCCTTCAGGGCTGCCCATTGCTGCCGCACATAGTTATCATCATCCTCGGCATTAATAATATCCCCAACGATAACTGCCGCTTCCGGGCTATTTTCTTTTGACATATTTAGAAGCTTGTTAAATATCGGGGGCGGCTTTAGTCCGGCGGTTCGGATGTCTCCATAAATATTGAAGCGGAAATTTGTTGGCAAAGGGGTTGAGGTGGGTGCGCTGGTAGTTGTGGCAACGGTATTAGGGACAGTGGCAGTGGCTGGGGGAGTGGGAATAACGGTGGCGGTAGGGGCGCGCGTTGCTACGCTGATGGTAGGGGCTTCGGTAGTAGTATCCACAGTAGTTTGAACGGCGGTGGGTTGGGGGGAGTCGCCACAGGCCGCCAACCAACTAAGCGAAACCGCGCTCCCTGCCGCTAACCCGGCTGCTTTCCGCAAAAAGGCCCGTCGCGAAGGGCTATTTTGTTTATCTTCGGTCATTGCTCCTGGCTTTCGATTGTCAGTGATCAGTGGTCGGTTCTTGGTTGTTAGTAGGAGGATTTTCCGTCATCCGATAGTTATCGCAGGACAAAGCCTTCACTTACAAAATCCCTCAGATATTATAACCCGTAATGAGGTGGTGGTAAATCAGAGCTGGATTAAGAGAATCTGAATATTAAGAAAAATGAGCCTGTAACGGTATTGACTTAATACATATGTTCTGATAAAATCAACTAATAGAACTTGCGTTCATAATAATTCATCCCTAACCTAGAGGAACGAACTCACAACACTGCAAACTAACACTCGTCAGAACAAGCAGTAAAAACAAAACAAAAACCTATTTCTGGCGAATTCAAGTGCAAGGACTGCTCACATGCGCTCGCTTCTCGACCATCAGGCTGACGGAATAGAATATACCCTGCATTCACACAGCATTGAAGCAAATGTGGTGGGGGGGAACATTTCACCTCGGCTCATACAATTTCATATCAAGTTGGGAAGTGGCGTTAAATACAGCCGCATTGCCAACCTGTCGGACGAACTGGCCTTAGCTTTAGGTGTTACCAGTTGCCGGATTACGCGGGACGGGCATTTTGTTAAAATCGAAATACCTCGGCCTGACCCGGTAGCGGTGAAACTTTTCCCGCTAATGCGCACTTTGCCCGGCGATTTACCTTCCAACGCTCCAATTTTGGGCCTGGACGAGAATGGCGTGCCTTTGTTGTTGCGCCTCGGTTCGCCGGATATTGCCCATCTGCTGATTTCTGGTACAACAGGCAGTGGTAAAACCGCCCTGGCGCGGAGTATGATTGCCAGCCTTGCCCTGCAAAACCCCCCTGAACAGTTGCGCCTTTTGCTGATTGACCCCAAAGGGAGAGGCTATCGAAGTTTTAATGGGCTACCTAATCTGGTTTGCCCGGTGATTACCGACCCACAGGATGGGCTTCATCGGCTACGTTGGGCGGTGCGTCATATGGAGCGGCGCGATGAAAGTGGGGTCAGTACCCCGGTGTTAGCGATTTTTATTGACGAATTAGCTGACCTGATGATGACCAACGGGCGCGAAATGGAAAACCTGGTTACTCGCCTGACCCAACGTGGTCGGGAAGCCGGGATTCATGTTATTGCCTGTACCCAAAAGCCAGCCGCCAGCGTCATCGGAGGGCTTGCCAAAAGCAATTTCCCAACCCGGATTGTGGGCAAAGTCGTTTCGGCGGAAGATGCCAAAATTGCCAGTGGAGTTGCCGGGAGTGGAGCGGAAAAATTGATGGGCCGGGGCGATTTCCTGCTCTTTAGCGGGAATGAGATTACTCGGTTGCAAGGGGCATATATTTCAACCGCCGAGATGGAACAGACCGTGGCGCATCTTGGCGGGGTGGTTGAGCCTGTTCAAGAACGTAATATTGTGGAAAGGGCTAAAAAGGTTATTCCTCGCCGACAGGAACAGGTGGAATACGCTCAGGAAGAGTACGAGGATTACCAGCCCCAACCTCAGAAGGCAGTTAACCAGAGTCGGCGACCTCGCCCGGAGTCATATCAGCTTGGAGCGCGTTACTCCGATTATGGTTATGGCGAAGAAGCAATGGGCATTTCAGAGCGGTTTGAACGTTACCAGCGCAGTATTGTGAATCGACGAGGGCAACCTCCAGAACCCGTTGAGGAGGAATACCCCTATCATAACCCTGCTCGTTCCTACCAGACGCAAGAGCAAGGCAGGGTAGCGGAGCCTGAATTTGAACTTGAGGAAGAATTTGACGACCCAGAGGAGCAACCCGCGCCGCGTCCGCAGCCTCAACCGATAATCCGTAAACCGCCTGCCCCAATCGAAACTAAAACCAGTCGGTTTGGTGGCAATAACTTTAATCGGGAACAGGTATCACGGCCCGCGCCAAAACCTCAGCCCAAAAATCAGCCAGCTGCCGAGCGCGACATTTGGGATGATGATTTTTATCCTGACGAAGAGTATGACAATTCGCCACCCATTCGCCAGATTACTCGCCCAACTTCTCGTCCCGATAAAAGTGGGGTGGTTGCCAGCGATAATGGCAAGAAGTTAATGCAGGAAATCCAACAAAGTTTGCAAAACATCAAGCGGCCTAATATCCGCTAGAACGGACGATGCATGAGCCAGATTAAGGAAATAAATGATTTGTCTTTTGCAGGAAACCTTGAAAAAGTGCGGGATTTAGTGGCGGCTGATATTAACTTGGTTAATGCCTTTAGCGATGGTGGCTGGACTCCCTTGCATTTGGCGGCGCACGCTGGTCACAAAGAAGTGGCGGAGTTTTTGCTGGCAAATGGGGCGGACGTTCAGGCCTGGTCTAAAAATAGCCTGGCTAATCAACCTTTGCATGCGGCGGCGGCTGGACAACAAACTGAACTGGTGGCTTTGTTGCTGGAAAACGGCGCGGAGATTGACTCGCCCGAACACGGTGTTTTGACCGCTTTACACCTTGCTTCTGAGAATGGCACGCTTGAGATGGTCAAGTTTTTGCTGGCAAAAGGGGCGAATCGAGCGTTGAAGTCAGACGACGGCAAAACTGCCCTGGATTACGCGCAGGAAAAAGGCTTTAGCGAAGTTGCAGAATTGTTGAAATAGTCTATCAGGAATGTAATTTTTTTAACAACGGAGTAGCACAAATGTCCGAAAATCAGGATATAGATCATAAGAAACTTGGAATAAATTTATTTAATTACGTCTGGACACTGCTAGACAAAAGTGACCGTACTCAGGAAGATATTGACGAGATGATTCACTCCGCGCATGCCTCGCGCTACCACTGGGGCAAGGTTGGTACACAGGTACATTTTGCCAGAGGGGAATGGCAAATCTCGCGGGTTTATGCGGTGGTAGGTCGAAGTGAACCCGCCTATTATCACGCTAATCGCTGTTTACAGCTCTGCGAAGCCAATAATATTGCTGATTTTGACCTGGCTTATGCTTATGAAGCTCTAGCTAGGGCGGCGGCAATAGCAGGTAACAAAGCAGAATTAACCGAATATCTGGCGAGGGCCAATACAGCAGGCGAAAATATTGCCGAAGAAGACGATAAAAAGCTATTTTACAGTGATTTAGCTTCAGTTCCAATATTATAAGTTTAAGGTAAAGTATGGAACTGACCGAACAGATAAATGATAGTTAGAATACCCGCTAGATAAAAAAGTGGCATTTGGGGAATGGGGAGTGCGGTAGTACAAAGCACTTTACATAAACAGAAAAGAGTTATAAAATGGCTAAGAAGTATTTTGTTGGATTGATGGTTGGTTTTGGGGCGACGCTGGGCGTGCTGGTGGCAGTCGCGATGCCGCCAGGTAGTTGGGCGGTGGTAGTGGGTGTGTTGTTGGGGTTGTTAGCCTGTGTACCAGTGTTACTGGTTATGCTGGCCTTCCTTAGCCGCAGCAATAATAACTCCCGCCAACCAGAAGCCGCCCCACCGCCCCAACCCATAATTATAATGCCGCCGGGCTATGGATTGTCTAACGGGGCTTACGACCGACAGGGTTATTATCTGCCAGCCCAGGAAGCTTACGGTTATCCACATCAACCCGCCGAGCTAACTGGGGGAAATCGAAAGCGTGACCGCCGGATGCAGGAACAACAACGCCCTTTGCCCAGCCGCCGTCGGGGGCAGCAGCAAGAGGGTTACTATTATGGAGCTGCGCCGGAATATTACGCAGAGCCAGAACAACAATATTACGAAGTGCCGTCAGCCCGCTCACAGGACTATGATGCCTATTATGGGCAACCGGCACAGCCACAAGCTTACGATTACGGCTATTACCCGGAAGAATATTATCCGGTCAATAACAAAAAACGTCGTCGCCAGCAAGATAATGGGGTAGTTGATGCAGAGTTCCGCACTTTGGGGAACGAATAATTTTGGGTGGAAATATTCAGGAATTTCGGAGGGTAAACAGATGTTTTTCGTATGGTATGATGATAATCCCAAGAAGTCGGTCAATGTTAAGATTGATGAGGCGATACTGCGCTACAAACAAAAATATGGAACGGTGCCTAATGTTTGTATGGTAAGTGAAAAAACTCAATCCAACGAGGTTGATGGAGTAGCTACTCATCTGGGTATTAAAGTTCGCACCGCCAAAACGGTGCCGCAGAACTATTTCTGGATTGGTCGAGAGGCTTAATCCAACTTGAGCCTGTAATCTTTGCGGGGGCGACAAACTCTGTCGCCCTTATTTTATTCCCCCATAATTTGCACCGCAATATCACGTTGGCGAGGGCGATTGTCAAAATCTATCACCACGATTTGTTGCCAGGTGCCAATTGTTAGAAAACTATCGTTAAAGGGAACAGTGAGAGAGGGGCCAAGCAGGGAGGCTCTTACGTGGGAGTGTCCGTTTCCATCGTGCCAGCGTTCTTCGTGTTTGTAGTTCGTATTAGCCGGGGCAAGTTTTTCACAAACGTTTTGGAAATCCTCGACAAGCCCGGCTTCAAATTCCATTGTGGTTAGCCCGGCAGTTGAGCCTTGAATAAAAAGTGTAACGGTACCATTTTTTAAACCTGTTTCGCAGATTAGCTCTTGCACTTGCCGAGTTATATCCAAAATATCGGTATCACCTTTGGTTTGAACCCGAATGGTTTTACCTACAATATGAAAACCAACCCCCCGCCAGGAACTTGTACCTTTCCAGGGACTGTCTGGTTGCCATTTATTCATATTTTATCGCCCTCAAATTTCCTGAATAGAATCCACACTTAACTCAACGAGTAGACCTGGCCCTGCGGACTGGAATATCAGCCAACAGGCGGTCGTGGCGGTCGCCCCAGGTTATTTCCATCGCTTCACGGTCAATATCAAAGTGACGACTAATCACATTGATAATTTCCTCCTTGATTGCCTCCAACTGTTCGGGCGTTATTTTTACCCGGTCAGAGACTAAAGCGATTTGAAGACGCTCTTTTGCTACTGCCGAGCTTTTTCCATTTTTGTTATTAGTTTTTCCGAAAAAGCTGTCGAGTAGACCCATCGCATCCTCCAGGGAATAATCTGAAAAGACTTTTTGCGGTTTCTACCATCGGCCTAGCCAAGCCGGGTGAACCACATTTGTTAACAATCCACATAAAACAGGAAAACCCAAGTATTAAAGACTTATCGCCGTTCTACCCCGAAAAGTCTTGCGAGCCAGCCACCTTTGGCGGGCTCTTCTAGCGATAAAAAAGGAACGTTTTCGCCCAGCAACCGCCGGGCTATATTTTGATACGCTTGTCCGGCACGGGCATTGCGGTCAAAAACCACCGCCTCGCCCCGGTTGGTTGAAATTACTACAGAATCGTCCTCTGGCACCACCCCGATTACCCCTACCGCCAGTATCTCGGTGACATCCGCCACGCTCATCATGTCCCCGCGCCTAACCATCGCCGGTTTAATACGGTTGATGATTAACTGGGGGGTGGGTAGTTCGGCAGCCTCCACTAGCCCAATAATCCGGTCAGCATCGCGCACCGCCGAGACTTCAGGTACAGTCACCAGCAAAACTTGATTCGCCCCGGCAATTGCATTCCGAAAACCTTGCTCTATCCCTGCCGGACTATCAATTATCACAAAGTCGAAATCCTGGGCAAGTTGCTGGGATAAATCGGTCATTTGCTCCGGGTTAACCGCGTTTTTATCGCGGGTCTGGGCGGCGGGCAAAAGGCTCAACTCCGGGAAGCGTTTGTCACGGATTAAGGCTTGTTTCAGACGGGCGCGACCTTCTATTACGTCCACCAAATCATAGACAATCCGATTTTCCAGGCCAAGCACAACATCTAAATTTCGTAAGCCAATATCGGCATCAACTACTGCTACTTTCTTTCCCAACGCTGCCAGTGCTGTCCCAAGGTTTGCGGTGGTAGTGGTTTTACCTACTCCGCCCTTGCCACTGGTAATGGTTATGACCTTTCCCGGCATCCAATTCCCCTTCGTTCAATTGTAGGAGTTGACCAGAGTGTCAACTGTCCTCATACCGGGCAAACACATTGGTTTGCCCCTACTCATCACTCAAAACTTTCTGGGACTCCAGGGCTCTACCACAATCGCCCCATTCCGCACCAGGGCGATTTCCGGCCCATTGTAGCGCGGGGCAACCTCTGGAGCGCGGGCTACTACCTCGCCAATTCGCAAGATTGAGGGGGTAAGTTGCAAGGCGCAAGCTGTGGCTGACTGTGCGGTTTTGCTGTTAAGAGCCCCCGCTTCCAACACTCCTCGCACAACTCCCCAGACCACAATGCTACCACCAGCTACTATCTTCGCTCCCGGATTTACATCGCCCAGCAAACAGACATCCCCATGATGACGGACTTCTTGCCCACTTCTCAGAGTTCGCCGTACAAAGAGGGCTTCGGCTGAGTCAAAGGGTACCCCGGTACTATCCCGTTCGGTGGAAGCAGGTGGGCGGGTATTTTGACTGGAGGGGAGTTTAAATTCAACCCCAAGTTGGCGGGCAGCACTCCGGGTGGAATTAGAACCGCTAATGATTCGTTCTAACTCCATATCGTGTAAACCGAGCAAGCCCTGCAATTGTTCTAATTCATGGTTGTCTATTTCGCGCTTACCCAGGTCAATTGAGGTACGGGCATGCTGAAAGAACTTATCTGATTGGCTAAGTCGTTCCGCCAGGTCTTGAATTAAAAGTTGAAAGGGAAATTGTTCTTGCTCATCCCGTAGACGAATCAGAAGGCCAGTTGGGCTTCCTTTAATAGTAACGCCATCGCTCTTTTTGCTACTTTCGAGGGTCATGCCGCTAGCCTCTGTTCGGTGAGGACCTTCCCTCACGAACAAACTTTCAGTTAAGTTGGATGATTTCGGGTTAAAAACTTCTTAATGACTGAATTATACCACTTATAGCCTCAATTGAGCGATAGCTAATCGCCTAGTTTTTGGCCCAGGTTTCAGCATTCTCCTCCTGCTGTAATCTGGAAACAAGTTCAAAATACACTTATGGCTTAACTCAAGCTTTTTTGGTGGCGGGTGGCTGCTCTATGCCCGTTTCCTTCGGAAAAAGTGCCTGCAATATTTTTTTGGCGGCTGGTACGGCGTAGGTTGAGCCTTCGATAACGCTTTGTTCGGTAGTAATCAGAGTAGTTACCACATATTTGGGTTTATCGTAAGGGGCGAAGCAGGTAAACCAGGCCAGGGTCGGGAATTGCAGGTTGCCATCGGCATCTTTACCAATCGGTTCGCCAAACTCGGCTGTTCCAGTTTTTCCGGCTACTGCCAAGCTGCCCATCTGATTAGCCAGAGTGCGGTCGGCTGTCCCACCTGGCAGGGCTACTTTACGCATGCCGCGCTTAACCGTAGCGATATGTTCGGGTTTTACATCAATTAACCCGGTGATAACGCGCTCGTCCGGCACTATCGTTTTGCCACTGGCATCCACCACTTTTTTAACAATCCGGGGTTTGAGCAACGTGCCGCCGTTAGCAATGGCGGTGGTCATATTGGCAATATGGAGGGGGGTCATCTGAGTATCACCCTGCCCGATGGCGGTGGTGAAGGTCAAACCCACCGACCAGGCATCGCCAGGGTGGTATTCCGGATAGGTCTCTGGAGTTTGCAACAAGCCCCGATATTCACCCGGCAATTCTATCCCGGTGCGTTTGCCCACTCCAAACATATCCATATATTTTATCAGGTTATTGACACCCATTCCCCGGAAATAGGTAGGGGTGGGCGAGTCTTTAGTAGTGTAGTAAGCTAACCGACGGTTAAGAATAGGGTCAGAGTCATCTTGTTGGGCGGTATTATAGAAAAAGATGTCACAGGATTGCTGGATTGCGCCTTCAACATTCTGGGTGCCGTGTGTACCCCAACATTTGAAAGACTTGCGGATTAGGCCGCCCTTTTCCAAAGTTGGCACGAAAATATATTTGTTGCAATCGAAGGAGGTGCGGGTGTTAAGGAAGCCTTCGTTAAGACCAGCCAGGGCCGTAATAAGTTTGAAGGTGGAGCCTGGAGCGTATACCCCGGTAATGGCCCGGTTAATCAGAGGGTTGCGTTTATCGTCCAACAGGTTTTGCAGCTCTTTTTCCTGGTCAGGGGTGCGCCCGGTGCGGAACAAGTTGTTATTGTAGGAAGGAACCGAGACCATTGCATAAACTTCGCCCGTCTCTGCATCCATCACTACCCCAGCCGCCGTCAGGTTACTGGCCTGTCGTTGGGAGCGAGCACTTTCAATCTCTGCCAACAAAGCATTAGTAACAATTTCCTGTAATTTTGTATCCAGGGTTAATTGGACGGTATGCCCAACGGTTGGCTTTCGTTCGCTGCCAGGGACGGTATCTACAATATTTCCGGCATTATCCACCCGCACGGTGCGCCCGCCCTTGCGCCCCCGTAGAAATTCCTCCATCGAGGCTTCAATGCCCTGTCGCCCTATCTGGTCGTCAATATCGTAGGGATTAGGACGTACGATTGCTTCTGCCGAAACTCCGGCAATTTCGTTTGACTTTTTGTTATAACTCTCTAGCTCACTGCTATCTCTAAATATCCCGCTATAACCGAGAATATGGGCCAGTAATTCCGGTTTCTCATACTGGCGGACATATCCCGGCACTATCGCAATCCCTGGTAAATCCAGCCGTTTTTCGTCCAGAATATTAGCGTCTTCCCGGCTAACATTCGGCCAAACCACCACCGGCTCAAAATCGGCGGTTCTAAATTCGGCTTCCAGCACAATCCGTTCCGCCTGACTTAAGAAATATAACCCCGGCAATTCGCGAATTGTCATCATCTGGTCAAAATCGTTCAGTGGAATACTTTCTTTCAGCACCAACAAACTGGTGTCCAGCTTTTGGGCTTTACGTAGATAAAGTTTCTTATCTATATCCTGGGCCGAGATATTGATATATTTTTCGACTGAATTAAGCAACTGATTTTTGTCGGGGTTCGCCAGTAACTCCGAAGGGATGCAAGCCACCGAATAGGTCATACCCAGGAAACGGGCCAAATTATCATAAACTGCCTGACGGTCTTTATTTTTGGTAGCCTTGCTGCGGGCTGGCAAATTAGCCCGGATAATAGCCACCGAATAGGTAGCAATATTGGAAACAAGCGGAGTTTGATTACGGTCATAAATCAGGCCGCGTGGAGCTTTGATGGTGATGTCACGGGTTAATACTTTGGTGGCTTGTTTGCGTTCTTCGGGGGGCTTATTGATTTGTAAATCCCACATTCGCCAACCTAGAATAGTAAAGCCACCCACGATGGTAACTCGAAGGAAGTTAAGACGGCTAACAGTGCGGGCTTTACCGGATTTAGCCTCAGCCCGCCGTTCCTCCTCGTATTCATTATCTCTGGCTAGTTTTTGCTCGTCTAGGTTAAGAACCATGCTTGTACTATTCTCGCCTCGCCCCGATCTTGCTCAACCAACGAATTATGACAAAAAGTGCCAACATCAAGGCAGCGTCTATAATTGCTACCGGGAGAACTACCTGCGTAATATTTTGTAATTGCAGATTATTATACCCTAGAATTCGTCCTCCTAGCAACAGAAGGATTCGGTAGCTTAATGCCGCCGCCAAAGTTATGGGTACGCTGCGCAGTACCCCGAGCCGCAGGTTTTCCCGGTTAATCAGAGTTAATGGCAGGGCTATTATAATAAATAGCAGGGCGTTGAAGCCTAACGGATAGAGGCTTGAGCCCAGAAAGTCCAGGGCCAGCCCGGCAAAAAAAGCCAGGGTCAGACTCCAGTTCCATTCCAGCATCAAAGACCACGCTACTGCCAACAGCAAGACCAAATCGGGGATAAACTGTCCCGCCCCCGGTAACACTCCCGGCAAAAATTGTGCCTGTAATAAGGCGAAAACTGCAATTAAGATTGTGGCTACATAAGGATTAACGGCAAAAATCTCCTAAAAACGGTTATTGGTTATTGGTTGTTAGTCGTTGGTAGTCTGTCAAAAATCTAATATCGAATGACCAATAACTAACAACTAACAACCTCTCAAGAATCGTTGGTTGCCAGCACGATTTGAACCCGTTGTAAGCGTTCTAGGTCGGAGGCCGGATTAAGCTCGGCCTGTTTATCTGGCTCACCTGCCTGGGCAGTTACTTTGGAAACCAGCCCAACCAGCACATTCGCCGGAAAAGTTCCGCCCTTACCATCGGTGAAAATAAAATCCCCAACCTGAATATCAGCATCATTCTGAATGCGGAAGATGGTAATTCGCCCGCCCACCTGCCATTGCCCGATGGCGGTGCCATCTGCCCCTTTGCTAATACCGATTTGCTTGCCATCCTGCCCAAATCGCTTGTTCATGACGTTCGCCGCCATGTTGGTATCAGTTACCAGCAAAATAGTAGAGCGTTTGGCGGCTACTTTCGCTACCCGTCCCACCAGAAAGCCCGATGAGTCCAGCACTATCATCCCGACCTTAACGTTATCGCTTGACCCTCGATTAACCTCAATCGCTTGATTCAAGCTGGTAACATCGCGGTTAACCACATCGCCACTAATGGTCTGGAAGCGGCGGTTATCAGGGTTACGCTTAAAAGCCAGCTCTTTTTCCAATTCAAAAAGCTGGCTAGCAATATCGGCGGAACGGGCCTGTTGTTCCTGAATATTCTGCAATTGCTCCCGCAAAAGCCGATTTTCACCTTTTAACTTGTCAAGGTTGTCAAGGAATACGGTCAATTCGGAAAGGTTTCGACCCAGGTTATAGGTAGACCTTTCCACAGGTTCGGTAAAAGCACCCAGCACTTGTTGTACTGGGCGCAATATTTCAGCCCGATCCAGAAAAATAATTATTACCGCAAGCACAATCAGGAAAGTAAAGAGAAATAAGCGGGTTTGTAGGTCGGATTGTATTCTACGAAACATTCTTTACAACCACAAAGGGCTAACGCGAGGGTTTCAAGCGGCGACCTTCCTGGCTAGCGGCAATAATCCGCCGATACTTCTCGTCTTCCAGGCTTTCCACCATAATTCCCGTTCCCCGCACCACACAGGTCAGGGGGTCATCAGCCACGTAAACCGGCATCCTGGTTTCCATGTGGAGACGTTTATCCAGACCAAGCAGCAACGCTCCACCACCAGCCAGGGTAATTCCGCGTTCCATAATATCCGCTACCAGCTCCGGTGGGGTTTCTTCAATTGCCAGTTTGACGGTTTCGACAATGCTGTTTACCGGGCCACTGATGGCCTCGCGCATTTCAACACTGCTGAGTTCCACCGCTTTTGGCAACCCGGTCAACACATCGCGCCCGCGTAAGGTGTAGCGCAACTCTTGCTCCAGAGGGAAGGCACTTCCAGCGGCGATTTTAGCAGCCTCGGCAGTACGTTCGCCAATTACCAGATTATGTTCGCGGCGGGCATATTGGATAATAGCTTCGTCAATTTCGTCCCCGGCAGTTCGCAAGGAGTGATTAATAACAATACCACCCAGCGAAATAACTGCAACTTCAGTGGTACCGCCCCCAATGTCAACAATCATGCTGCCAATCGGCTCGTTTACGGGCAAACCCGCCCCGATTGCCGCCGCCATTGGTTCTTCCACCACATAGGCTTCCCGCGCTCCGGCGTTCAGGGAGGCTTCACGGGCGGCTCTTTTTTCCACTTCGGTTACACCACTGGGAATACCAACAATGATGCGGGGGTGGGGGCCAATTACGGTTTGAGTATGGACCTTGCGGATAAACTCATGGAGCATGCGTTCGGTTATATCAAAGTCAGAAATAACCCCGTCGCGCATAGGGCGGATTGCAATAATGCTGGCGGGGGTTTTACCGGCCATTGCTTTTGCATCTGCGCCTACGGCTTTTACTTCACGGGTCTTTTTATCTATTGCCACGTAGCTAGGTTCAGAGATTACAATCCCTTTGCCCCGTACATGGACCAGCGTATTAGCTGTACCCAGGTCAATACCCAGGTCGCGACTGAATAGTCCGAACAATAAGTTCGGCAATTTCCACATTAAAGCGTTCTCCCCAAGAACAGCTATCTTTTCAGTTAACTAATCTTGTAATTCGGTTTTACTACAGTTCTTTAGTTCTTTGAGCCAATAGGATATTAAGAAAGACATGTAATAAAAAGTAGAACTGGTTACTCTCCCTAAATACCCTCCATATCCGTTATCGGGCTCAAGGGGATTATAACACAATTGCCAGATGTGACAAGTTTGATAGAGAGGGGGATAGGGGTTGGGGGATGGAATAAATCATTGAAGCTTTTCTCTTACTTCATCCCTCCTTCTTTATCCTTCATCTATCCTTCATCCTTCTTGCATCTTTGGGCTTGATAAGCTAAACTTAGATTCTGATTATGTAATCTTAATGTCAATCCATATTCCCCAGAAGTATAGCAGGAGAGGGCCTTCTTTATGACCGCCGAGGGCGCTGATTCTCAAGATATTTATGAAAAACTAGACCAGTATATTACTGCCAACTTACGACGTTTTATTTCGGAGTTGGGGACTTTGTGTGCCCGCCCCGGTGGCCTTATCCCCAACAAACGGGATAAAACCGGGCTGGTAGAGCCGACCCGTTTGATAACCGAAATGTTTAAGGAACGCGGTTTACGGGTAGAAAACTGGACAGCTGATAAGCATATGGTTTTGTTTGCTCGGACCGACCAACGCCCTGCTACTCCAACGGTGCTTTCCTATAATAGTATGATTTTGCAAAGTGCGGCTCAGGCTGATGAGTGGAGCAGTGCTATGTTCGGCCTGAACGAGCGCGAAGGCTACCTTTACGCGCAGGGGATTGCCGACAACCGGGCGAATCTGGTGGCGCGTTTGGCCGCTCTGGAAGCCTGGCGCGAGGTATATGGCAGTATCCCGGTTAACGTAAAATTTCTGGTTGAGGGCTTGTCCGAACCGGGAGGTAGCCAATTAAATAATGTGCTGGAAAATAAAGCCAGCACTCTGACTGCCGATGTTTGTCTGTGGGATTCCGGCGAAAACACCCCTGATAGCGTACCGGTGCTAAGTTTGGGACAGAAGGGCTTTCTGACGGTTGAATTGGTCAGCAAAACCCTCTCAACCGATGGCGATAGTTCGTTGGCGGGGATTTTCCCTAGCGGTGGTTGGCGGTTGGTCTGGGCTTTATCGGCTATCAAGAACGATAACGAGGATATTCAAATTGAGGGGTTTGATAGCGATATTAATGTGCCAACCCACGAAGATAGCAGTTTTCTGGTTGAGAGTTTGGCTCAGTATCGGGCACGGCTGGATGAACGGCTCACGCATTTCGGTCAAACCGAATATTTAATGGGCTTGCGGGGCTTGCCCTTGCTGATTACCGAGTTTTTCACCCCAACCGCTAACATTGTTGGAATTAACGGCGGTTATACGGGTGATAGTTTCCGACCATTGCTCATGTCCGGTGGGCGGGCGCGGGTGGATTTCCGGCTGGTGCCAGACCAGGACCCCGATACAATTTTTAACCTGTTGACCAAACATTTCAAGAATCGCGGATTGACCGATATTACCGTTACAAAGGTGGGAGTGACCGAGAAGCCCGCTCGCACTTCGCCGGGACATCCTTTTGTAAAGTTAGCGGTTAATAGCATTGAGCAGGCTACCGAACGCCACCCCCTGGTGATACCGCTTGCCCCAACCGTTGGCCCCATGTACGAGGTTAAACGGGCTCTGAATGATTTGCCAATCGTTTGTGCTGGTGCGGCGCACGGTGGCTCTAAAAATGACACTCCCGATGAGAATATCCGTGAAGTTGATTTCCTGAACCATATCAAGTTTATGGTGCGGCTGCTTGGCAATATGGAAAAGTATGAAGGCCCACTCCCGCCTGTGGTTGTCACAGGTTCAGTTACCCCGCCCGCCGAAAGCCATCACATAGAGGGGCTGCCTTGATATTAAGTTACATACGGCGGCATCCTTACCTCACTCTTTTCCTGGCTGCCCTGCTCTATCGGCTTTTTACGGCCCTCTTTTATCGGCAACCCGGCTATACCGATGCCTATTACTACGTTAATGTAGCCAACCAACTCTGGCAGGGCAACGGTTTTCGCGACGATTATATCTGGAATTATATGGGCGGTGTCCCCAGCAATATTACAGGCAACCCCAGCAACACCTATTGGATGCCCCTCACTTCGCTTATTATTGCAGGGAGCTATTTCCTGACTTTTGGGCAAAGTTTCTTCGCCTCCCAACTTCCCATGATGCTGATTTCTTCCACCTTTGCGCCTCTGGCCTGTTATATGGGTCGGGATATTTTTGGGCCAGAAAGAGGTGTGCGTTATGGCTGGCTGATGGGCCTGTTTATGATTTTCTGTGGTTTTTATGCCCCAATGTTTGCCCTGCCAGATAATTTTGCCCCCTATGCTTTCTTCTCCCTCTCTTTTCTAATCCTGACCTATAAAATCGCCAGGAGTAAGGAATCAGGGGTCAGGAGTCAGAATGGAGAATTAACTCCCCCTTCCTTGCTAGGGAAGCGGGCTGGGGGGTTAGGTTTGCGCCTAAATTTCATCCTTCATCCTCCATCCTTCATCCTTTCTCTTTTGGCTGGTCTGTGTGCCGGGTTGGCCTACCTCACGCGGGTGGATGGCGTGATATTGCTGGTTGTGCCAATAGCATGTCTGGTTTTGCAACGTTATATTTTCCGCCAGCCCACCAACCTGACCTGGAAAGGTATCGTTATAATGTGGTTGGTAGCGGCGGTGGTCGTCAGTCCCTGGGTTTTGCGTAATCTGGCAGTAACGGGGCTACCTTTTCCGGGTGGTGGTATCAAAGTGTTGTTCTGGCGGGAATATGATGATTTTTACACCTTCGTCCGCCCACTTGACCTGAGCTACTATCTTAACCAGAGCTATCCCTCCGATAAATGGGGGATTGTCCCCTTGCTTGGCAGCAAACTGGATGCCCTGGGTCAGAATTATTTGGTGATAGGGCGGGCGGCTCTGGTTTTTTTAACCCCGTTGGCCTTTTTGGGCTTCTTTAGCCGCTTTGTTCCTGGCAAACCTTTACCCCAGCTTTCGTTCCGCCACCCTGATACTTTCTGGCGGCGGCCTGAATTACTACCTTTTTCGGTCTACACTGTGATTTTGTATCTGGTGATGTCCTTATTATTCACCTTTCCCAGCACGCGGGGGAGTCTCTTTCATTCGGCGGGCGGTTTATTGCCCTTTGTGTATGCTGGTATGCTGGTCGGGCTGGATGCTGCAATAGGGCTGTTGGGAAAAGTATCCCGCCCTGGCGCGTCCCGTAGTCGCCAACAATTTTATACCGGGATTCTGGTGCTAGTGATGGTTTTTGCTTCGGTGGGCTGGACTTTCTCCAGTTCCGGCACCTGGGACGATGAGTATAACGAAATTAAGGCGGTTGACCAGTGGATTGTGCAAAATGGCAAACCAGGGGCGTTGGTGATGTCACCCGACCCGATGTTGTATTATCACGCTACGGGTAAATCCACGGTAGTATTTACCAGCGACCCGCTTGAAGTCAATTTACAGGTAGCCCAGCGTTACAAGGCCAGCTATCTAATCTTTCAGCCGCAGCATTACACCGCCAGCCTGACCCCGCTGTTTGAGAATAAAACCTATCCCGGCTTCAAGCTGGTGGCTACCATCGGCGGCGCGGAAATTTACGAATTGTCGTATTAGGAGCACGAAGCAAGAATTTTTAGTTCTCCCTTCCCGGATTCAGGTTAGGGGGTTAGGTCAACCGACAACTATAAAAAGAGGTGTAATTCAGTGGAATATAACGGCTATGGCGTAATCTGGGATGTGGACGGCACGCTGGTGGATACTGCCCAACTCCATTTTGATGCCTGGATAAAATTCGGCGAATATATGGGGCAGGAATTTACTCAGGCCGATTTTACCGCGACCTTTGGCAAGCGCAACCCCGAAATTATCAATGAACTTTACGGCCCACTCAGCCCTGAGCGCGTCGCCGAGCTGGGCGATTTGAAAGAAACCTATTACCGCGAGGAAGCCCGACATGGGGTTGAACTGCTGCCGGGAGTGCGGCGATTGTTAGAGGAATTGCACGCGGCGGGCTATAAACAGGCGATTGGCAGTAGCGGGCCGCACGCCAACCTGGACTTGATTATCGAACTTACCGGAAGCCGCGACTTTTTTGAGGCTATTGTCGGGGCGGAGGATACTACCAGAGGCAAACCCGACCCCCAGGTATTTCTGGTAGGGGCGGAACGGCTGGGACTTGACCCCGCTAAATGTCTGGTGATGGAAGACGCGATTGCCGGGGTAGAAGCGGCTAAGGCGGGCGGCATGGCCTGTATCGGCGTTACTTTTGTGGGCCACCACAGCCCGGAGAAGTTGCAAGCGGCAGGTGCAGACCTGGTGGTACCTTCATTGGAGCAAGTTACCCTGGCGGATATCGAAAAAATTCTGCGGGGCTAATTGCTACATTATGCTATAATCCTGGTTAGATAGGGTTTTTATGGGGGTAATTACTATGGAAGATCTAAACACCCGCATCCTGAAATTTAATCAAGGCCGTGACCCGCATCTGCTCGAAGTAAAATTTAAGTCAATGCAAGCTAACCCGGTGGCTTTTTTTCGGGCGACTTGCCATCTCTTTTATGAGGATTGGCCCGCTAATTCCCCCCTCAACGCCGCTCCTGCCCTCTGGATTTGTGGCGATTTGCATCTCAGTAATTTCGGCAGCTACAAGGGCGATAATCGGCAAGTCTATTTTGACATCAACGATTTTGACGAAGCGGTTCTAGCTCCCTGCACCTGGGATTTGGCCCGTTTTTTGACCAGCCTTTTTTTGGGATTATCGTTGCAAGAAATCAGCCAGCCTGAGATTATGCGGCTGGGTCGGCTTTTTTTGCATGAATATTGTGAGACTGTCGCGAAGGGCCATGCTTATTCGGTAGAGGACGCTACCGCCGAGGGCGTGGTTAAAGATTTGCTGGAGAGCCTGGAAAAACGCCAGCGCAAGGCTTTTTTGGACGAACGCACCTACGACCTGAATAGCAAACGCAAACTTAAACTCACTTCAGGCAAGGTTTTGCCGATTACCTCCGCCGAGAAAGAAAAAATCACCACTTTATATCAGAGTTGGGCGACGCGGCAGCCTGACCAGAAATTTTATAAGCTGTTGGATGTAGCACGCCGTATCGCGGGACAGGGTAGCCTGGGGGTAGACCGTTATATCTTGCTGGTTGAAGGGAAAGGCTCCCCCGACCATAACTATCTGCTGGATTTAAAGGCTCGTCAGGTCTCAGCCTTGCATCCTTACGTTAAACAACCCCAACCAACCTGGTCTGATGAAGCCACCCGCGTCGTCACTATCCAGCGAATAGTGCAAGCAGTCTCCCCAGCCCTACTTGCGGTGGTTAAAGCGGGGGATAAATCCTTTGTTTTGCAGGAACTACAACCCAGTCAGGATAAAGTAACCCTCGAGGATTGTCAGGGGAAGTTATCTCGGATAGAAAAACTGGTTAATACTCTGGCTCAGATTACCGCCTGGGGTCAGCTACGAAGCTGTGATAAAGAGGGCGCGACTACGGTTAAGAAACTTAAAACCTTCGCCCAGAATCTGGATTGGCAGCCTCTAATCCTGCAATATGCCTGGAATTATTCCGGGCAAGTTCTCAAAGATTACGAGGCTTTCAAGTCTAATCCAGCCAAGATTTAACCCCCTACAAATAACGTTAGAATTCCGTAGGGTAAACCCCTACAAAAAATCCTTAAAACCCCTACATCAATACTTAAACAAAACTTGTACAATATCTCTACATTAGCTTTACAACTTTTACCAAGTACGGCTGCTAACAAAAAGTTAAAGTAACCTATTCAATATCTGAGCTTAATTAGAATCAAGCAGCTTCATAGAAAGAGGTATGTATGTTAAGTTTTGACCAATATCAGATTGTTTACAACGTTATTTCTTTCACCTTTGCCGCAATGCTGGCATCCTTTGTTTTTTTCGTGTTGGCCCGTACCCAGGTCGCCGAGAAATATCGGGGCGCGTTGGTGATGTCTTCCCTGGTAGTTGTGGTAGCAGGGTATCACTACTTCCGCATTTTCGAGAGCTGGACGAATGCTTATACTCTCAAGAGCGGTGTTTATCAACTCAGCGGCACCCCCTTCAATGATGCCTACCGCTATGTAGACTGGTTACTCACCGTGCCGCTCTTAATGGCAGAACTGGTAGCAGTTTTGCGACTCCAAAGCGGCAAGGGCAAGTACCTGATGGCTCAGTTAATGGTGGCTGCGGCCTTAATGATTGCTTTGGGTTATCCGGGTGAAATTGCCGGGGATAATGGCACCAGGTTAATCTGGGGTACTCTTAGCACCATTCCTTTCGCCTACATTCTTTATGTGCTCTGGATACAATTAGCTAACTCAATGGAGCGTCAGCCGGCTTCAGTAAGGGTACTGGTTCGGAATATTCGGTTACTGCTGCTGGCAACCTGGGGGTTTTATCCGATAGCCTACCTGATACCAGTTTTTGGTTTAAGTGGAAGCACTTCAACTGTAGCCCTGCAAATCGGCTATAGTATTGCCGATGTAGCAGCTAAGTGTGGTTATGGCTTAATGATTTACGCCATCGCTCGCCGCAAAACTGAGGCGGATGAACAAGAAATTAGTGGTGCAACCGTCGAAATTACTAATGGTAAGGTAAAAGCTCCGGTTGTATAAACTTTAAGGGGGTCAGCGAACAACCTCCACGACTGTAAATCCGGGCTAAACTAAAAGTGGCTCTAACGCAATTTTGCCGAAGTAATCGCAAAACGCGCTAGAGCCATTATTTTCATCCTGTTTGTAGCTACAGAAGACTCCTAAATAACCGTTCAATTTCTCCGCAAAGTCATCACGGCAGGTAACTTGTCAAACATTAGCATACTTATAGGCAGGGTTATTATCGGTAGGCACAGCACATAGGCCAATATTGTCCAGACCATGCCAGCCCACCAACCTACGAAAAAGTAATAGATTGCTCGAATCAGGAAGGGATGCTGCATCGGGCCATAGGCAACTGCACCATAAGGTCCGTAACGTACTACTCTCTCGGTGACGGGGCGCAAGGTCATAATATAGGGCGTGCGGTTGAGCATATATAAGCCTAACGGCAACCCGATAATAGTTGAACAAAAGCCATAACCCGCTAGCAACCACAAAAAGCCCAACCACCAACCGATAAACACAAACCAGAGAAACCGCGCCAGCAAATTACCGCCCGCATAACCAAAAGTCGGAGCCTGATAATTTGTTTCAGGCTGTGGGGCAAAGTAAGTGGGCGGGACATAGCTACTTGGCGGAGGTGGGGTATAGCGCGGGGCCTGCCGATATTCCGCACTCTCGGCGTATTTTGGGTTAGGGGGCGGAAAACTATATTCCGGCTTGGACCTACCCTGCGAAAAATCTCCTGAACCGTTCCAATCTGGTGCGCCCGACATTTGATGCCTCCTGTCGTTATTCAATGACCATAATATTTCTAACTGTTTTTTCAGACACGGCGCGGGTTTGGAATGTTTCAGGGAAATTTAGAGTTGTTAAAAGCTCTGTCCTATTTTTTCTTGAAGCTCAGACAGATACGTACTCCCCACAGCAAAATCGCCGCGCCTATCAACAGGGCAATACTAAACGGTTCGTTCAAAAAGAGAATAGCCATTACTCCTGTGAAAACAGGCGAGAAAAGCTGAATTGTGGCGGCTTGATTTAAGCTCAGGTCTTTTAGAATGGCGTAATATAGCGCGAAACCCAACGCCGAAGGCACTATCCCGATATAAAGTAAAAAAAGCCAGGATTCGAGGGGCATGGCTAGCAGACTTCCGGGATCAGTCAGTAAGACTAAAATCCAGACCGGAATAACGCCGATTAGTTGATTAATCCCGGTTGATAATAGACTAGCCCCATTTTTGGTACTGCCGTAACGTTTCCCCCACAGCCCATACACTCCCCACCCCAAAGCTCCGAGAGCCATCAAAAGTAGACCGAACGGTAAATTACTTCCGGTCAGGCTGGCAACCAGATGATTCCAATCACCCCCGCTAATCGTAACGGTCATTCCCAGCAGAGCCAGTAGCACCCCCGCTACCTGCCTCCCGCCAAAGCTGGTGCCAAGCCAGAAATGCCCCACGCCAATCATTACCACCGTGTTCAGGGCGAAAAAAACTAATCCTCCGAGAGTAGCCGTTATATAAAGTAGCGCAAGGTTAAATCCGACAATGAAGGTCGTTATCAATCCGCCGCCCAGCAGGTAAACCCGCCAGTTTCCTACCAGAGGTAATCTTTCATCGTTGCGCCTTTTGAAACCAAAGAAAAAAAGCGTCAGGGCGAACCCTCCCGCCAGGGTAAAACGCCAAGCCACCAGCGTCAAAGGTACTGCCAGGTGTTGCTGGATAAGGTGTTTTGTTACTACGGTGGCACTGGCCCAGCTTGCTACCACTAGAACCATTAATATTATAGGTCGCCAGGTTGTTTTAGGGGTTGGTATGAATGTTTTGGACTCTACCACCTGGCTTGTTTCTGTTTTCAATTTTATATTTCCTGAGAAAATTTGTTTAATCGAGAAAATTGGTTTTCTGTAAGTCAAAACTTTGGCTATTATGCCAGAAGGGTAACTTTTTTCATAATTTGAGCGAAGGATTTTAAAATAAAAATAGTTGGCAGAACCATTAAATATCCTGCCAACCCTGTTTTATTTCTGCAAATTTCAACTCAAAAATTGTAACCGTTCACCACGACAGTCACCCTGAGCTTGCGAAGGGTCTTGCTGATAACATTTAGATTCTTCGCTTACGCTTAGAATGACAAACCTCATGAACAGTTCAAAACTTAAAACTTAAAACTCAAAACTATTAAATTCCAGCCATTTTTTAATTGCCTGGAGGAAGCGTCCGGCGATTGCTCCGTCCACCACCCGATGGTCGAAACTGATACACATATTCATCATCGAGCGAATAGCGATAGTGTCGCCATTATCATCCGACATAATCACGGGTCGCTTGACGATAGACTCCATCGTAACTATCGCGGCCTGGGGCTGGTTGATAATCGGGTAGCTCATAATGGAGCCAAACGCGCCGGGATTGTTCACCGTAAAAGTGCCACCTTGCAAATCAGCCAGAGTCAATTTTTTGCTGCGGGCTCGCGTAATCAGGTCATTCAGGCTACGGACCAGACCCACCAGACTCTTTTCGTCGGCCCGTTGGATAATCGGCACCACCAGGCCATCCGGCACATCTATCGCCACCCCGATATTTAACTCGCGTTTGACAATTACTCCCGTTCCGTCCGGCGACCAACTGGTGTTAAGCTGGGGGAACTGTTTCAAAGCCTCGACCACCGCCTTGATGACAAAGGGCAAATAGCTCAGGTCAATACCCTCGCGCTGCTTGAAAACTTCTTTGATTTGAGCCCGATGCTTGACCAAACGGGTCATATTTACCTCCACGATTGTCCAGGCGTGGGGGGCTGTCTGTTTGCTGCGAGTCATATGCTCGGCGATAGTTTTACGCATGGGAGTTAGCGGCACAAGTTCCTCGGAAGGACTGAGGACTGAGGACTGAGGACTAAGTGGGGCAGATTCAACTGGTGCAGGAATAATCGGGGTTAGTTGCGAACTAGCAGGATTGCTGGCAGGTGATGGCTGGTAGCTGATGGCTTCCGCCGCCATTGCCCGTGTCACCACCGGAGTATTAACCTGGGGCATGTTGCGCTGTATCTCCAGATAATTCAACACATCGTTGCGGGTGACCCGCCCACTTATACCCGAACCCTTGATGGGCAGGGTGTCCAGATTGAGATGATGTTCCTCGGCTAAACGGCGCACCGCTGGCGAATAACGGTGGGGATGGCTTGGCTGCTCCTCGCTCTTTGAGGGAGTTATATAGAGGTCTAGTTCATCTTCCTCCACATACCAACCGCCCGCGCTCGTCCCCGAAGGGAATACGCCCGTCGCCTCTTTTTCCTTGCCCGCGCCATTATTTGTGGGTGCGACAGTTGCTGCTACTAATGAGCCAACTTCCTGCATTTCGCCAATAATCGCCCCAACCTCAACCGTTTCGCCCTCGGTAGCAATAATCCGACTTAACACCCCATCTACCAGTGAGGGGATTTCGGCATTAACCTTATCGGTCAGAATCTCCACAATCGGTTCAAAACGTTCAACTTTATCGCCGGGCTGCTTGAGCCATTTCCCGATTACACCTTCGTGAATGCTCTCGCCAAGTTGCGGCATAGTAATTTGTGTCGTCATAATTTCCTTCTTTATTTCACCACAAAGACACAAAGAGCACAAAGGAACTTATAAATTTCCTGGCGTTCCTGGCGTTCTTGGCGGTTTAAATTTTTCCTAATACGCCGCTAACTTCCGCATCGCCTCGGCAATTTTGTGCGGGTTGGGCATGAAAAAATCCTCCATCGGTTGGGCGAAAGGCATTGCCGGGATATCCGGCCCGGTGCAACGGCGAATCGGCGCATCCAGATACTCAAATGCTTCCTCCGCCAGAATCGCGGCAATTTCCCCACCAAAACCCCCAAACAGGTTGGCTTCATGAACAATCAGGGCGCGCCCGGTCTTTTTCACCGAGTTAATCACGGCCTCTTTGTCGAGAGGGCGCAAGGTGCGAAGGTCAACCACTTCGACATTCAAGCCCTCGTTTGCCAGCAGATTCGCCGCTTCCAAAGATTGGTGCAACATCATGCCATAGGCAAAAACCGAAAGGGTAGTACCTTCACGGACGGTTTTGGCTTTGCCAATGGGTACAATATAATCGCCATCGGGGATTTCCTGACGCAAGCCTGGCAGGGCGTAGGTTTTCTTATGCTCCAGAAATACCACCGGGTCAGCATCCCGAATAGCCGCTTTGAGCAACCCTTTGTAATCATATGGGAAGCTGGGCGTAACCACCTTTAGGCCGGGCCATTGGGCAAACATCGCCTCCACACTCTGGCTGTGATACATTCCGCCCTGTACCCCGCCGCCATAAGGAGCGCGGAAAACCACCGGGCAACTAAAGCCGTTGTTGGAGCGATAGCGGATGCGGGCCGCTTCGTCAATAATCTGCTCAATCGCCGGATGAATGAAATCGGCAAACTGAAACTCTGCTACCGGGCGCATGCCGTTAAGAGCCGCCCCAATCGCTACTCCCGCTATACAACCCTCCGCCAGTGGAGTATCCAGCACCCGCAACTCGCCAAATTCTTTCTGCAAACCATCCGTCGCCCGGAAGACCCCGCCCCGCAACCCTACATCCTCTCCTAATACAAAAACCCGTTCGTCACGGCGCATTTCATCCATCAGGGCGTCGTGGATTGCTTCAACTACCGTCCTAACCGCCATTAGCGCACCTCCTCTTCGGCATAAACATATTTCAAAGCACTTTCGGGGCTGGGGTAGGCAGCTTTCTCGGCGTACTCCTGCGCATCGTCAATCACCTGCCGGATTTTAAGGCGAACCTGTTTTTCGCTCTCTTTGTCCATAAAATTATGCTCTTCCAGGTATCGCTCGAACTGCTCAATCGGGTCTTTGTGCTTCCACTCTTCGACTTCTTCGCGGGTCCGATAGGCTCGGTCATCGTCGCTGCTGCTGTGGGGGCGATAGCGATATGTTTTAGCCTCCACCAGCGTTGGGCCACCACCATTCCGGGCGCGTTCCACCGCTTCTACCGCTACCCGGTAGACTTCCAGCAAATCGTTGCCATCCACCGTAACTCCCGGCATCCCATAACTGGCGGCTCGTGAGCTAATATCCTTGATATGCATTTGTTTGCTGATTGGTACGCTAATGGCATAGCCGTTATTTTCCACCAAAAAAACCACAGGCAGAGCATGCACCGAAGCAAAGTTCAGGGCTTCATGAAAATCGCCCTTGCTTGTCCCGCCATCGCCCACCGAGGTCAGGGTTACTTTGCCGTCTTTTTTGAGTTTGCTGGCATAAGCCGCTCCTGCCGCCTGGGTTAATTGGGTTGCAACCGGGCTGCTGACACTGATAATGTTCAGTTTGGGATAGCCGTAATGGCTGGGCATCTGCCGCCCTCCGCTGCATGGGTCGTCCGCTTTGGAAAGCTGGTGCAACATTACTTCGCGGGGAGTCATACCCATTGCCAGCACCAACGCCATATTGCGATAATAAGGAAACACAATATCAAAACCAGATTTAATCGCTCGCGCAAAGGCCACCTGACTGGCTTCCTGTCCGGCGCAACTAATCACAAAGGCGGTTTTGCCCTGGCGGTTGAGCATCCAGATTCGCTCGTCCAGCATCCGGGACAGCACTAAATCATAGTGCATTTTGAGCAATTCTTCCTGGCTCAAGCCCAATTCTTCGTGTTTCGCTTTAGCAAAGCCATCTTTGGTTTTTACTGATGGTTCATTGGTTGACCGCATTTTGACTGCCTCCGTCTCTTCATAAGTAACGAGTACTGAGTCAAAGGTCGAAAGTTACCAGGTTTCATTTTTGACTTTCGACTTTCGACTTTCAACTTTGGACTACTTCGGTGAGATATTCTTCCAGTTTATCCAGAGCCTGGGCCATATTTTTTCGCCCGAAACCGATTCGGAAATTTTTATTTCCATAATCGTAATAGTTACCGGGCAAAAGTAATACGCCTTTCTTTTCCACCAAATCCACACAAAATTCTTCAATGTCAGTTTTGATTTTCAGGCTGGGAAAAGCAATTGCCCCCGCTTTGGGTTTTTGCCAGTTAAAGACATGCTGCCACTTCTGGAAAAATGGCTCCAACAACTCCAGATTTTGCCGAATAATTCCCAGGTTGCGCTCGACAAGCTGGTTATTGTGGCGCAAAGCAAGCGTAGCCAGGAACTCGCTGGGCGCACTGTTGCAAATCGTCAGGTAATCCTTGAAATCAGCCATCTCCCGGTATAAGGATTGGTTACGGGTCGCGACCCAGCCAATCCGCAACCCCGCCAACCCTTGCGCTTTTGACAATACTCCTAGTGACACGGCGTTTTCGTAGAGGTCACAGGCGGCGGGTAATCTGTCTTTCTCGTCGTACTCCAAACCTCGATAAACCTCATCCGAGAAAACCAGCAAATCGCGTCCTTTGGCAATATCAAGAATATTACGGAACTTGGCCTGGCCCATTTGATAGCCCGTTGGGTTATGGGGGCAATTTATCACGATAGCACGAGTATTGGACTTGATATTCTTCACCAGGAAATTGGGGTCAAGTTCCCAGCCCAATTCTTCAAAACTCTCCCATTTTGTCACTTCACAACCAATCGCCTGGGCAATTTCCAATAAGGATTGGTAACAGGGGTATTGCACGATAATATGGTCGCCCGCTTTCAGGGCACTGTTCATAAAATTAAAGATGGCCTCCTCCGCCCCGGTATGTACCAGAATTTCGTTGGGCCAGGTTTTTTCGTAAAGTTTGGAAATCTCCTTGCGAAGGGCGGGGCTGCCCGCAGATTCAGTATAGCCCAGCCATAATTGCTGGAACTCTTGCTCCGCTCCCGGCTCTAACGCCAAAAGCTCCTGGACGCTCATAGACTCACAATCCGAGCTACACAACAGGTAGGGGGCTTTAAACTCATACTTGGCGAACCAACGCTCTAATTTAAATGTCGGTATTTTCATGAATAATTTTTCTCAGGCTGAATAAGGTTTGGTTAAAGTCGCAAGAGTATTCTACCGCAAAAGCGATTCTGAAAGTGCCGTGAAAGATGCTGAGGGCGTCAGTTTTAGAGATATAAAAATTGGTGGGAGTTAAAAGTTGCGGTGATTTCCCGCCTGCTCGGATAATATTTTGAGTAGCAACCTTGCTGCCGCTCACCCCGCCAATGACTACTTTGTCAAAGCGTGTTTGTTCCATTTTGCTCCCGTAGAGGCTCATTCACTGATAATCTGTTGTTCAATAACCAGATAAACCGACATTTTGTATATCAAAGATGGTTATTATTCAACAATGTGATTTATTTTAGCCCATTTGTAGATAAATGGCAAGCTCTTAGGTTTAGTCTAGTAACGCTCGCAATTTTTGGGTAAGGTCCTGGGGAGTAAAGGGTTTCTGGAGAAAGGCCGCATTGGATTTGAGGCTGTTTGTTTCTAATAGTGCTCCATCGGTGTAGCCGGACATAAACAAGATTGGCATCCCAGGGCTAAATTGTTGTAACTGTTGGGCGAGTTCAACTCCACCCATTTTGGGCATTAGTACATCGGTTAATACCAGGTTTATTTCAATATCGTTCTGGCGCATTACATCCAGGGCTTCTTGCCCGTTGCTGGCAACCATAACCTCGTAGCCAGAGCGTTTCAATACTTTTGATACAAGGTCTCTGACGGTTTTTTCATCCTCTACCAACAGGATTGTTTTTGGACTATTAGCAGATTGGAGCTCAGACCGAGATTGCTCTAAGGACCGAAGAGCTTGCGAAGAATTTATTAGTTCATTTCCATATTCTCCGGGCTTTTTGTATTCGGTAATGTCTTGGACTACTACTCCTATCCCGAATATTTCTTCATCTTCACTTTTTACTGGATAATAGTGAGAAAGAAAATAGCGAGTTACTTCTGTAGGAGTACAATTTTGGCTGTCTATTTCGATATTTAAAACAGGTTGTCTGGTTGTAAGAACCTGGTTTAATAAGGTTGTGATTTTATCCCTGACTTCAGCCTGGTATATTTCGTCAACTTTCTTACCGAGATGTTTGTGAGCCGGATAACGGTTGATAGCAGCTAGTGTTTCATTGACATGCAGATAGCGGAATTCTGGGTCTAGAAAGGCCAAACCCATGGGGGCAATTTTAAGAAGGGTATTCAAAAAGGCCCGCGCCTCTTTTTTTTGGTGGATTGCTTCATGAGCTTCTTTATAGAGGAAGGCGTTTTCCAACTCGGAATTGTGAATTTGCTGCTCTAATTCAGCTAACCGAACGCGTAATGCTTCCAGTTCTCCCTGGAGAAGGTTACCTTTATCATTATCCACACATCAACTCTTTCGATTAGTTGAATACTCAGCGGTTTGGGGGCGGGATTTTTTTATAGCTTTAGTATAGCATAAATTTAGCCAGGATAAAGCTAGAAAAAAGTAGCAAGCACATAAAAAGCACTAACAATAAAGAATTAAAAAATAAAAAAAGAAGTTGGTAGGGCGTGGTGAACACGCCCTGATTAGGAAATTCGATCAACCGACAACCAATGGCTGTTAACTGATTACTTCCAGCTAGAAACTTCGTTCAAGCGATTAATTTGCTCGTCGCTTAGTTTCAGCTCGATTGCCCCCAGGCTGGCCTGTAGCTGTTCTACCGAGTTTGCCCCGATAATTGGGGCGGTAATGGCTGATTGGGATAGTTGCCAGGCCAACGCTACTGCCGCAGGAGTGCTGTCGGTTTCGCTGGCGATAACTTTTACGGTATCCAGGGTAGCCCAGCCCTGTTCCGTGAAGGCGACGTTTTTGATATTGGCAGCCCGTTTGCTATCGGTTTCTTTGTCCTTTTCGTACTTGCCCGTCAGAAAACCCGCCGCTAATGGGCTATAAGGAATTACCCCGATATTATATTTCTCACAAACGCTTTTAAGCTCGCGCTCATACTCGGCTCGTTTGATAAGACTATAGTTGGGTTGCAGCGAGTCGTAACGAGCGGTACCATTTTTGTCGGCACTCCACAGAGCTTCCATCAATTGCCAGGCGGTATAGTTGGAGGCCCCAACGTAGCGTACTTTGCCCGCCCGTTGCAAATCGTCCAGGACGCGAAGGGTTTCGTCAATCGGGGTTTCGGGGTCAGCGAAATGAGTCTGGTACAGGTCAATATAGTCAGTTTGCAAACGGCGCAGGGATGCTTCTACCCCCTCCACAATATGCTTCCGGGAAAGCCCCACATCGTTCGGGCCGTCACCCATTGGGCCGCGCACTTTGGTTGCCAGGATAATCTGGCTACGATTGCCTCTCGCTTTCATCCATCGCCCGATAACTTCTTCCGACACGCCGCCGGGATTGCCTTCCGCCCAGCGTGAGTAGATATCCGCCGTATCAATAAAGTTGCAACCAGTTTCCACAAAGGCATCCATCACCTTGTTGGCGGTTTCTTCGTCGGTAGTCCAACCCCATTGCATCGTGCCGAGGCACAGCGGGGAAACTTTCAGGCCAGTTCGTCCTAATCTTTTGTAATTCACAACAATCTCCTTCACGATATCTTTCGTAGGGGTGAACTTTATGTTCACCCTTGTTAGGTTTAGGTCGAACACAAGATTCGCCCTTACGAGTTCAGATTTAACTTTTATTTATTAAGCTTTTTTTCTCTCAGGTATAAAAATCCACCAGTAAAGAGGAACAAGGCCGCCGGAATCAGCACTAACGCCACACCACTAGGTGATAGACCTGCAACTCTTTGCAAAATAAAACCTGTAACTAAAAATAATGATCCTATTGAACTAAACAGCGTAGGAGCAAATTGCGTTCCTAAAGAGTCATAACGGCGGGGCAAAAATAAGATACCTATCATCCCAATAATCCAGCCCACAATGAGAAAAATATCTAACATATTCGCCTCCCTTTGCAATCCTCTTAGTTACGGTTTCTTCTTAGGAATACCATGAATCCACTAACCACAAGGAAAGCTGCTGATGGAATCATTATCAAAGCAACCCCTGACGTGGAAAGTCCCGCAAATCTCTGTAAAATAAAACCTGTGCTAATGAATAACATACTAATCGCCTGAAACATTGAAGATGTATATCGTTCGTCAGCAGGGTCAAAGCGGCGAGGTGTCAGCAGAGTTAAGATTATAGCCAGGATCCAGCCTAAAATAAAGATTGTATCTAACATATACCCTACCTCCTACTGGCAATTGTTATGGCCCGGAGAGAAAGGACAATCACGGTCAAACTAAAGGCCATTCCCACTAAACTGAGAATAATAGCTATTTCAGTATCCAGATTGGCAAACTGCCGCAACATTTGGGTGGTGCTTAGAATCAAGCCACCTGTTAACCCCAGAGGTAAAATTATACTTACCCACTTTTTGAGCAGATACGCATAGGCGGTTATACCTACCGCCAGTAGCGTCAGGATAAAGGCCAAAATTACCAGAAACACATCCATTCTAGTACCTCTTTTATTTTCTTTTAGAGTTAGCAGTTGCCCGGAAAACTCCACCTGTCACGGTGAAAACAACCGCAGGAATAAAAAAGAACCAGGCTGGAATAGAAGGCAAATATTCAGTTAGTTTTAAAATATTAACTGTTAAAAGAAATATCATGCCGGTACTAAATAAAATCGCTCCTGCGAAATCACCTCTTAACTTGATGATTTTCCCAAAGAAAAGTAATATCCCTATATTTACCACAAACCAAAGCCCAATGAGTACAGTTTCTGGCATAACGTTACTCCTATTTGCTGGAATTTAAAACATCCTAATTATCCTGTTCATCCTTGTGAATACAAATTCTTATCGTAACATTATATACGCAAATAATCCGAAAATGGCGCAAAAGAGAACAGTTATAATCAGGGTTATAAGGTAAAGGGCGGTTACGGCCTGATTTATCTGGGTGGGCACAAGAATACGGTCATCATCGCCTAACTTATAATACCCCACCTTTTCAAGTTGAGCATGCAAGGCTCCGGCGATTGCCGCCATCGTCCAACCAGCGTTGGGACTGGCGGTTATAGCGTGGTCGCGACGGGCGATTTTCCAGGCGTTTTGGCGGTCTCCGCCGTACCAACCCGCGCAAACAATCAACAGCAGGGCGGTAAAACGGGCGGGGAGATAATTCAGCACATCGTCCAGTCGGGCGGCGGCTTTGCCCAGGTATTCGTATTTGCCGCGATAGCCAATCATCGAGTCGAAAGTATTGACCAACCGATAAGCCAGAGCCCCCGGCAAACCCAGCAAGGCAAAGAAAAAAATCGGCGAGACAAAACTGTCGGTAGAATTCTCCGCTACCGACTCAATTGTTGCGGCAATGATTAGTTGTTCGGTGAGCTTGCTGACATCGCGGCTAACCAGACTCCGCATCTCAAAACGAGCTTCCTCTAACCTACCCTGCGTCAACAAATGGCGGATTTTCAGCCCAACATCCCCCAGCATTCGGACGCTGAAACAGCACTTGAGCAACCCCGCTTCTACCAGCAAGACCGCCACAAACGAAACGCCCCGCAACCAGTTCAAGAAGCCAAACCCTAGCCATAACACCCCGCCCACGCTGACCAGCAGGGTAAATAGACCATAAAGTAGTTGCAAGTCGTGGTTCTGGCGTGGGGCAAACCTCTCCCAGAACTTGACCAGCTTGCCCATCCAAACTACCGGGTGCAAGGCGGCGGGTGGTTCGCCCACCAGCAAATCCAGGGCCAGGGCAATTAGCAAAGCCGCAATATATTCAAGTGGGAGTGGAATGTTCATTCGGGGGTGGGGTGTTCTTTGACTTCTTGGGTGAACAGGTTGGTCAGGAATTTATACAAAAATTTGCGTCCTGGCGGGGTGGGAATAGGCTTTGGTAGAAGTTGGAGTAAGGCGGCGGTGGTTTCTTCGGTCAGGGTGGTGCTAGCCTCTTTACCACCTTTGCGCCCCGCAATAGGTTTACCCACAATCACCCGGATATGCCGCCTGACCCACAGCTCTTTAGTGCCACTAAAACCCACTGGGACAATTGGCGCACCTGTGGCGGAAGCGAAAAAAGCTAATCCCCGTTTTAGCGGTAGAATCTTACCCGTTTCTCGGCCCGAAACGTCACCTTCGGGGAACATGCCCAGCACGCCTCCACCTTCCAGAGTTTCTTTTACCTTAACCAGCAGCTCCCGGCTGGAACCATTTTTGTCCCGCTCTATCGGGATAACCCCGCCCACCTTTTCAGTGAAAATTCGTCGCCAGGCCGGGTAATAAACTTCCTCGCGGGCAGCAATAAAATATATGCGGGGTTCCGCCGGAAAATAGCCTAGCATCAGGAAGGGGTCAATCCAGCTAAGGTGGTTGCCTGCCAGAATATAGCCGCCTTCTTTGGGTAGATTTTCCAGCCCTTCGATTTTTACCCGAAATAGGATTTTGAAAATAATTCTACCAACGATAAACCGCAAAACCCGAAAGGCTATGGTGGCTTTGGCGTAATTTCGAGACGTAGCTACGACCATCCTGAAATTATCTCCCCAGGCTCACAATATCCGCCAACACTCCCGAAGCGGTCACTTCCGGGCCAGCCCCGCGCCCTTGAATTACCATTGGTTGGGGGTCGTAGCGGCGCGTTCGGAAGACCGCGATATTATCCGGGCCGCGCAACCGCCCAATCTGGGAGTCACGGGCTACTTTTTCCAGCCCTACTTTCAAAGTCTGGCGGTTGACGGTAGCGACATAACGCAGGGTCTTATTTTCGGTTGCCGCTTCCCGACTCAGGTTGGCGTAATATTCATCGAGTTCCGGCAATCGCGCCATAAAATCGGTTACACTCAACTCCGCCATGCTTGCCGGGTAAAGGGCTTCGACCCCCACATCCTTGAGTTCGGCGGAAAAGCCCAGACTACGCGCCAGAATTAAGGCTTTGCGGGCCACATCCACCCCGCCCAGGTCATCGCGGGGGTCAGGTTCGGTGTAACCTTTTGCTTTGGCTTCCGCTACTACCTTGCTATAGTTGCGTCCGGCCTCGATTTCGGTGGTAAGGAAGCCCAGAGTGCCACTAAAGCAGCCCGCAATCTCGTTGATTTCGTCAAAACTATCGAATAACATCCGAATAGTGCTGACGATAGGTAGGGCCGCCCCCACCGTGGTTTCGTAGCGCAAACGGGCCATTCCCGCTCCGGCGGCAGCTGCCATTTGCTTGAAATCATCCGTCGGGCAGCACAATGGACGTTTGTTTGCCAGCACAGCGTATTGCCCTTGACGCAGGGCGGCGGTAATAACGGGGGTCATTTCGGTGTCAGCCGCGCCACTCACGTCCACTGCTACCAGCTTAACCGCACTATCCTCGCGCCGAATACGGTCAAGCTCGGTAGCTAACACCGAAACCGCGCTTGGTCGAGTGACTGCCCCGGTCTGGTCGGCTATTTTCTCACCAACTTCGGGTTTGAGCCGCGCCCACAAAAATTGAAGATATTGTTGGTTTACCGAGGAATTAAAATCAATGTGCAGGGCATGGCTACTGTCCACCAAAGCCCGATAGCGAATATCAATTCCCAGTCGTTCGCGCAACTCCGGCCCGTGTTGCACCACCAACCCAAATAGAGCCCGTCCTACCCCGCCCATCCCAAACTGTACTAATTCGATAATCTTAGCCATTTCGCCCCTTATGTTCACCACAAAGACACAAAGCATACAGAAGAATTTATAAATTTCTTGGCGTTCTTGGCATCTTGGCGGTTTATATTTTATTCCTCGTAACGCCCGCCCAGGTGTTTTGCCAGAAATTTTTCGGCGGTAGCATAAAACTTCATGCGATTTTCGGGCTTGGCAAAGCCGTGACCCTCATCCGCGAAAAGCATATATTCATAATCAATCCCCTTGCTTTTCATCGCCGCTACCACCTGCTCGGCCTCGGCCTGTTTCACGCGGGGGTCGTTTGCGCCCTGGGCTACCAGAATCGGGATTTTAATCTGGTCTACCCTGAAAAGGGGCGAGCGCGACTTCATAAATTCTTCGTCAGTATCAGGGTTGCCCACCCGCTTGTGCATAACTGCCAGTTGGGTTGACCAGTAAGGCGGAATGCTTTTAATCAGGGTCACAAGGTTGCTGGGGCCAACAATATCAATAGCACAGGTGAAGAAGTCGGGCGTAAAGGTTGCGCCCACCAGCGCAGCATAACCACCGTAGGAGCCGCCATAGATTGCTACCTTGCTTGAGTCAACATAGCCTTGCGCCACCGCCCAATTCACCGCGTCCAGCAGGTCGTTGTGCATGTTGGCGGCCCACTGTTTGTCACCGGCGTTGACAAAATCCTTGCCGTAGCCCGTCGAACCTCGGAAATTGACCTGCAAGCTGACATAGCCCCGGTTAGTAAACCACTGGGTTTCAGCGTTTAAGCCCCAAATATCCCGCGCCCAGGGGCCGCCATGCACATCCACCACCATCGGCAGATTCTTTTTCTCTACACCGGGCGGGAAACTGATATAACCGTGAATGGTCAGACCGTCCCGTGCCGTGAACGAAAAAGGCTGCATTTCCGCCAGGGTATACTGAGCAATTTCAGGGCGGTTCACAAACATAAAGGTCGCTTCCCGGCTCTGGCGGTCGTAAGTATAATATGAGACCGGGCCGTTATCGGCGGCGAAGGCTACCAGCCAGGTTTTATCGGCAGTGTCTCGGCTGATAATAGACATATCCCCATGATGAAGTTTCAGGAGATTCTCAAAATCGGTTCTAACCGAATCACTCAGCACCATCCAATCACTACGCGCCCGAATGAAGGAAACAGCCTCAACCTCGTAACTATCAGGATTAATCATAACGTCGCCCACGTCATAATGGAGGTCTTCGGCGATAACCTCAATCTTCCCGGTGGCAATTTCCAGTTTTACCAGTCGTCCAGTATTATAGTCGCGGGAGTCTATCAGATAAATAAATCTGCCATCTTTGCTAAAACCGATGGGGCTGCTGTTGAGGGTATTATCCTCGTCCCAGTTGCCCATCTCGTGCCATTCGCTTTGCTCGGTTTCGCGCACCAACAGGTTAAATCCACCGTTAGGAGAGGCGGCCCAGGCAGCGCGAATTTTGAAGTGCGCGTCTGTTACCCAGCCGGCGATGTTGCCGGGGTTTTTGGCTACTACCGTAAGTTCGCCCGTAGTCAAATCCAGGTGATAAACATCGTGTAGCTGAGGATTTTCTTTGTTCAGGGCAATTAGCAGTTCATTAGGAAAGTGTTTGTTCTGGTCTACTACCTGCGCCTGTACCTCCTCAAAGGGAGTCAGGTCACGGGTATCGCCAGTCGCCAGATCAACGGCGTATAATCGCCAGTTTTCGTTGCCGCCCATATCTTGCAGATACAAAATGTGCTGATTATCTTCAGCCCAAAAATATAGTCGCACGCCCCGCTCTTTGTCTTTGGTCAGTGGTTTATAGTTGTCGCGGCCAATATCGCCCACCCAGACATTCAAAACATTATTCACCGGAGCAACATAAGCCATCCGCTTGCCATCCGGCGAAATGCGGGGCATTGTTTTGGTGGGGTTGCCAAAAAGCAACTCTCTGGGAATAATTTCAGAAATAACAGTTGTCGAATTTGTCACAGAATCTCCTCCGAAAATAGTAACGAGTACCAACTATAAATCTCTAAATCCACTTCGGGATATATTTATGTTGGTTTTAATAAAGCTATGCTAATTATACCTGTTAGGGGATTTTGTCACAAGGCGGGGAGAAGGGGAAAGATTCTTAGCCAAATCGTCTTTGATTACAAATGAACACTATAACTCGCTCTGCCCCACCACCACCGCCACGCCACCCAGCATAACCTGTGCGATTTCGCCGTTTTTAGTACGCACAAAAACTTCGGCACTACCGGGACATCCCATCGCGTGGCCTTGTTCGATAGTCAGGTTGGTTTGGGGTGAGGAGGTGGGGATTAGCTTATTCTTGACCAGGTAGCAACCTAGAGCCGCCATTGCTACCCCTGTCACGGGGTCTTCCACGAAGCCGATATTGTAGGGAAACTGGCGGGCTTCCACTGTTACCGGGTTGCGACTACGGCAGGTGTAGGGGTAAAGCCCGGTCAAATCATATTGCTGGCAAATTTCATTCAGGGCGGTTTCGTTACGCTCGCAACTGTCCAATACTGTGTAATCGGGCAGGGGAATCAGTAACTTGGCCCGTCCGGTAGAGGCTGCCACTATTGGCCCACTGATTTGCTCCGGTTTTAGCCCCAGAGCCTGCGCCGCCAGTTCCAGGGGGAACGGCCCATTATCAAAAGTGGGTAGCGGTTGTTGAAATAAAACCTTTTCGGGTTTGCCATCTGCCATTATTACTGAAGTGGGCAATAACCCCGCCCGTGTCTCGACCAAACATTCCCCGGCTAATTGCCCCAACTCGCCCAGCAGCCAGAGTGTCCCAATCGAGGCGTGGGCGCACAGGTTCATTTCACTTTTGGGCGAGAAATAGCGTAGCCGCAAAGTCGCTGCCGGGTCGGTAGGTCGGCAGACAAAGGCCATTTCCAGAGTAGTAAGCGTGGCTAGGCGTTGCATCTCACTATCGGACAGAGTATCGGCGTTCAAAACCACTCCAGTGGGGTTACCTAGTCCCGGCTCGCGGGTAAACACATCCAGCTCATGAATTAAAACCATAATTTTTTACCGCCAAAGCACAGAGAATATAAAGAAAGTTTAAATAGTTTAGCCAATTATTGCGCGGGACTAAAGCCTCGCGCTAAGAGCCTATGCTTTTAACAGGTTCTTTTAGCCCGATGATTTATTACCGGGCACTTTGATAAGAGGTTTGGGCTAAATCCCACGCCTGGGGAATGGCTTCGGTTAGCCACCATTCCCAAAATTCCAGCCGCTTTTTTTTATCAAATGAAATGGGTATATCCGAGTTCTGCCAATCTCTAAAGGTAGGATTAGGAATGGCAGAAATAGCGTTGGCAGCTTCACTCGCATAATCCATACTTATGGCTTTCCAGTTTTCTGGAGTAATTAACGAATATCTATCTGGTTTTCTCGCCCCATAGATGATAATGTTTAAGCTCAATACGGCGGTAGAGTAGAGCCGACTTATATTATAAGCTTCCTCTGTAAACTCAAAAAACCAGTATCTTTCGGTTAATTGTTCTTTGGCGGTTTCTATCCTGATTTCGTTGTCAAGTAGTAGCCTAGCCAATTCCATTATTTCAGTAACATCCGTCAAAAAGTCTTTTTCAAACCTGTTTAATTCATTCGAGAGAATATTTTTGGAAAGGGCCTCGAAAACATATTTAGTAGTTAGTATACTTAATTCCCCAATCACGAAATCAGCAAATTGGGCGTGCATCCATTGAGCGCGTAAAGCATCTGATATTTGAAGTTTAATATCGTTAGGGTTTGTGTTAGGTTGCTGTTTTAATGGTGGTGGTAAATTTAGCCTCGAGTCACCAAAACTTAAATAAATTTCCCCGCGTTGGGCGGAATACAGGTAATGTTCGGGATGTTTTCGCACCGCTAATAAAGTTTCTGAAATTAATTCAGACGTTTTTGGTGGTAAATCTTTTGAACCTTCATCATTCATTGTTGGTTATTCTCGGATTATTTTTATCCAGCACCCCCGAAACAAACTTGGCCTCGGTGTATTGGCGGAGCAAAGAGGTAAAATCGGCTAAAGCGGCTTCAACATCCTGACGGGCGGTTGCGTGGTGGCCCTCGATGGTGATAATCGCAGAATTGGTGGGGGGTTGGGCGGCACTCTCCTCGCTCTGTCTCCAGCACCAACGACGGGCCAGCACCATATTCTTGTCGTCGCTGAAAATAACCTCTCCCACTTCCGGGTTTTCAACAACGGCTTCACCCAACGGGGTAAAACGCTCCGAACCATCGGCAAAGCGTACCGTCAGCGCACCCTGTACTTCCCGTGTATCAAAAACTGCCACTGGCAGAGCATAACGGATGCTAATCAAATTGCCCAGGTCAACCAATAAATTGATACTTGGAATATCGCCCTTTTTGGTCAGGCGACGCAACAGAGCTTCCGCCGCACTTCGATACTTGGTTGGCTCGACCCCGAAGCTGCTAAAAACCCCGCGCCAGGCCGAAAGCGAAGGAAGCTGACTCAAAGCGGTATCGCCCAGCCGTTTGATTACCGCCGCCTGCTCGGCCTGATAGGTTTCCAGTAGACCGGGTGGAGTTGGGCCATTCTGAAGGTTTTGGGCCAGAATTACCCCGCCCACTACCGCCGGATACCGGGCTAATAAATCCGTGTGATATTGAAAGGTTGCCATTTTCAATTCCTAAAGGTTATTGGTTAACTGCAATCGGCATTGGTGGCAGTGAAATCGCCCCTGAAACTGCCGATACAAACTGCCGTATTTGCGGCTGCCACCATTATAGGCGCGTCTAGCTGGGAAGAGCCAATTTTAGGTTTGTTAATCTGGCTGTTGAAGATACCAGTGTTAGTGCTTTTGATATAGCTGTTGACAACGGATATAATGTTGGGTGTACCTTGAAGTGCCAGCCCATAAGCAGTGCAACTACCGCCCGCTACAACGGTAATATGGCTGTCGTAGATGTTAACCGAACCCCCAAAATCGTTTACACCTACTACGTTACATTGAGGTGGAGGTGGAGTCGGCCTGGTGCCATTTGAATAAATTGTGCTACGGCGTAATATAATTGAGGCGGTTGTGCTATTATTTAGCATACCCTGGGTAAAGCCAGAGCCAACGGTTGTAACGCTAATATTACTATCCTCAATTTGGCTTATACTGGAGCCCAGTGCCAATATCCCTAAAGCTTCACCGCCCCCGGTGTTGTTAACAATAACATTGGTACTTTGAATCAAGGGGGTTCCGGTATTATCATTCCAAATACCCTCGCTTGCACCACTCCCAGTAGTGGAGGCTGAAACAATAGCATTTTTCAGCAAAACGGTAGTGCTACCAAAATTATAAACGGCAATGGCCTGCCCTGTACCACTATTTCGGGTTGTAACTCGAGTGTTTTGGATTTGAGAACTATTGGAGTCATTGGAAATACCATAACTGTTTCCGGCAGTAGTATTACTGACCACTACAGTTAGATTGTCCAGGGTTGGGGAGCCGACGTTATTGTAAATGCCAGTACCGTTGGTGCTGCCACCACTGGACAGAATCGTAACGTTATGGACTTTGAAACTGCTATCCACTCCACTTGCATTGTAAATCCCAGTGCTGAAACTGTTTCCTGACCGACTTTGTACCGTCAACGAACGTAACTCGGAGTTAGATGCACCAACAATTACCCCCGTAGTGGAGACAGTCTGACCATTACCAATTATTGTGGTGGCACCTTCGCCGGAGCCTTCAACCTGAACGTAGGCTTGCATGGTTAGGCTAACATTACCCAGATCATAGGTACCGGGTTCCAGTTTTAACAACCAGGGGTTAGTTGAGGTAGGGCTGGCAACGATGATGGTTGTCATGGCGTTGAGTAGGGCGGTTCCGTTCTGGGCAGGGATGTTGGTCGCGCTCACTATCAGGGTATTATTCAGGGTGACGAGACAGGCGGTGTTAATTTGCTGCCCCCCAACCGCCAATCTAACCGAGGGGGTCGAGTTAGTGTTGTTGAAACAGGAGGGTTGATTTCCGGCGAGACCGGACGAGATTGGCAGCATGCCAATGGCAAGGCCACCAATCAGGGCAATAATCAGAGGTAGGTAATATTGGCGTAGTTTGTTCAAAGCTTGTTCCTTTCCTACACAGAAGCTACAACTTAGATGGGGATTAAACTAATTATAGCACGGAGCTGGAATATGGGTTTATTCGCGAATAGAGAGTGGTTGTAAACCTACCCCTGAGCTGCAAAGGATATCGACTCAGACACACCATATAAAAAATAAAGAGTTTCTTATGAGACTCCTTTGCTGTGAGCTAAATTACAACAAATATTGACAATACTGTAATATCAGCTTCACATTCCTGTAATATAATTTTGTTAAGATAACTCTAAATTGGGTTCATTTGTCTTAACGAATTTTCTTGAAAAATAGCTATCTCGCTAATTAAAAACTCACCTGTTGATTGGTAGTAAGCTAAAGCGAAATAACTTAAACGAGTAAAAGGGCAAACCCGCTGTAAAGTGGGGACGCAAAGCTACGGATCCCGGGTATGGGACAGCCGAGCTACAAACTAGCAGGGTAAATGTATAGACCTTATTAGTAAATTGCCCGACTATAATAGCGTCGGGCTTATCTATTTTATAGCGGTCTTTTCTTCAGTTATACTTTGCCGTCACTTTACGCTTGTTGTAGTTGGTTGGTAGCATCCCTTATTTTTAGTTCTAGCTACGTTTATAAAAGGAGCTACAGAAGAATGGTTTCACAAGGGCAATTAAGCCACAAAGGGAAATCATCATATCGGGTTTACGTCCTGTTAATGGTGATAGGTCTCCTGTCGGCGGTTCTAACCACCGCATTTACCGACCACCGGGTCAACCCCAATATTAGCCAAACACCAGTTCAGCCAGTATTACTGGAGTTAGCCGCGTCTCGGCCTGATGAACAAGTCAGTGTAATTGTGCAGAAAGAGCCAGGGGCAACTCAGGTTGAATCCTCAGTAATGGGTCTGGGAGGCACAGTTACCAAAAATCTGACTATTATCAACGCCTTCGCGGCTGATATGCAAGCCAAAATAATTCCAGAACTGGCTAAAATCAACGGTATTCGGTGGGTTTCGTTTGATGCCCCGGTGGTTAAGACTAACCTGGCCTACCCTTATAGTAACTATGTTGATGACTCAACCCTGCTCAATACTTATAATGTCAATGTCAAGGCCAATAAAGTATGGACTCGACTCGATGATGGACATGTCAAACCATGGTTGCAAGGTGATGGGATTGGGGTTGCCGTACTAGATAGCGGGATTGGTCAACAACAAGACCTCTACACCGCTATGGGTACCAACCGCCTTGTCGGATCGGTAAACTATGCTCCTGGTATAAGTGGCAGCTATTCCTCAGATGATAATGGTCACGGAACCCACATTGCCGGAATAATAGCGGGTGATGGTAGTGCTTCTAACGGCAATTACATTGGTATTGCGCCGATGGCAAACCTGATTAATGTCAAGATTAGTGATACAAACGGAACGTCGAACGCTTCCAGCGTAGTGTCCGGCTTACAGTGGGTTCTTAACAATAAAACGACCTACAATATCCGGGTAGTGAACCTTTCGTTCAACAGCAGCATGCCCGGCTCTTACAACAACGATGCGATGGCGGCGGCTTGCGAAATCCTCTGGTTTAACGGGATCGTAGTTGTTACTTCGGCTGGCAACAATGGTTCGGCAGGTATCTACCCTCCCGCTAATGACCCTTTTGTGCTTACGGTGGGGGCGGTGGATGAGGGCGGTACAACCAACCTAACTAATAACAAAATGGTTGTTCCCTCATTTTCGGCTTATGGTACGGACGAAACCGGCGGCACAAAACCCGACCTGGTAGCTCCAGGTAAAAATATTATTTCACTGTCGGCGAGCCAGAACTCAACTTTTGCGGTGCAGTATCCTGGTTATGTGGTTGGTGGTAACTACTTCAAGATGTCGGGTACTTCGGTGTCAGCACCGATAGTCACCGGGGCGGTGGCCTTGTTGTTGCAATCCGAGCCGACCCTGAACCCAGACCAGGTGAAATATCGCCTGATGTCTACCGCTTTGCAAAAGAATGCGAGGGGTGGCTGGGATACCAGGACCAAGTGGTCAGGCTATACCTCCACTAAAGCTGGGTCAGGTTTGCTTGATATTCAGGCAGCGGTTAACAATAAGTTTATGGGTACTACCCCTAATACTGGTAAACCTCAATCGGCGGTTATCAATAGTAATGGGCAGGTTTGGAGCAGTGCAAACTGGAGCAGTGCAAACTGGAGTAGTGCAAACTGGAGTAGTGCAAACTGGAGTAGCGTGAACTGGAGCAGTGCTTGCTGGGGTTGTTAATTATTTCTTGGTTTAGGTTTTTCCCGTGAAGACCGTCTGGGCTACCTTCAAAAAGAGGGTAGCTCAGGCTTTATCAAGTTTTGTAGGAAATAATACTAAGTACGGCTGACTACAATACGAAAAGATGGGTAGGGTCGGGTTTCAAACCCGTCCGGGTGGGTTATAAACCCACCCCTACCTTTAATCATTACTTACCAGGACTTAGTATAAGATGTTGCAAGTAGCATTCACAATAAAATACAAGAGTAGTTGGAGATAGGTATGTCGAAACGCGCCTGGGCATACATCGGAATAGTATTATTAACCGGGGCTTTATTAACTGCTATGGCAATCCCTGGGATGCAGAATACCGAAAACTTATTAATCACATTTGGTGTTCTAACCGCCCTGGCGACGGTTTCGCAACTTTATGAAACTTCCGGCACGCATTATAAATGGGTTTATTATCCCCATTATGTTTTCTTTTTTGCTGGTTGTATATTATTACACCCCTCACTTTACGTTGGGTTAGTAGCCATTCCTCACCTGATTGAATGGGCTAAAAAACGTTTAACCCATAGCCCTACCCTGAACAAATGGTATATTCAGCCTTTTAACATATCTACCCACATTATTGCCGGATTAACCGCTCGTGTTGCCTATCAAAGCTTTGAGCATAATACCTGGATAATTCATACTCCAATCCGGGTATTTATTGTGTTGGGTGTTGCTCTCTTATATGTGCTGATACAACATTTTTTAATAAGTTTGGCTCTATTCTTAGCCCGAGGGCTGACCTTTAACCAATCAGCCTTGATGAAGATAGATAGTCTTTTACCCGATGTTTTCCTGGCGGCCCTGGGCTATATTGTCGCTTTACTATGGGACCTTGATAACTGGTTGATTATTCTGGCTCTCTGCCCCCTGGTAATGATGTACGAGGCTACCAAAGTGCCGGCCCTACGTCAGGAGGCCCAAACTGACTCTAAAACCGGGCTACTAAATGCTCGCCACTTCAACAAGGTATTTACCACCGAACTTGAACGCGCCCGCCGCTTTAGTCGCCCCCTTAGCCTGATTATGGCTGACCTTGATTTTATGCGAAATGTTAACAATACCTATGGGCATCTTGCCGGGGATAAGGTTTTAGCCAGTGTTGCTCAGACTATCAGAGATACTGTACGGGAATATGACCATCCGGGGCGGTTTGGGGGCGAAGAATTTGCCATAGTTTTGCCGGAAGTTAACCGGGATGAAGCCCTGGTGTTAGCGGAGCGGCTTCGCAATACTATCGAAAATACACCCATCTCAATTTTATTTAATGGTCAACCAAAAAATATAAACGTTACAATGAGTATTGGGGTGGCCTGTTTTCCCTACGACGCTACTACTCTCACTAACCTTATTAACGCGGCGGATGTGGCGGTTTACCACGCCAAACATATTGGGCGCAACCAGGTGGTTTACTCTGCCGATGTACCCCAGGTTGTAATTGATGAATATATTCAAGTTGCCCCAACCCTCCCAAATATTCAAGTTGAAGATGGTATTGAAGAGACTGTAAATATTATTAGCCAAACTATTTCGGAAAGCAAAGCTGAACCCGATAAAGTTTACCCTGGCGAAAGTGGTTTTGACCAACTAACCAGGTTACATAGTCGCCAATATTTTATAAACCACCTGGAACAATCTCTCATTGGTGAAGCTCAAGGTAAGACCACCTTAGCCGTATTACTGCTGGACCTTGACCGTTTTAAAATGGTCAACGAAAGCCTGGGACACGAATTGGGCGACCGCCTATTGGTTGAAACTGCCAAACGTCTTAAAACTTGCTTGCGGGCTGATGACTTAATCGCGCGAATGGGCGGCGATGAATTTATAATTCTGTTGCGTAACCTAACTCCCGAAAACTCCCCTGCCAGGGTGGCTGACCGAATACTTACCTTACTCCAAACGCCTTTCGAGCTTGGCCCCCGTAAAATATTTGTTAGCACCAGTATTGGGATTGTTTTGACCAATCGGGCTTATCGCAACCCGGTGGATGTTTGGCGCGATGCTGATATTGCGATGTACCAGGCTAAAAGCAAGGGACGTTCCTGTTATGCCACGTTTGACAGCAGCATGAACGACCAGGTTCACCACCACTTTGAATTAGAGGGTCATTTGCGACATGCCCTTAATAACGATGAATTTGAAGTTTATTACCAGCCAATGATTGAGCTTGCAAATCAGAGTATTCAGGGTATGGAAGCACTTTTGCGCTGGCGACATCCTATTAGAGGGTTAGTTTCCCCGGCAGAGTTTATCCCGCTGGCCGAAGAAACTGGACTTATCCGCCCGATTGGTCGTTGGGTACTGGAACAGGCCTGTCAGCAAGCCAAACAATGGCATATTACTCACCCTTCGTTATTGGTGAGTGTTAATCTTTCGGGTCGTCAGATTCAGCAGCCAGATGAGCTAATCGAAATGGTGACGCAGGTATTGACTAAAACCGGGGTTGACCCTGCGGTTATCCAACTTGAAATTACTGAGTCGGTCTTAATGGATGACACTAGAGCCAATATTTCCACCCTTAATCGCTTAAAAGCCCTCGGAGTACGGTTGGCGATTGACGATTTTGGTACTGGTTATTCCAGCCTTAGTTATCTGAAATGGTTCCCGGTGGATAGTATCAAAATTGATCGCGCCTTTATTTCCGGGATTGCCACTGATGTTGAGAATCGGGCGGTAGTTAAAGCGGTTCTGGGCCTGGGCTCTGATTTGGCTCTTTCGGTGGTAGCCGAAGGGGTGGAAAATACCGAGGAGTTGGATCATTTGAGTTTGTTAGGCTGTCGTTTTACTCAGGGTTACTTTTTCGCACGACCTATGCCCAGTACCGAGGCCAATAAATTATTGGAACAAGGTTTGCTGCCTTCTTCTAAAATTGCTGAAGTGAAGCCAGCCCGTGTTATAAATCTTGGGTCTGATGACTATACCTTTCATTATTCTGCAATTTGAAACCTGTTTGCAGCCGTAGGTAAAGGCTAGAAAACCCGAAATCAAAATTACCTGCGTTGGGCGTGGCTAGTACCCCTTGCCTATTCCTCGTGTTTTACAGCATTCCCCCAGCCTAAAAGTCGAACTTGACACTAACCACCATGAGCCTTAAACTTTATCTAGAGGAATACTACATAATCTGACTCCGTAACTTATTCCTGATAAAAAATATTGAGAAGTTGCGATGGAGCAAATCAACCTTGGTGTGGTAATTGTGGCCCAACTGGTATTCACTCTGGTAGTGGGCAGTTTGGTGGCGGTGCTGGTCATCCGGCGCAATAAAACCTTCGGTCAAGGCAAAGAAGAAGCCACATTTTTGACTCTGAATCTGGCTAACCGAACCTTACCTTACTTAAGGCAGGGCTTAAATCAGAGTACCGCCGAAAAAGTGGCTGAATATATCTATCGCTATACTCAAGCGGCGGCAGTTTCAATGAGCACTGGTGATGCTATTCTAGCTTTTATTGGCGAAGGTCAGAATCATCACAACGTCACCAACCCCTCCAATCTTCAGGTCAGCAAGGAAGTAATGAAAACCGGGCGCACCCGCGTGGCTAACGGCAAGGACGAAATTGGCTGTAGCCATATGCTAACCACTTGCCCCTTGCTCTCGGTGGTTAGTGCCCCTCTTAAAATCCAGAAAAAAACGGTGGGCTGCCTCAGCCTCTATTATTCCGATAATCCGGCTCTGACTGCCGGAAAAATAAAAATTGCTACGGGCCTCGCTCAACTGATGAGTACCCAGATGGAACTGAGCGAGTTAGACCGCAAAACCGAACGACTGGCGAAGGCCGAGTTGCAAGCCCTACAAAGCCAAATTTCTCCCCACTTTGTCTACAATACCCTGAACACCATCGCTTCTTTTATACGCACCCGACCTGAAACCGCCCGTGAGCTTATTGTACAATTCGCCGAGTTTACTCGCCGCACATTTAAAAAGCATGGCGAATATAGCACCTTTGCCGAGGAACTGGAATACGTCCACCAATATCTGGCTTTTGAAAAGGCCCGCTTTGGCGATAGGTTAAATGTGGTTTATCGGGTTGACCCCGAAGTGCTAACCACGGTGGTGCCTGTATTAATTCTGCAACCGCTGGTTGAAAATGCGGTTCGGCATGGCATTGGTAAAAAGGTTGGGCCGGGGAAAGTGGTTATTTCGGGTGAAAACCAGGGCGCGGAATGTATTATTAGCGTTATTGATGATGGCGTGGGCATGACCTATGAACAGGTACACGAAATTATCCGCAGGCGCAGTGGCACGAAATATGGTTTAGGTTTGAGTAACGTCAATGAGCGGATGAAAAGCATTTACGGTCTGGAATATGAATTACAGGTGGAAACCAAACCTAACGAGGGTACAAAGATAACTTTTCGGGTACCAAAGTTTAAGTCAGGAGTAAATGTAGCATGAGTCAACACTCCGGCCAGCCAACGAAGTCTGGTTTCAAAGCTTTGGTGGTAGATGACGAACGTCCCGCGCTAGAGGAGTTGTCTTATCTGCTGGAACAGAGTGGCTTTTGCTCAAAAATTGACACCACCAGCGAGGTAATTGAGGCTCTAAAGTTTCTAAAGCAGGAAAAGTACGATGTAGTATTTATGGACGTACAGATGCCGGGGCTAAATGGGCTCGAATTGGTTCATATTCTAAGACAATTCGCCTCACCACCCAAAGTGGTTTTTGTTACAGCTTATGACGAACATGCGGTTCGGGCTTTTGAATTGGATGCGGTGGATTATTTGCTTAAACCTGTCGGCAAGGAACGGTTGGAAAAGGCCTTGCAACGGGTGGCCCGCCGCCCTGGAGATAATAGCAACATAGTGGAACCCGATGATGAGGGGTCAACCAGAGCTACTAGCCGCACTGAAAACACTACTAATGTTAATAACAATAACTTGCTGGAAAAATTGCCGGTGGACAAAGAAGGCAAAACGATTCTGATTGACTTAGCTGATATTCGTTACGCTGTAGCCAGGGGCGATTACGTTTATATTAAAACTTTTGACCTGGAGTTTTTAACCCGTTACTCGATTTCCGACCTGGAAAAGCGGATGCCTTCCCCGCCTTTCTTGCGCACCCATCGGGCTTTCCTGGTCAACCTGAAAAATGTGGTTGAAATCAACCCCTTTTTCAATGGAGCTTATTTACTAAAAGTTAATGATAAAGAACACAGCGAGGTTCAGGTTAGCCGGGGCCACGCTAAAGATTTACGCGCGTTGCTAGGAATATAAAGAATGGAAAATGTAACCAAACTTGCCAAAGCCGGTAAAGTTGTCACTCCTGCTAATCCCGCCTCCACCATCAAGTTTTATATGGATGGTGAGCCGCATACAGCGGTTAAAATCAGGCCGGAAGAATATTCCGACTATCACACCCGGATTTTGCAGGAAATCAAAATGGTTAATGGTGGGGCGTTACATTTTAGTGAACCAGGGTGGCAAAGCATCTGGATTGGGGCGGGGGAGGAGAAATCGGTTTATCTGGTAATAGACCCCTTAAACCGGGCATTTGCCCTGGAAGTTTTGGGCAAGGACGGCTATCGGCATGGTGAATTGGTTGGTGGGCATTATTTTGATGACCTGAACATTGCTGGATTTTGTGGAAGGCAGTGGAATGCTGCGGCAATTTTTGGTCATGTCTTTAGCGGACGAGTACGGGTGCGTGAATTTATCTATGGTGAAACTTTAGCTGGGCCGCCGCGCCTTAATGCGAACTGTGAAGAACACCCCCACAGCAAACATCCCAAAGTAGCCCACATTATTTCCGCCATATCTCGCTCTATAGCCCACTGGATGGTTACCCCGCGTTACTGGAAAATAAAACGTATTTTTCATGATGCCCATGAAGCCAATGTGATGTTTGAGTTTGTGCCGCTCCACAACCCGGAAAAGAAGCCCCATTATTTGTTCCCCTTGCCCTGGTTGGAAGCGGATGGGCGGTTGTCCTGGTTCTTTGTTCGGTTTGTGGCAATTGATGTTCGTACCGGGAAGTAATTAAAAGTAACGAGTAGCGAGTAAAGTTTTCCCATAGAGGATAATTTTACTACAAACCTTGCACATCATCACAATTTCTTACCTGTTTTTCAGTGTCGTAATTATAACGACAATAAAATTTCCACTCTTTGAACCCTTGCCAGGGAACAAGCATTGTCTTGGCAAAATTATCCCTATAATAAGGATATTCATCTATTCCAGGCGGGAAAAATTCAATATATTCTAGTAACATATCTTTCTTTAATTCTGGTCTTACCTCATAAGGATTGTTTCTAACCAAAAACCCTCTTGAAAAATAGAAAAAAGTTAACGAATACCAATAACCGCTTTCATGATTTTTAGGGCTGAAAGTTGCAATTACATGGCTAGGCTCACCGTACGCCTGCATTACATCTGCTAGTTTAAATGGGAATAGCCCTGGCTCGATTTCTTTAATAGCATTGTTTGGGTCATGGTCATCGTAGCGTACTAATCCGCCATTTCCCCTTACATTCGATGGAGTATTACCAATAATATCCTGATTCCAGTTCCAGCTTATATATGCTTCAGGTGTAACTTTAGGAAATGATGGTGTTACCTTGAAACTTTTTATAAGTGAATTCAGTTGCAGAATTTTCTGGGCTTCCTCTACGGTAGTTTTGCCCGGCGTAATTCCTTCAAAACAGGGCGGAGTACAGGGTATTCCCCTCAGCCAACGGGTACTCCACTCTTGCGAAGGTTTAGCGGTTGGGGTTGGCCCGCTTATGGTTGGTTTACTTATTGTTGTAGTCACAACAGTTGCTATTGGCGACGGCAGTTTGGTCGAACTATTTTCATCAGAACTACAAGAGACTAAAAGTAATACCCCAAACAACAAGAAAACCAAAAATGGAATGAATTTTTCGCCAAGCATGGTTTATACTCCTGAGTGAATGGACATAAAAGCTTCTATCCAATTATACTAAGTTCTGTTAAGGAGTGTTTAAATATAGGGATGGGTTATCTGTGCCTCGCAGGGGGATAGTCGCTTTATCGTTCTTCAATAAATTTATGGCTTTTATAGGAACAAACCGAGACTCAATCTCGTAAGAATATTGTAACCACTGTAAGAATTGGTTAACTATTTCGGCTTATACTTAGCTAACTCAAGATTTGAGCCTGAAATAAAAAACTTCATAAAACCTTTAACAAATATTCAAAGTAGTGAGGAACATAAAAATGCAAGATTTAAAAAATATGCCAGAAGAATACTGGAAAGAGAAGCTAACCCCTGAACAATATAAGGTTTGCCGACTCAAAGGGACAGAACGAGCCTTCAGCGGGAAGCTCTATAATAACCACGAAAAAGGAATTTATGAGTGTGCGGCTTGCGGGCAATCCCTCTTTTCTTCCGATACAAAATTCGAGTCAGGCACAGGCTGGCCTAGTTTTGATAACCCGGTTAATCTCGAACACGTAGAGTTGCACGAGGATAAAAGCTTTTTTATGAAGCGCACCGAAGTTGTCTGTAAGAATTGTGGGTCGCATCTGGGTCACCTTTTCGATGACGGCCCACGGGAAACCACCGGCTTACGCTATTGCATCAATTCGGCGGCCCTTAACTTTAAGTCAGCCAATACAAAATCTTAGCAATAGAACTGTTTGAGGGTTGGACATAAATAATTGAACCCAATTCGTAGGGACAACCTTTGCCCCCTTCGCGGAGAATCTGGTTGTCCTTATTACATTGGGCAGACACATTGGTCTGCCCCTACGTTTAACTTTTCTTGAAGTGCGAATTGTTTCCAGCCTTTTTAATTAGTAATAAAGTGCAGCCCAACATAAACCAGATAAGAAATTAGCAGAAATAGCCCCGCACCCCGACCAACCTTGCCGCGCCACAGGAAAACCGCCGTAATAAAGGTTATCCCTACCAAAAAGGGGAAATCCAGCCGAACAACCTGGGGGTCAATCTTGACCGGAGCAAGTAAGGCAATAATCGCGTTGTTGAAAAGAAGGAAATAGAGTAACGTCCCGATTAAATTCCCGGCACTGATGTCGTGGCGACCCGACTTGCTGGGAACAGCCTGTCGAATAATTTCTTCAAGCTCAATCGCAGCGGGGGTAACTACCATTCCCATAATCGCCGCCGGAATCCCGAAACCCCCGATAATATTTTCCGCCCCTTGCGTCACCAATTCGCCCCCAAGTGTAATCAGACCAATCCCGCCCAGGGTCAGTAAAACGGCTTTTGGCAAGGAGCTTTTTTCTTCCTCGGCTTCCTCTATTTCTTTGTTTATCAGGAAATTATGACCGTGCGAGGCTTTAATCAGATAAACTATTGCCACTACGAAAACCAGCAATAGCACTACGCCCACCCAGCGTGGCGTTACGGGCTCAAGTAAAGTCAGTCCCGAAATAACGGGCGATAGGGCAAATAGAATAATAAAACCTTTGGGAAGATTAACCTCAAGCGGAAACAGCAAGGCCCCAATCCCTAACGCCACACATACCAGGAAAATTGCTCCACCATAGATTGTACCGAGGGCTATCTGGGAAGAGCCGTTCAGCGAGGCGGTTAGACCTACCGCGATATTCTCGGCTTCAAAGCCTGAAAGTACCACCCCTGCCACAAAAGCCGAAACCTTCAAAGCGACGGATAGCCCTACCAGACCGTCAACCAGAATATCCGTCGCCCAGATAGTTAAACCTGCGCCAATTACAAATACCAGCAGGGCTAAAATTGGGGGCATATGACTCCTTAGCTTCTAATCCCGACCCCCCGCCGCTTTGCCAGAGTCCAACGCAATTGAGCTTTTGCGATTGCCGCCGCGTCGAATTTGTAGAAATTATCGGTGGCAAAGGTAAGGGGGTAATTCAGGTTGGATTCTTCAGGGGTAAAGCCCGCTGCCGCCCCCCAATCGCTAAACCAGAGCCGTTTATCGCTTTCGGCCAGGGTTTGAAGGGCCAGCAACAATTTTTCGGGTGACGTATCAGGTTGGGTGATAAGTTGTAGACCAAATCCGGGAGCATTCGCAACATTTTCTAACGCAACCTGCCATTCATTGACGATTGCGGTCGGGTCAAGCTCAAGTTGCCAGACAGTTTGAGGAATGGCATATTCAGCAAGTTGGGGTTGCCATTTCACCAGATTATAAATATTGACTGAAGGTGGGGCTAAAAACTTTTCAGGGTCGGGCTGTTGCAGGGCAAATACCGCCAGTCGGTCAAGGTAGCCCGTCTGGTGGTGTATCGCCTGCGCTAGTTGGTTCAGGTCTTGAGAGTTCAGGGGGGAAGAGGTTTCCACAAAAATGTGCCAGACACTCGAAGGATTAGGTCGGGATAGTTCCGCCAAAACCGACTTATAGTGTGACATATCCCCACCTTTTAGCCAGACTGTAACCTCGCTCCCCAATTTACGAGCCAGTTGTGCCAAATCCGGCAAATTAGCCAACTCTAAAATTACTCGCTCGACAGGTTCATGGCTGGGTGTGGTGGTTTGGCTCACAAAAGTTGCGGGTAAAGATAGGGCAAACGGGCCGGGCTGGGGCAACCCCTGAATTTCGGCGGGGTTATCGCCCTTGCGCTCCAGAGTTTCGCGACGCAACTGGCAAAGCTGCTCAAATGAAAGTTCGGCAGTTTCCAACACAAAATAGGGCGGCTCGTTTTGCCACTTCATACCATGTTGCCCGGCTAAAACCTCACTCTTTAACTGAGTACCACTTAAAATCTGGAGATGGAAAATGTCGTAGGGCTCAAGATCATGCTGCTCGATAAAGTCAATTGTCTGGCGAAAGGTTTGGGGAGTGCCGCTCGGTAAGCCCAGAATAGCATCCAGAAAAACCTCTATCCCTCGTTGCCGCAGGTTCTGAACACCTTTAACCAGGCGCGGCAGGTTATTCTTGCGCCGAACTCTTGCCAAAACTTCCGGCACTGCTGACTGTAACCCGACCTCAACCGTACCAAAATTGCACTCCGCTAACCGCTCCGCCTCAGCTTCGTTAATCGCTTCGCCCCGCATCTCGGCATAAAAACTCATCTGGCGGTTGGCTCCGGTATCCTTAATAGTCTGGTAAATCTGGCTGAGGTGGGGCAGGGTGTTAAAATTAGCCTCCACAAAGTGGATTTGCTCTACGCCACGTGCCAGGCCGTATTCCAGTTCGGCCCGAATCCGCGAAATATCAAAATAGCGTTTGCCTCCCAGTGGCAAATCCTGCCGACCGTAGTAACAAAAAGTGCATTTGCTGGGACACCAGCGACTTAGCTCAATGGACATAAACTTGCTCAGGTAGCTATCCAGCGTGCCGCTAAGATAGGCGGAAGGAACGAGATTTACATCCTCAATCGCTATTCGGGGCGGGTTGATTATCATTTCCCCGGCTGTTTCAGGGCGGAAACCCAGCCCACCAATCTGGTGAAGTTCGGGAGTGCCAATTGCGAAATGTTGCAACAATTCCAGAAAAGTACGCTCGCCCTCGCCAAAAACCAGGAAATCAAAGGCAGGTTCTACTAAAATAAAATCGCTATCCCGGTTGACTTCTGGCCCACCACCCAGCAGCAAAATTTCGGGGGCCAGCTCTTTTAGCTTTCGGGCCAGACCCAAAACGCGGGTGGAGTTCCAGGTATAAAGCGAAAAGCCGATCAGGTCGGGATCGTGGGCTAGAATCGCGTCCAACAGGAAAGCATCACCCCCTCTATCCTGGGCGGCTTGCTCTAAAAGTTCGACTTGCACACCGGGAATTCTGGCAGCCTCGGCAGTGGCTTTGAGGTAGCCCAAAGCCAGGGGTAAATTACTTAGCTGGTTGTTAGGTACGGGTAATTGGACTAATAGGACTTTCATTTTGATTATCTTGGTTATCGCTCAGGCGGTTGGCACTCAATTCGAGATTTGTGACAATTTCGGTAACTTGATTACCCACGCGGGCCAATTCGTTAGCCGAGACACTGATACGCTGGATGTTGCCCACAATTTGCTCGCTAGCGGCCCGTTGTTGCTGGGTGCTGGTGGCGATGTTGGTGGCAAGTTCGGCGGTCTGGTTCACCATCGTAATAATTTCTTCGTTGGCGTGGCTCAAACGTACCACCAAATCCGTACCCTGTTGAGCCTGTTTCATTCCTTCCTCGGTGGTTTCGAGCGACTTGTTACTGGCCTGGGTAATCTCGGCAACAACCTCATTAATTTGATCAACCGCGGCGGTGGTGCGGCGGCTAAGACGCTGGACTTCTTCGGCGACGGCGGCAAAACGGCGACCATATTCCCGCGCTCCTGCCGCTTCAATAGTGGCATTAAGAGCCAGCAGGTTAGTTTCATCGGCAATTTCGCCAATTATATCGGTTACTTCCTTAATCCGCTCAATCTGGCTGTTCAAGTAACGCACACTCTGAGTAATATTTTCCACCCGCGCCCGTAGTCCGGCAATCGCCATAACTCCATCCTGGGCGGCATTTTGGCCTTGCTCGGCACTTTTAAGGGCTTTCTCCGCCATAGTTGATACCGATAGGGCATTATTGGCAATTCGGCGGGCGGCGGCATCCAGCTCCTGGGTAGTGCTGGCAACCTCCGTCACTAAATTAACCTGTTCGGTGGTACTAAGGTTTTGTTGCTGGGAAATCTCGGACAGCAAATCCGAAAGATTGCTAATCTGACTATTGGTTTCAACCTCAAGTTGGCGTTGGGTCAGCAAGCGTTGGTTGGCCCGGCTTAATTCGGCGGCTTGCTGGCGGGCACTCGCGGCAATTTTGCTCAGGTTTGAGCTGAACAAATAAAGAGCGGAGGAAGCAATTACAATGATAGTGGCGGTCAAAGCGGCGTATACACCTAAAGAGGAGTCAGGATTGGTCATCCGACTGATACTATAAATACTAACCCCCAGATAAGCCAGGGTGGACAGCCCTCCAAAAATAATAACCGCAACGGGGGTAATTAATACTCCAGCCACAATAATAACCATCAGATAAATTATCGGAATAACCGAATTACTACCAAAAGTATAAACCCCATAACTAACCCCAAAAACGGCAACCAGGCAATATAGATAACCCGCAATTCGTACCCGGTTAAAAGCCGTCAATATTAACGCAATAAAACCAACCGCAATTACCGGGCCTGAAGCAGTAAGCCGCTCCAGAGTAAATTTATTGCCGAGGTTGTATAGCTGTACCCCGATATAAACCCCCTGCCCTATAATCGTCAAAATCGCTACGGTGATAATCACCCGCTTGCGCACCCGCAGATTATAATCTTCGTCCAGGTAGCGGCTGTTGTCTATAATTTTTGATTTTTTGTTTGCCATTTTTGTCCGACCTATAGCTGGATTTCTAGCTGACTAAGAGTAGGGCGTTGCTGCACAATTTGCCCATCCACCCAGACCGTCATACCCACCGGGTTGGGGTCTGTAGCGGATTTACTATCTTTGCTCACTAGACCGCCACCCACGCTGGCATCTTTTCGCCAGCTAATTTTCAGCCAGTGCCCCGCTACTTTTAGCCTGTCCAGGGTATAGAAATCCAGGTTAAACGGTAAGGGCCGAATTAAAACTTTACCCTTATCCTGGGGCTGGATTCCGGCTACGTATTTGATAATCAGGTCGGCAATCCAGCTATGCATATAGTCTTCGGTGCCTCGAAAGAAAGGAGCTTGCCCGGTAATGGGATTGTAATACTCATAAGAACTGGGTTTCTCGGAGTCCCCCTCTAGAAACAGCATTCGGATAAACCGCCGCAAAAACTCTACCGCTTTGGGCTGTAAATTGGGGTCTAAATCCAGCGAGGCTTTGCACAGGCTTTCGGCAACGTGGCTGTTGGTCATTAGCCAGGTGCGCCCGTTCCAGGGACAAACCAACCGTTTTTCATTCCATTCGCCGTCCGCGCTGAAAGTCTCGTCATCCATACTGGTGGAGGGGGCGGGGTAGGCTGTCCAGAATTCCTTTTCGTTAAAGAGATGTTTATAAAACGCTCCGGTATGCTCCCGCGTGCCAATTCCGGCGATAAAGGGATAGAAGCCAATGGTGGTTTTAGCCTTAATTCGTTGCATATTAGTGGGGTCAATATCAAAGAAAAATTCCTGCTCTTTATCCCACATTTTGCTCAAAATGCCATAGCGAGTCTTGTCCGCCGCGCTCCGCCAGCGATTAGCGTCGTAAGCATTGCCAAGTTCTTCGGCCATCCAGCTCAGATTATCCTGAAGTTGGTAAAGATAAACCGTCGCGTCCAACCCTTTGAGCCGTAGGTCGCCGCCCTTGTCACTTTCGGAGTCCACCTGCTGATAGCGGCTCATAAATTCCTGCCCGGTTTCCCAATGATTTAATACGTCATACATGCCACTGCCTTCGGGGTCGCGCTCCCGGTCAAAATAAGCGGCATAGCGGCTGAGAGGTTCAAAAATCTTTTGCAGGAAGCCATTATCCGGGTGAACCCGATGCAACTCCCGCACTCCAAAGCCCCAATTAGCGTGATAAAAAGCCACGTTGGAGGTAAGTCCGCGGTTGCCCTGATAGATATTTTTGATAACGCCGGGGAAGGCTCCGTTCTCTTGCTGATTATGAACAAAGTTAAGCAACGAGCCTTGCGCCAGGGCCGGATTATGCAGCCAGCGTGCTTCCAGCATATGACATTGGGCACTGTAGGTGATATGTTGGCGGAACCAGCCCAGGTTAATCCCTTCAAAAACGCAGGGATGCAGCAAACCCAGCCGTTCGTCTTTGGCAACAATCGTGTTTAGCTTCAGGCCATAGTAGCGATACCAGTAATATTTTTGCAGATAGGGATCGGAGCAAGTAAAATCCGGCAGGCTTTCGAAATAGTCGCTCCAGTGGCGTTTGGCGGGCCAGGTAGGGCGGCGGTCTTTCTCGGAGGCACGCGGGGCAATTGGTTCGGCGTTCTGGGGTCGAGCCAGACTTCGGGTAGCAACTCCCAGGTTGTTAGGGTCAGGGACGGGGCTAAAACCTTCAATTACTGCTTCATCCCCCTGTCGTAACATGCTATCAGAGCGACGGGCGATATTCAGACCCGCCATAGCACTATCCTCGTTCCCGGCAATGGCGGCGTAGGCACTAAAACTGATTTTGCCTTCGGCGGGTACGGTTATCCGATATTGCAAGCCCAGATAGACTAAACCGTTTGGGCCAGATATCCAGCCTTGAGGTTGCTGGTTGCCCAGGCCATTAAACTCCGCCATTTTTTCGTAAAAGGGGGAATATTTGAAGCGGGGATAATTGGGCTGGCGGTCACTGGTTTTTACACTAAAACTTTCGGCCCGACGACTGGCTCCTAACGCTACACTAAAGCGCATCATTACCCCGGCATCGGGATTTTCGGTGGTAGCACTTATTTCAGGGTCACGCACCCGCCGTTGCCACAAAACCACCCCGTCTTCCTGCCGCACCCGCACATTTTCGATTTCGCTCAGGCTGCTACCCCGCACCGAGCCTTCGGTATCCTGGGCCGACCATAATACCAAATCAAAAGTTTGGTCAGCTTTGGAAGAATTGGCAAATTCAAAAGTGCTTACCAATACATCCCAGGGCAACAGGGCCCGTCTTTCGGTAATTACGAGGTCACGGCTACGTACCCGATAAAGCTGGCTGCTGTGGTCGGGCTGCCAGAAGCGTTCTATAAAGGTTGGCTCTATTTCGCGCTTCCGTTCGTCCAGAATTGCCAGGGTAAAAAGTGGGCCAACCCGGTAATCCAGATAACAGGCATGATCCCAATAACCCGGTTTATCCAGCCACAAAGGAAATTCGGGAGCCCAGATAACCATTTTGCCCCCACCCAGAAACCATTTGTCGTTGCGCGAAAGATAGCCTAGTGCCTGGTGTCCGTTCATAGCTGGTTTGCTCTCCTTCAAAGAGGTTGTCGGTCGTAGGTTGTCGGAAAAGCTATCAGTCATCAGCAAAAAGTTGTTGGTTATTGGTTGTTGGTCAAACCTAACCCCTTTCCCTGAATCTGGGAAGGTGGAACAATTCCTTTTTATTCTGACTCCTGACTCCTGTCTTCTATCAGCTTTTTTGCCTTCAAATGAGCATATCATATTCCCCGTTAGGAGTCATTAGTTTATTATCATTTAGCTAAAATTCACTGGCAATATCAGGGTTGAAGGGTGGTCGGCATCGTGGAAAATGGTCTGGTCGGCCACTTTCATTTGAGTAGCGGTTGCGATGGGTTCGCCCGTACCCAGATTACGATTCCAGTGAGGATGTCCGCCACTGGCAACCTGCAAACGGATGGAATGACCCGCTTTGAACTGGTAGGCTGTGGCTAATAAGTCAATATTAAGCTTGAGGCTACCATCTGGTTGCATATCGCCAATGCCCGGTTTTACCCTCAACAATCCCTCGCAAATATTAATCGAACGCCCATCCGGGTGAACATCACACAACCGCCCCAGAAAGTCGGTATGTTCCAGGCTGGATTTGACGAAAAGCTCCAACTTTACCCAGCCGTTAATCTCGGTGGTTTGCTTCAAAGGGGCGGTAGTGTAAACCAATACATCGGAGCGGGCTTCTAATTCGCGTTGGTCTTTTGGCCCTGCTGCCGCACTTATCGAAGGACCGCCCAACACTGGTGTGGGGTTAGCCGGGTCGTAGCGATAATGGTCGGGTGCGGAATCAACGGCGGGCGACTCCACCGCCAGCCCTTTATTTCCCTGTAAAAAGTAGCGGGTTTGGCGAGTTTCAGGCGGCCAGCTTTCAGCCTCGCGCCATTCATCCGCCCCCATCACGAAATAACGCACCGCTTTTTTGCGCAGGTGGTCTTTTTGACCCTTTATGTGGGCATCGAACCAATTAATTCCCTCTTTTACACCCTCCAAAAAGCAGCCTGGGCTGACGTGAAACCAGGGGCCAATCGTAAGGTAAGGATAGTTGTCGCTTTCCTTGAGGGTCTGGTAATCCTGCAATAAACTGCGTAACATAAAATCGTACCAACCGCTAACCAGATGCACCGGAGTGGTGAGTTGAGGTACTCGCCCGCTATCATCGCTTTCCTGCCAGAAGGATGTATCGGGGTCGGGATGTTCAAGCCAATCACGGTAGAAAGGTACGGCTTGACCAATTCCGGTTGTATCGGCCTCAATCACTGGTAAGCGCATGAAGGCCGGAGCTAACTCTTTTTCCAGATTAGCGGGCTTGAGTTTGCGCTGGACTTCCCAGATTGACTTTGACTCACTATTAACTAAAAGGTGAATCCAACGTAACGATAAATCCAGGTCAAACACCCCATCGGGGTAGGTTACCTGATACGCTCGTGATGAGGTAATAATTGGCATCATGGCCTTTAGCAAGGGGGAGTCAGCGATGGCCCATTGCACAAAGCCAAGATAACTAGGGCCCCAGGTGCCAATCTGACCATCAAACCAGGGTTGTTTTGAGAGCCATTCCAGGGTTGCCTGTCCATCGCTTCGTTCATACTTGCGCGGCTCAAAATCCCCCTGGGAATCATAGCGGCCTCGAGTGGTTTGCACTACTACGTTATAGCCCCGCTCGGCAAACCTCTGAGCAATCAGCATCCAGAAAACAGCCACCGGGAAAGGGGCATCCAGTCCTCGACCATAGGGAGTCCGAATTAAAATAGTGGGGAAATTCTGGCCTTTCGCCCCGCTCGGCATATAATGGTCGGTCATCAGGCTAACGCCATCTGCCGCCGGAACTGCAATATTACGCCTGACCTTAACCCCGTTCAGTACGGGCGGTAGCCCCAATCGTTGGGCTAGAATTTGTCGTCTTAGCAGGTACACGCCAAACCCCGCCAGACCTGCACTTCCTGCAAAGCTAATACTTGCTAATTTCTTATTAAAAGAGGCCATTTTCGACACTATCTCCCTTGTGGGTGTATTATTACTTTATGCTGACGTAGAAAAACTCAAAAACGGCTTGCTATTAAAACAAACCTTAATCATTCTAACAATAATCTTAAAGGAAGCAACTGGCAAATGGAATTTGTAAGAGCCTACCCCCCCGCCAAGCCTGCCTCAAGTCGGGTTTTTTGGCTACCGTTTGTGGGCGATAGAGTAATAGTTTCAGTTAATGAAGCTATAGATGGTGAAAAGCCCATAATGGCTCTGCTGGAAGGGGAACTGGAAGTATTAACCGCTACTTTGTCGCCACTTAACGAGCCCCTTTATCTTGGCACACTGGAAGGTATTCCCTGTTTGACCAGCCGAGTAAACCCGGATACAGAGCTAAATGCAGGCTGGAAACTTAACGGGTTACGGAATTTGTATGGTAGACTGCCAGAATCAGCCCATGCGCTGGCTGGTTACGCCTATCAGATGGTGGAATGGCAACGCACCAGCCGTCATTGCTCGGTCTGTAGTAGCCTGACCGAATCGGTTAGCGGCGATTGGGCGCAACGTTGTATTAACCCGGAATGTGGCTATACTCGCTATCCGCCCCTTAGTCCCGCCGTGTTGGTGCTGGTTCACGATGGCGGTAATCGGCTGCTGCTGACCCATAAACCAGGCTGGGGTCAGATGTATAGTATTATTGCCGGGTTTGTGGAGCCGGGCGAGTCGCTTGAAGAATGTATAATACGCGAGGTGGAAGAGGAAGTGGGATTGCGGGTGGAAAAAGCCGATTTAACTTATTTCGGTAGCCAGCCCTGGCCCTTTCCCCATCAACTTATGATTGGCTTTATGGCACGTTGGAATGGCTCGGTTGAAATAGGCGCACCTCTAAAAATAGATACGCAAGAGTTAGACGAGGCTCTGTGGTTTGAGCCGGATGCTCTGCCCGTCCTGCCGGGACGACTGAGTTTATCGCGCCAGTTGATTGAAAGCTGGTTAGCCTTGCGCCGCCCTCCAAACGAAACGGAAGTAAGTAGTTAATGCTTAAACCCGAAACGCAGGTTGAAGAAAAAAGTCAGGGTCGAGTTGGGTTAATAGTTATTATCAGTGGGCTAACCGCCTTTGGCCCATTCTGTATGGATATGTATCTGCCGGGTTTGCCCTCGCTGGCGCAGGATTTGGGCGGGGAAGCCTGGCAGGTGCAACTAACCTTGACTGCCTGTTTGTTAGGGCTGGCGGGCGGGCAGATTATTGCTGGCCCGCTAAGTGACACTTTTGGGCGGCGGCGACCTTTGCTGGTTGGTCTGGTTATTTATACTATCGCTTCCCTGATGTGTGCCCTGGCTCCTTCGGTGTTGCTGCTAATTTTGTTCCGCCTCCTTCAAGGAAGTGCGGGGGCAGCGGGGATTGTGATTGCGCGGGCGATAGTGCGTGACCTATTTTCGGGTGCGGAAGTCGCCCGTTTCTTTGCAATTACGATGGCGGTCAACGGTTTAGCCCCGATTCTTGCGCCTATCGTGGGGGGGCAGGTGCTTAATTTCACCTCATGGCGGGGCGTTTTTGTGATATTAACCGCGATTGGCTTAGTATTGCTGGTAAGCGTTGGGCTGGGGCTAAAAGAAACCCTGCCGCTAGAACGTCGCCATAGTGGGGGAGTCATTGACACCCTCCGCACTTTCCGCCATTTATTGGCTAATCGCGTTTTTGTGGGTTACGCGCTGTCTTCGGGTTTAGCCTTTGGCTGTATGTTCGCCTATATTGCCGGGTCGCCTTTTGTGCTGGAAAATATCTATAACGTCTCACCCCAGCTTTTTAGTTTAGTTTTCGCCAGTAACGCTTTGGGTATAATTTTGACCAGCCAGTTTAGTGCTAGACTGGTTGAAAAAGTGGGCTCACGAAAATTGCTGGCTTTTGGGTTGGCTAGTTCGCTAACGGGCGGACTATGTTTGCTGGTGGCGGTGTTAACTAATGTAGGGCTAATCGGGGTACTGCCTTCCTTCTTTTTGATAGTATCCAGTATCGGTTTTATCGCTCCTAACGCTACGGCCCTGGCTCTGGCTGACCAACGGGGAGTCGCGGGGAGTGCCTCAGCCCTTTTGGGAGTGCTACAATATGTTATTGGCGCATTAATCACCCCAATCGTAAATATCGGCGGCAGCAATACGGCTGTGCCAATGGCGGTGATTATTGCCATGCTGGGTATTTCGGCAACGGTGGTGTTTCTGACTCTAACTCGTCCAGTTGTAGGTGTTAGGAGTTAGGTTGTCTCAACTAGGAATATTCACCACAGAGGCACAGAGGACATAGAGAAATTAAAGGGGCATTGTCACTCTGAACGAAGTGAAGCGTCTACTTATTAGAGGTAAAATTCTTGACAAATTCAACTCAAAAGATGGAAATTATGCAGCAAAGAAAACGGGCGGTTTTGCTACTGTCTATATCAACGATTGGTCTAATTTGTATGCTAATCCAATTAGTTGCTCATGTGTTTTCTCCAGACATCCAACTTGTATTAGGATTGGTATTTCTTAGCAGTGTAATACTCATAACTTTTTGGAAGTTTACCCGGTAATAAATCACCGGGCTAAAAGAGACTACTATCTAACCATTCAAATTTGGTTACTAACATTAGCCACTCTGTTAAAAATACAGGCTCTCTTAGCGCGGTGGCTTTAGTCCCGCGTTATCTCTGAGCGACCACGACACCAGACTGGCAAAAGGACGAGGGAATTTAAACCTAACGCCTAAAACCTAAAACCTACTTTGAAAGGAGCGAAGAAGCATGGCTGAGGGGCAAGTGGCAGTGCTAACTGGCTGTGGCAGTGGTATCGGGCAACATCTGGCTAATTGTCTGGTGAAAAAGGGTTTTCGTGTGGTTGCAACCGATATAAATTGTCAGGCAGTAGAGGAAAATGCCAAAAAGCAGGGCTGGCAGGCCGAGCAGGTCAAAATCCGAGCTTTGGACGTGCGTAACCCGGCAGAGTGGCAGGAAATAATCCAGCTTGCGGCAGACACCTGGGGCAAAATAGATATAGTAATGAATATTGCGGGCTATTTGCGCCCTGGCTTTATTCATGAAACCCCTATCGCCCAGATTGATGCTCATATTGACACCAATACCAAAGGGGTTATACTTGGCACTCAGGCCGCCGCCGAATTTATGGTGCGGCAGGGGTACGGTCATATTATAAATATTACGTCGCTGGCGGGGATTGCCCCGGTGCCGGGTTTGTGCCTGTATGTCGCCTCCAAGTTTGCGGTGCGGGGCTTTTCGTTAGCGGTGGGTCAGGAATTGCGACCACACGGGGTTTACGTTACGGCGGTTTGCCCGGATTTGGTGCAAACCCCGATGCTGGATTTGCAGTTATATTATAAAGAGGCAGCTATTTCTTTTTCCGGTTCCAAAGCTTTGACGGTTCATGATATAGAAAAAGCTGTGATGGGCAAAGTATTAAAAAAGAAACCAGTGGAAATATTGATTCCCCGCCATCGAGGGTGGTTGTCAAAGTTTGCTAACACTTTTCCGGGTGTAAGTTTTGCCTGGGGACAGCAACTTGCTAAAAAGGGGCTGGCTCGACAGGCGCAAGAAAGACAAAAAAGAGGTTTATAACAAAAAATGGCTATTCAAAAATCCAGAGAAATCAGACCAGTTATTGGGATACCCTGTTTGCGGATGCTTCAGCCTGGTGGGGTCTATCGCCACGCCATCAGTAGCAGCTATATTGAGGCGGTGATTGCGGCAGGAGCAGCCCCTTTACTGATCCCCGCCAGTGCCGACGAAGTAGCTCTTTACTCGGTTTACCGCATGCTGGACGGGTTGCTACTTTCGGGTGGTGATGATGTCAATCCGGCTCTTTATAACGAAGAAATGAACGGCACCGAAGAAATTGACGACTTGCGCGACACTACCGAGCTGCTGATTACGCGCTGGGCGATTGAGGATGGTATGCCGCTATTGGGGATTTGCCGGGGACAACAGGTGCTAAACGTGGCAATGGGCGGCTCGCTCTATCAGGATATACCCAGCCAGGTGCCGGAGAGCCCGCTAAATCACCGCGAAAGTGCCGAGCGTCAACAGCGCAGTTATATTGCCCACCCGGTTAAACTTAACCCCGATTCCCGGATGGCAGCAATTCTGGACGCGACCAATTTTGAGGCTAATACCCTGCACCATCAGTCGGTGAAGGAAGTTGGACAGGGCTTGAAAGTGGTAGGTATTGCCCCGGATGGCATAGTAGAAGCCCTTGAAGGTAGCGACCCTACCAAATGGGTTTTCGCGGTACAGTGCCACCCCGAAGATTTGTGGCGCAATCATGCCTGGGCCAGCAGATTATTCCAGGCTTTTGTGGACGAAACCCGCGCCTACCGGAGCAAGGCTCAGTAGTGAGTGCGCGGCCTTTGGGTATTCTCGATTCGGGGGTGGGGGGGCTTTCAGTGCTGACTGAAATCCGGCAACTCCTACCCCACGAGGATTTGATTTACTTTGCCGATAGTGGCAATTGTCCCTATGGGGTGCGCCCCGCCTCCGAAATCCGCGCTCTGACCGAACGAGTCGCCCGTTTCCTGCTGGCGCAGGGTGCCAAAGCTCTGGTGATTGCCTGCAACACCGCCAGTACCGCCTCGGTGGCCTATTTGCGCCAACTTTTCCCGAATGTGCCGATTGTGGGGATGGTTCCCGCCGTTAAGCCCGCTGCTAATATCAGTCGCAGTGGGGTGGTGGCGGTGCTGGCGACGGAAGCTACCGGGCAAGCCCCCGCCCTGCTGGATGTGATTGACCGTTTCGCCAGCGATGTACAGGTGCTGATTTGCACTCCCCCCGGTCTGGTGGAAGCGGTGGAGGCTGGACAGCAGGATTGCCCCGCCACCGCCGCTATTTTACAGGAATATCTTTCGCCCCTAGTGGAGCAAGGAGCGGATGCTCTGGTGCTGGGCTGCACTCATTTCCCTTTCTTGCGTCCCACCATCAAGCGGTTATTTGGTGACAAACTGCAATTGATTGATAGCGGTGAGGCTGTAGCCCGTCAGACCCGCCGTATTCTCGAATCCGCCAGCCTCCTGAATCCTCAAACCCACCCCGGTAGCCTGAAAATTTACACCAGTGGCGACCCCGCTCAGGTTGGGCGGGTTGCCCGATTGTTAATAAATCTGCCCGATACCTTCTTTATTTTGACTCCTGACTCTTGAATTCTGACTCCTTTTAAAAGTTTAGAATAAAAAAGCCAGAACGGGGATAGTTTCCGCTCTGGCTGAATTATCTTAACCAGGGACAGATCAATATGTTTGCCCTGTTTAACAGGACAACCACAAGGGTTGTCCCTACGAATTTTTACCGATAACCGTTTAAGCTCTATCCACGTTTCCCGATAGAGCCGGGATAGGAGTAGCTTCGACAGGTTCGCTATCCTCTGGCTCGCTTTCGCTAAGACCCCAACGATTGTAGAGAGCCTTTAGCGGTGTAGGAGCCCACCAATTGAACCGCCCCATCAAGCGCATTGTGGCCGGAACCAGGAACATACGCACGATAGTGGCATCTACCAGCACTGCCAGACCTAAACCAACCCCGATTTGCTTGATGAAAACGACTTCGGCGGTAGCGAAAGCTCCAATTACGATGAACAGTAGCAGGGCCGCACTGGTGATAATAGAGCCAGTTTTTTGGATACCCAGCGCAACGGCACTGGTGGTATTCCCGGTGCGGTCATATTGTTCCTTAATCCGGCTCAGCAGGAAGACTTCATAGTCCATTGAGAGACCGAATGCGATGGCAAAAATTAAGACTGGTTGCGTACCGTCAATGCTACCCAACGAGGTGAAGTGGAAGAAGTCCGACAGATTGCCATCCTGGAAAATCCAGACCAACGCCCCAAAACTGACTGATAGCGAGACGATATTCAGAATTACCGCCTTTAAGGGGATTACCAGACTGCCTAACATCAGGAACAACAGGATAAAGATAACTGCTACAATTATTGCGAAAGCTATCGGTACGCTGCGTCCCAGGCTGCCCAGGAAGTCAATTAACTGGGCGGCGAAACCACCAACTTGCACGCTCATTCCGGCGGGTGGGGCCAGCGACCGAATGTTGCGCACAATATCCTGAGTGGTATTGGAAAGGGGGTCGCTATCATACAGCACCGAGACCAGAGTATAGTTATCTTTGGCAAACTGCGCGGCTACCTGGGCAGCCTGTGGATTCTGAGCACGTCCAGCCTCGGAATAGAAACCCTGATAGGCATTTTTATCTAATTGAGGGTTAATTGTTACCAGACTATCAACCCGACGTACCCCCGAAACTGCCGCCACCTGGCGAGTGTAATCGTACAGGGCACTGATGTTTTTACTGTCCAGCGCGTTACCATCGGTACGAATAACCAACTCAATCGGTGAAGTTTCATTGCGGGGGAATTGGTCAGTTAGAATTTCGCTGACAGTGCGGCTTTCCTTGCCTTCAGGCAGGGCGCGGGCATCCGGTATAGACATATTAACGTGGAAGAAAGGCAAACCTACAATTATCAGGGGAATAAGCACTACTACCAGCACAATCACCGGGCGGCGCATTACTACTGCACTCAGGTTGTACCAGAAACCATGCTTTTCCTCGGTCGAAACCACTGTTTGGGAGCGGTTGCGGCGGATTAAATTCATTACATTGAGACTGTTTACTCGCTCACCCAATAAAGCCAGGGCCGCCGGGAGAATAGTTAGCGAGGCTACCATTGCCACAACTACGGCGGCAGTACCACCCAGCCCCATACTTCGCAGGAACATCTGGGGGAAAACCAGCAGGCTCAAAAGGCTGATAGAAACGGTCAAACCACTAAAGAGTACGGTACGACCCGCAGTTTGCATGGTTTTGGTCAGAGCTGACTGGACGTTCCCATTAAAGCGTTTTAGTTCTTCGCGGAAACGGCTAACGATAAATAAACTATAGTCAATTGCCAGACCAAGCCCAAGAATTGATACCACGCTGCTTGCAAAAATCGAGATGTCGGTGAAGTTGGTAAGTACCCGTAAGATTAGAAACGCTCCTAGAATTGCCACCCCGCCAATTGCCAACGGCAGAGCCGCCGCAATCAAACTGCCGAAGATAAGAATGAGTAATACCGTCAGGATAGGGAAGGTCAGGATTTCAGCTTTCTCAATATCTTCGCTGACCTGAGTGTTAATTTCCTGGTTGGCCGCCGGATTGCCACCTAGCCGGACTTGAAGATTCGGAGCCGGACTGTTTTCGGTTAGCAACGGGCGCAATTCCTTCATGTATTTGGTAATAGCAGTGTCATCACCATTCAGCCCAACTACGGCGTAGGTGCTTTTCTTGTCATTGGAAACCAAAGGTGTTGCGCCACTATTGTAGAAGGTAGTGATAGTGCCGATCTCGCTGCGGCCCTGTAATTTAGCCAGGGTAGCTTCGACCCCTTGCTTGAAGGCCGGACTATCCACAGCACTGCCGTCTTTGGCGTTAAAAAGGACAATCAGGCTGGTATCATCACGACCTAGTTTGTCGTGCATGGCTTCCAGCACTTTGCTTGAATCTACCGCCGGGTCGTTAAAACCACCGGACTTGAGGTTGCCAAAAACAGTTGTGCCGAATACGCCACTTAATATCATAAATACCAGACCAGCCGCTAGCACGCTCCAGCGACGGCGATATACAAACTTACTCAGGGCTGCAAACATAGTTTTTCCTTTCCTGGAAACTACATACGAATGAAGTTCACTCATTTATTTTTGGGTAAAAAAATTCACCTATACCTGTATCAGCAGGTAAGAATGAAGTTCATTCAGTTAATTCAGCTTAAAAAAAATTGGACGCTTTAAGAATTCAAAAATTCGGGTTTTACAAACCAGTGATCAAAAGCATCAGTCAGGGCGTTAACATAGCGTTGGACTTCCACGCCGCCCTCCATACCAAAGCACTGCTGGAGTGAGTCGTGCACCATCCCATAGGCCGCGATTGCCGCAATTTTGGTATCAATCGGGCGAAAAACTCCTGCCGCAATCGCTTCGTCCAGAAAGTTTTGGAGAGCTTTTTGGATTACGCCTCCATCTTTCTGGTGGAACATTTCACCAATCATCTGTGGCGGTAGCGACATTAGTTGGGCGGTGGCGGTTTGTTGGGCACAAAGGGTAAAACAGGCTTCCATCAAGGGCCGCGCCCGCAGGTGATGGGGGATTGCCTGTAGTTCAGGATTTTGCATATACCCTACGAAGGTTGTTTCAAAGTCGTCTTTAACGCCGTAGAGTAACTCCTGTTTGTTTTTGAAATAAAGATAAACCGTACCGACTGCCACGCCCGCTTTCTTGGACACGTCAGAAATGGTAGTTGTTTCATATCCGACAGTGGTAAATAATTCCATCGCGGCATCCACAATGGCCTGACGTTTGTCAGCAACTTTGTTCTTGCTATTCGGCTTTGTTCTTGTTTGAGTTGTCATAATTTTATTATACCACTTTTTTAGTCCAGCTTCATTATCACTGCTATGTAATGAATGAAGTTCATTCTTTTTATACCCCATATTCGCTAACTTGTCAAGGGGTTTTTAAAACCAGTTTTGATTTTAATTGTAATAGGTTGGGTTTTAGCGTATAATTTAGAAAGGTTGGACTACATACTTATGGTAAGTAGAATATGAATTAAGCCCCTCAACCGGAGCTTGGTAGCCGTGAGGCATTTTAGAGGTAACAGGGAGCAGATGGCGGTAGATTATAGCGAAATGACGGAACTGGTGGAAAAAGAAGAAGTTGAAAATGTTGTAGCGGGTGAGGCTAACTGGCAGCTTCAACCCGTTTTTTCTGAGGAGCGTACCGAGCTAAACGTTCCGGCAGTTTTAGCTCTGGAAGACGGGCGAATTTTCCGAGGTTGGGGCTTTGGTTCGGAAGAAGCGGCAGAGGGCGAGGTCGTCTTTAATACCAGTATGACGGGCTATCAGGAAATTTGTACTGACCCTAGCTATCGGGGCGAGATTGTCTGCCTGACCTACCCGATTATCGGAAATTATGGTGTGACTGATATAGATAACGAGTCGCGCGAAAGCTGGCTAAGTGGCCTGATTGTGCGTGATTACACCCCTGAATGGAGCAACTGGCGGGCTGAAAACAGTTTGCATCGCTATATGCAAAAGCGCAATATCCCCGGAATTTATGGGATTGATACCCGCGCCCTGACCCGTCACTTACGCACTAATGGCCTGATGCGTGGTATTATTCTGCGCCCGCAACCCCACCAGACCGACGAGGAAATTGTGGCTCGCGCCCGCCATGCCCTGATGCCCGCCGAACGCAACGTGGTGGGGGATGTAACTGCCCCCGCTCTTTACCGCTATCCTGCCCAACCTTTAGACGGTTTAGTTAGTGGTGATTCTCTCCGACTAGCAGTTCTCGATTGCGGCTTGAAAGAAAATATCTTGCGCTCTCTGGCGCGGCGCGGGGTTAACGCAACAGTTTTGCCCTATACCGCCAGCTTGAGTGATATTATGGCTTTACAGCCGGACGCGGTTTTTAGTTCCCCTGGCCCAGGCGACCCCGAAAATAACCCCAGCACTATCGAGGCCTTGCAGGGGGTTTTAGCCCAACAAATTCCCTTCTTTGGGATTTGTCTGGGACACCAGTTGTTAGGTCTGGCGATTGGAGCTACTACTAGCCGCTTGAAATTCGGACATCGGGGCGGTAATCACCCGGTTAAAGACCTGGCAACGGGCAAAGTGCATATCACCAGCCAGAATCATGGTTTCCAGGTTGATGCTGACAGTGTGCCTTTAAAGCAGGGTTGGCGGGTAAGCCAGATTAATCTGCACGATGGTTCGGTAGAGGGGTTGGCCCACGAAAGTTTGCCAGCCTTTTCGGTGCAATATCACCCGGAAGGCTCACCCGGCCCGCAGGACAACCAATATCTATTTGACCGTTTCCTGGCGATGGTGCGAGACCGGAAAAAGTAAATGAAGCCAGAATTGAGGAGTCAGGAGTCAGAACAAAGAATAAAGGAGTAAGAAGCAAGAATATAAGGCTTGCAACTAATCCTTAAACTCAGCACTCAGCACTTTTAACTTATCCTGTCCATCCTTGTTAATGTTTTCCAAAACCCTGCCGCCTCATTGAGAAATTGCTATGACCGGGCGTGACGATTCTGACAATTTTCCTTCTAACCAATCGTCTTCTGATTTTCAGAACGGTGGCACTGGCTCGCGCCCGGCTGTGTCTGAGACCGGGCAATTTCCATCTACCCTCGATATCGGCGAGTATGAAGACCAGAACTATTATTACGAGCCCTCGGCAGAAGATAGAGCCGATTTTATCCCCCGCAAGCCCGAAAAAAGCTGGTGGGAACGCCTCTCTTTCGCGGCTAAAGCTGTAGTAATTGTTGCGCCGATAATGACCTTGATTTACGTGTTTATTCTGGTTTTTATCCTGGTAACAAGCACCCGTGAAGTGCTGGCTACCCCAACTTCAGCCACAAACGTAGCCGCCACCAATAACGCCTTACGCCCTACCAATACCCTGCCAGTTTTACAATTAAGATCGCCTCTACCTTCTCCGGTGGGTAACCCTGGAGGACCCGCAGTAACTAATCTCTCGAATATTCCAACGGTTACGCCTGCGCCGACCCCAACCCTATTGCCGACCCCTGCGCCAACCACTGCCCCCGCTACGGTTACGGCGGGAAGTACCCCTACCCCTGCCGCCACTACTGGAACGGCAAGTAATAGTCCGGCAACAACCAGCGCGGCACCGGGGACAGGTACAGCAATTAGCAGCCCTGCGACTGCTACCAGAACAGTTACTCCTACTGGCGCAACGCGTACTCCCTCCGCTGCAACCCCAACCCTAGCCCCAGCCGCCACTGTAACGACGGGAGCGGCAAGCAGCACCCCTACAACAACTGTGATACGGGGCACCCCTACCACTTCTGGTACAACGGCGGTGGTTAGCGGCACCCCTTTAACTACTCCCACCACCGCCCCGAATAGCCCCGTTACTACGCGCTAATTAAATTATTTGCCTCATTATATTTGCGCAAAACAGGACATCGCTACATGCCTATTTTTTAAATTTAAGGTATAATCAAACAATAAAAAAGCAGCTAAACCACTAGCCAAATGTACTGCTTGACCCTATGACCTTTATCCCATCCCAATCCATTACTTATTTCTTACTCTAGGTAATATGTATTGTAAGATTATAGGAGTATTAATACTGTATTAGATATGTTTAAAATCAAGGGTAGTTTGTAGATGAAATCTGGTTGGGTAGCGTTAATTGGATTGCACAGGGTGGCGCACACGGTGACATTCGCTATGAGACCAAAGTCAAGTAATTAATCTACAACCTATTTTAACAGTTTAGCGTTTTGCTCTAGTATCAATCGTCTTACGTTCAAATAATGGTTACTTGCAGGCAGACTTTGAATACCAATCAAACAAAGTAAGGAAAGGTAGTTCAAGTGGTCGCCAGGGTTATTGGAGATATGGGATTAAATAAGGAGTTTGGGCAGGGCGATGTTTCAGGAGTACGTCTGGGTAAATTCCTGACGTTAGCAGGGGTACTACTTCGCTCTCATACCAGAATAGTATTAGGAAAATTGGTAGCCACTTCGGCAGCGGACTTATTGCCTACTCTTGAAGCAAGCGGTTTTTTGAGTATGGTGGACGATGGAACCTCCCAACTTTCTCTTCAGGTAAACGGGTTATTATTATCCGATGAGCGGGCCGAAAAGCTTAAAAATCACTTCCTGGCTCGATTGGAGGTTTTGGGCAAAAACTTTGATTTTAACTCTGGCTATCAAGGCGATGAAGGGCGTCCCTTTATCTGGGAACTGCCAGCGGAATTGCAAAAGGATTTACGCTCAAAGACCCTCTATTTTGCCCAGGCTCGCACTCCTACCCAACATTATGGTTGGTTGGTTGGTGGCGTGTCTCAATCGTTAGACCGGGATAGCCTGAAATATTTTGAAGCATTGGCTTCTACCTCGGCGATTTCGCTTGAAAATGCTACCCGCCTGGAGGATATGCAGGAAAATGCCACCGAAACCGCCCTGCTAAACCAGATTGCCGGGGAAATGGCTAGCAGTTTGAACCCGGAGGAACTGTTCCAGACTTTTCTAGGTCGGCTGAACGATATTTTCAACTTTGAATGGGCCGGGCTGTTTTTGCTCACCGGGGTTAATAACTACGACTTGATTTATAACTGGAATAGTTCACCTGGGCGGGTTCGGCGGCGGCTGACCAACGAAAAGCCTCTGTCTGGAAGCTTGCTGGAAGAAGCGATTAAAGATCGGGTTATTCTGGTTAACCCCCCTGAAATTGGAAGTGAAGAAAGTGACGTTTTCCCGCCCGAAATAGCCGCCCGTTTGGTGATTCCCTTGCTAAATCGGGGTCATACCTACGGGGCTTTAGCTCTTGGCAGCCTGGAAGCTAACCGTTTCCTCTCCAACAACCTGCCTTTTTTGTTACTGGAAAAACTTTCGATGGTTTTTACTCCAGCCTTTATTAATAGCCGTCGTTATGAGGAAAAGCAATATCTGGCGGAAATTGATGAGCGGGTTGGTACTTTCAATCATAATTATTTTGAACGTGAACTGCCCCTACAGGTAGAAAAAGCCCGCCGCCTGAATTATAAACTCGGTTTGTTAATTGTGGATATGGACAACCTCAAGTTTATCAACGATACCTATAACTATCAGATTGGCAGTGCTTCGCTAAAAAGAATCGCCGAAATTACTCAGCATTGCGTGCGTCGTACCGATCTGGTGGCTCGTTATGGTGGCGATGAATTTACGGTGTTGTTGCCGGGCTGTTCAGAGGAAGGGCTGGAAATAGTTTCGGAAAATATTCGCCGAACTATTAACGAAACTGGCCTGACTCTTTCTAATGGTGAGAAATTGAAAATATCGGTAAGTGTAGGTGCTGCTCTCTTGCCGAATGACGCCGTAGAGCCTAATGAGTTATTTGAGCGGGCGAACTCAGCTTTGCAAGTAGCCAAACAGGGGCGCAATCAGGTGCGGATTGGCACGGATGCTCACCCGCTTATGCTGGATGAGGAAGTTCTGCGGCGGGGCGAGCCGGAAAGAATTTTATCCAATGTTCCTGAAACTCCCGCTGGCGGAAACACTGGGCCAACTTCCTCGTTGGATTCTACTCTTTCGCTGGAAGATTTTGAACGATTTATTAACTGGCTTGGAACGGATAAGCACGGAGTTTCGGCTCAACTGATGAGCGAGCTATATCAGCAGTTACGCGAAAGTAATCAGAGTAACAATGAACTAAACGAACGCTTGAGCCAGATGGAGCGAGGCTTGCGGCGAAGTTTATTGTTAAGCTCGGTGGCAATCGAGCAGCGCGAAGCATATTTAAGAGGGGCGGCGGAAAAAACTTCGTTACTGGCAACAGAACTGGCGGAGCGGGCCAATTGTACCCTGGAAGACATTTGGGCGATTAAAAGTGCCGCTCTTTTGGCTAATTTGGGCAGGTTGACCGTTAAAGAAGCAATCTGGAATAAGCGCAAACCCCTTTCGCAGTGGGATTGGGGAGCTATCCGCAAAGTACCCGTAGGCGGGGCTCGTCTTTCGGAGGCTTTAGGTGGAATCCTCAAGCCTAATGCTCAGGCTGCTATTAGGTTTCAGCGCGAACGTTATGACGGAACGGGCTACCCTGCCGGATTAGCCGGAGATGAAATCCCCTTTTTGGCTCGAATATTGGGTATCTGTACGGCAGTGGTGGCGATGGGCCAGCCGCGCCCACACCGAGAAGCCTTGACTCCTGAGCAAATTAATATTGAAATAGAGCAGGGGGCGGGGCGACAATTTGACCCCCAACTAGCCCGCCTGATGCTTGAAATTCTCGAAAAGTAGCCCGCAGTTTTATCGGTTTTCAGTTTCTGGCTCTTTGGTCACTCGGCGGTTCAGGAAACGATTAATCCAGCCGTGACGGGGAGAAAATAGCAAGGCCAGCAAGAAAAATAAGGTAACAAGGGAGACAACCGTTGCCCCACCTGCCAGCCGCAGATAATACGAGGCATATAAGCCTGAAAGACTCGCCAGAAAAGCGATAAAAATACTCAGGCCAACTAGCCAATAGAGGCGGTCGGTCAGAAGTCGGGCGGTGGCGGCGGGGGTTATTAGGAAAGAAAGTACCAGAATATTTCCAACCGCGGGTAAAGCTACCACCACCGTCAAGGCGACCCCCAGATATAGCACTAAATCCAGTCCAATACCCGATAATCCCAAAGCCCTTCCCATATTCGGATCAAAACTTATCAGCAATAATTCCTTGCGCAGCCCCAGAAAAACCAGTATCACTAACCCGCCCACCAGCAGGGTGCTAATAATATCCTGGTCAGTTACGCCGAACAGTTGCCCAAATAAAATGTCTACCGATGAACCCTGACGACTTTTGCCACTCAAGGCCAGCGTAACCAGAATTATCCCCAGGGCAAAAGCTCCAGTAAAAAAAATTCCTATCGCTGAGTCTTCACTGACTCGACTGCTGCGGCTGGTCAGACTAATCAGAGCCGTTACCACTAGCGCGGCAAAGAATGCCCCTACAAAACGGTCACCACCCACCAACAAGGCCACCGCAATCCCCGGCAGAATTGCGTGCGACAACCCATCTACAATAAAGGCGATGCCCCGTAGCACCACGAAAGTGCCCACTACTCCCGAAAGGAGGCTGATTAACATCAACTCTTTAAGGGCGTTTTGGGTAAAGCTCAGACTAAAGGGTTCAATTAGCCAATCCAGCATTCTTGTTAGTCCTGAAATTGAATCAGAGGCTTATTTCAAACCATTGGCGATATTTTTGGCGTTCGCCAGCATCATTTTGAGATAGGTATCGCCATCACTGCCCGCCTCACCTAGCGTATCGCCGTAGAGATTCGAGAAAATCTTGACCCCGGCCTCTTTGCTGATTTGTTCAGCCAGTTTGGGGTTGATGCTGGTTTCGGTGAAAATGGCCGGAACTTTCGTGGCTTTAATTTTGTCTACCAGTTCTTTCAACTCCTGGGCACTTGGCTCGGCGGTACTGTCAAAACTGGGAATAACCGAACCAACAATTTTTATTCCAAACTGTTCGGCAAAGTAGCCAAATGCATCATGATTTGTCACTAACTTGCGGTGGTCTGCTGGAATAGTGTCAATTAAGATTTTAATCTGTTTTGCCAAATCGTCAATCTGGGCTTTGTAGCTTTTGGCGTTGGTTTCATAAATTTCTTTGCCCGCCCCGTCAATTTTTATCAACCCTGTCGTGATATTATCTACCATTTTTTTTGCATTGTCGGTGCTAAACCAGAGGTGGGGGTCGCCTGGTTTTTCCTGACTGGTGCTGCCAGGGCGGGGTTTTATACCGTCAGAAGCAATTACTTGAGTTGCTTTTGTACCGCTATTTTTGATTGTTTTATCCAGCCATTCTTCCAGCCCAACCCCGTTGCTAAAAATAATCTGAGCCGCCGCCAGGGCTTTGGAGTCAGCCGAAGTTGGCTCGTAATCATGGGCATCCACGCCCGGTTTAAGGATTGTTACCAGTTCCACCCGATTGCCCCCGACATTTTTAACAAAATCGCCCACCTGAGTAGTGGTCGCCACTACTTTGATTTTGGCGGCTGAGGATGCCGTGCCTGGTGCATCTTTTGTAACTGGCGCGGTTGGGTCGCCACATGCCACCAGTAATGTCAGTAGAAGTAGTCCTGAGACTAAAGCCGAAAGCCGAGAAACTCTGTTCATTGGTAAATTTCTCCTGCAATAAAGGTCCAAATGATATTAAATCTCATATACAATTGATACTAAATGTCATTTAGGGTTTTGTCAAGCTCTTGTGAGCCAGTATCAATAAGATTTGGGGAAATCTTATTCAATCGGAAATGGCATGGCGAAGTAGAGTTCGCGCGGGACAGAAGCCGCCGCGCTTAGAGAGCCTGTATTTTTCACAAATAGATTAAATCCAAGACAACCCCTAACGGTAGGGTTATAGGCTCTTTTTATCCCTGCGGGGCACAGGCGCCCGGTGATTTATTACCGTGTTGAAGGTTGAAATCCGAATCGGTTTTGAGTTTCCTACAGATTTACATTACTTACCCGAAATAGGTATAATTTTGTCAGTATAAAAGCCACCTTCAAACAAAGGAGTAATTATGAACTCTCAAGCGTCGGCGAATCTGCTGGCCTACGTCAGTCAGCACGCCCCAATCATCGAAAACTATCTGGAAAAACTGGCTGTTTTTGGAGCACAACCCGAAGGCGGCTTGATTCGCCCGGTGTATTCCCCGCCCTGGCTAGCCGCCCAGCAGCAATTGGCGGATTGGATGAAAGAAGTTGGCTTAACTGTCCGCACGGATGCAATTGGCAACCTATGGGGACGGGCGGAAGGGCTGGAGGCTGGTGGAGCGATTGCCAGTGGCTCCCATCTTGATACGGTCAAAGGAGGTGGTAAATATGATGGGGCTTTGGGCATTATTGCCGCGCTTTGTGCTATCCGCTTCCTCAAAGAGAACTTTGGGCAATCGCGTTTGCCACTAGAGGTATTGGCTTTTTGTGAGGAAGAGGGTAGCCGCTTTAGCAATACTTTCCTGGGTTCGCGAGCCATCGTCGGTAGCCTGACTGCCGAGGAATTAACCGAAAATCTGGATACGGAGGGAATTTCGATTTTTCAAGCGGCCCAAGCCTGTGGATATGCTCCTGATAAACTCCCTACCGCCCGCCGAGAGGGCTTGGGCGGCTTTCTAGAGCTGCATATCGAGCAGGGCAGTTTGTTGGATCATCAGGGAGTACAAATCGGAGCGGTGCGGGCCATTACGGGTTTGCAGCACGCCAAAGCGATATTTAGAGGCAGAGCCGACCATGCCGGAACGACCCCCATGGATTTACGAGCGGACGCGCTGGTGGCAGCAGCCGAGGCCATCGTTCAAATCAATCAGTTTGTTCGTAGTTTAGAACATCCGGCAGTAGCAACGGTGGGCACTTTATCGGTGTTACCCGGAGCCCGCAATATCGTGCCAGCGACGGTTGAGTTTTCTATAGACTTTCGCCATTCGGATAATGCTATACGGGCCACAATGGAGCAAGAAATCCGCCAGATTTGTTTTGAGGCCGGGCAGAAACATGGGGTGGAAGTTGAAATCGAGAAGCATGTTGACCGTTCTGCCGCCCAGATGTCGCCGCAGTTGGTGGATTTGATTCAAGAAAGTGCCAATCAGCTAGGCCTTAGCAATATGGTGATGGTTAGCGGAGCAGGCCACGACTCGCAGATTATGGTCGAAGCGGTACCGACTGCCATGATATTTGTCCCTAGTCGGGCGGGTCGCAGTCATAGTTCCGCCGAATATACCCCAATTGAGGAAATAGTACCGGGGGTGGCGGTACTGGCCCAGGCCTTGTATAAATTGGCTTATTAGTTAAGTAGAAAAGGTTTTGATGAAAAAATTAAAAATTATGGTTGGCACACTGGAATTTATAGCTCGCTTGGAGGAAGAAAACGCCCCTAAAACCTGTGCCGCTATTCTGGGGATGCTGCCGTTTCGGGATAAACTGATTCAAACCCGTTGGAGTGGCGAATCCGCCTGGGTGCCGATGGGCGATTTCCCGGTGGGGGTGGGTTACGAAAACCATACCAGCCACCCCGCTCCCGGTGAAATCCTGATTTATACTGGCGACCTGAGCGAAACCGAGATTTTATTTCCCTATGGGGCTTGCCGTTTTTCCAGTAAAGTAGGTCAACTGGCGGGCAACCACTTCGCCACCGTTATCGGGGGACAGGAGCAGCTCAAAACGATGGGCAAAATGGTTTTATGGCAAGGGGCGCAGGATATTTTAATTGACATCCTGCCCTAGCTTTTTGGTGTTAATACCAAAGTGAGAAAGTGCTCCTTCTCCCAGTTTTAAGGCCGAATGTTGATTAAGGGTAAAATTCACGGGGAGTTCCGCAACCTCAAACTTGGCATAATCGGCCTGTAGTTTGGTGGGTTCCTGCCCGAAAAGGGTTTTGTAGAAAAGCAAAGATTTTTCCACGTTACTAACATTAATTGCTACATGAAGCCGACTGGTAGTGGCAAATTGTACGGCACTAAGCCGTTCTTGTGCTTCAATTGTCATCTAAACCTCTTAAAACATTCAATATTGAAATTTAAAAACTGTAATTGCTACAATATTATTTTTAACAGGCTATACAGACGGCTATTGTAAACTTTCACTAGCACGAACTGGCTTGTGCTGATAACCCTGTTCTAAACCAACACTAACCGCTGAACGTCCGGGCAACCGTTGCGTATTGGCGGTTTTTTTATTCAACCACAGGGTTAACAAGTACCCCGATATTTTCAACCTCAATTTCAACTCTATCGCCAATTTTAAGGGTAAATTCGTTGGGCGGCACGATGCCCGTCCCAGTGGACAGGATTACCCCGTCTGGATACTGATTTTCTTTACCCAACCAATGAATTAAATCTTCAAAACTACGCTTCATGCGGGCGGTACTTGTTTCGCCCTCGTAAACCTGTTTACTACCCCGATAAATTCGGCAGTTAATCTTGAACTCAGGATTTTCTTCTTCGGGGTCTGCCAGCAAGATATAAGGCCCTAGCGCACAGCAGCCGCTATAAATTTTGGCCTGGGGTAGATAGAGCGGGTTTGCGCCCTCAATCTCGCGGCTACTCATATCGTTGCAGATAGTATAGCCGACCAGACGCAAACTGGAGTCCAGCACCAGGGCCAGTTCCGGTTCCGGCACATTCCAGGCCGAGTCGCGACGTACTCGAATTGGCCCACCTGGCCCCGAAACGCGATGAGGATTGGTTTTGAAGAAAATCTCAGGGCGTTCGGCCTCGTATACCCGGTCATAGATACTGGCCTCGCTCGACTCCTCCATACGGGCGGTACGACTGCGCTGATAAGTAACCCCTGCCGCCCAGACTTCGTGGTTATCGAGCGGTGGTAGCAAATAGGGTTTTGACGGGTCAGGGGCGGGAGCAAGGCCAGCAAGGGGTAATCTACTGCTGGCGGGAGTACGCGCCACCAGATACCCAACGTGCTCGGCTAAGGTTTCGCCATTGAGTAAAGCCGCCGTTTGCAAATCGGCCAGGGTTTGGTAACTGGTGTGAGTAAGGCCATAAAAAGGTACAATCCAATCATCGTCTGTCAGGGTGGCATACACGGCAGGCTGTCCCGGCTGGTAAAGTTTGCAAATTTTGGTTAGCATGTTTTCCTCATCGAATATATTATTGGGCTATGTTTAATCCCGACCCGAAAACTAACTACTCAAGGTAGCCCCAGCGCGAAGCCATTTCAAATCCCAGACTCTCGATCAACTTAATTGAAGCTGGATTGGTTTCTGATACTAAATAAGAAGGTATTTTGCCTTGCTCGAGTAAAATTCGAGAAATGCTTCCAACCAGTTTCCGGCCCAACCCTCTACTTCGTCGGTTTTCTACGGTATAGACCTGCTGAATAGTAGCATTTCCGGCCTCATCCTGTACCATCATTTCAGCAATCGCCACAAGCTCAACCCCTTTTTCAATCACCCCGTAAAGATGAGAGGTTTCATCCCAACTTTCCAGTGGGCCTAGAGCAGACTTTAATTCCCGGCTAAATTTTAGCTTCTGAAGATTTGAGGTAAATAATCGCTCTATCCTGAATTCAGGCTCAAGGGTTCCAACGTCTTTGAATTGGGATGCGTTCAGCACATACAACCTGTCCCAGCTAAATTTCCCTTCAGGATAGGCCACTCGAAATATGTCCAGATATTCTACCGGGAAATTAATAAAAGTTGGTTCGGTTTCAAGGGCTTCCGCTAAAAGCAGTACCACTTGCCCATTCTCACCAAAAACCCACCAGGAATAAGCTTCAGGTAAACCTAATGGTAGCCCCGATATTGCCACCCCTAAAATTTCAGCCCCATTCAGCACCGCAAAAGAGTTTTCCAGGGGTTTCTTCTGGCAAACGTACCTCGACAAAACCCCTACTGCCCCAACCCCAGCCAGGTAATTTTTTAGTTGATGGTTTGGAATTTTCTCAAGTTTCATCAGTTATGTGCCTTTCACGCCTGTTTTAGTTTTTAGCTCAGATGATTACATACTATAACAAGGCTCTTTACAAAAGTAAATCTATCTCTATCTTTGGATTACACGGATAGCCATCCTTCTTTGTATCTTTCGCTAACGGAGCAATATGCTATAATCAATGCTTGAGTATCGTTCCTAAAACCGCTGAGAGCCGTTTAGAGAAATTAGATTGAATTGATAGGGCAAGTAGAAAATATTACAATCCGCCGCGAACTGGCCAGAGCCGCCGCTCAGCTTGGGGCAGATTTTATCGGGGCGGTACGGGCGGGTGAGGTTGAATGGCTGGCGCAGGTGGTCGCTCACGGTAGTGCCGCTGCCCTGCAACTGGAAATCTTTGGGGTGAGGCTCTTTCGGGTGGGGTTAAGGCTTGACGAACCCCAGGAGCAAGCGAAACTGGCCCCCTACGACTTTCAATTTGAGGGTGAGGTTGGGTTGCTGGAATTGGGTGTGATTGAGCCATTGCCCGAAGGTCAGGGGCATCTGCGGCGGTTGTTCGGGAGCAGCCTTTTGTTACAGGCGATGGGTAACGGCTGGCAAATCAGTGAGCTAATCCCGGTTAACTCCGATGGCAACTTGCAGCCGGATAGCCCCGCCGACCATGAGGTGCTGGCAGTCTATCAGGGTCGTCAGGTTTTACACCTGCAAACCGCAAATTTAGACATGGTTGAGCGGCTATTCCTGTCAAAGATGCAAACGCAAACAGGGCAGTTTAACCTGGAAGAACTGTTGAACGCGGTGAGGTTATGGCGGGATTATCGGGCAAAACAGGCGGTTAACAAACGACAGATAGCCAGTCTGGCGGCGGCGGTGGAGTATCTGATAAGCCTGTTCGATTATTTTCAGGTGGATAGCCGGGAAGTAGCCCAACGCTATGCCACCACCACTGCCGCTTTGCTAAATCGCAGTCGGGAGATGGCTCAGGCTCTGAACGCCACTCAATTTGATGACCGCTACTCAATCCACCCTGACCCGGTAGCCCATTACCGCCAGCTTTTCAAGGATATTGGAGGGGCTTTTAATCAGGAAGAGATGGAGCGGGCGCGGCGCGAATATACCAAAGTTTTTGATACGGTGGAAGTGCCACGCGATGATACTGATTTCTTTGGCCCAGGTTGACATAAAATAAATGAGTGAAACGACCGAAACCCAAACCCCCGAAGCCCTTTTTGAACAGATTGCCAGTGAAATGGATGGCTTGTATCCGGGAATTCGGCTAGGTAAAGTTTTTGGCGAACGTTGTATCAAGGTTTATAGCAAGGTTTTTGCGGTTTATTCGGAAGAGTGCATGATTTTCAAGCTAACCGGTGAACAACACGCCGCCGCTATGAATATGCAAGATGCCCGACTGTTTGACCCAAGCGGGCGTAATCAACCGATGAAGGAATGGGTACAGGTGCCTTTTATGCACGCCCAGGAATGGTTTCCTCTGGCGAAACAGGCTTTGGAATATGTTTCGGGGGGGAAGAAATAGGTTTAGGGGTCAGGAGTCAGAATAACAGATTATGGGGAAACAAAAATGTTAAAGCGCGAACCGTTAATAGATAGCTTTGGGCGACAGATACGCAATGTTCGGATTAGTGTTACAGACCGTTGCAACTTTCGCTGTGTTTACTGCATGCCCGCCGAAGGGCTGGAATGGCTGAAACGCGACCAAATTTTAAGCTTTGAAGAAATAGAATATCTGTCACGCGTATTGGTGAGTATGGGGGTTGACCAGCTCCGTTTGACGGGTGGCGAGCCAACAGTCCGTAAGGATTTGCCTAAACTAATTGCAAAACTTCATGAAATTGAGGGGTTAAACAGCCTGAGCCTTACCACCAACGGGGTATTGCTCAAGGATTTGGCGAAAGATTTGGCGGCGGCGGGGCTGACCCGAATTAATGTTAGCTGTGATAGCTTATTGCGCGAGAAATTTCACCAGCTAACCCGCCGTGATGATTTACACCGGGTTCTGGAAGGGCTGGAAGAACTGGAAAAATACCCGACGATTGCCCCAATTAAAATTAACGCGGTGGCTATGCGCGGTTTCACTGAGGATGAGGTAGTGCCTTTCGCGCTATTGGCTCGGCGCAAGCCCTATGTCGTGCGCTTTATCGAATTTATGCCCCTGGATGCCGACCAAAATTGGGATAAAAGTATGGTGCTAACCGGCGACGAAATCAGGGAAATTATCGAACGCGAGGTTGGGCCGATGGAACTTATACCCAGTGCCGACCCGGCTGAAACCTCTACAAAATACCGCTTTAAGGACGGGCTGGGCGAGATGGGTTTTATCAACCCGGTTAGCCACCCTTTCTGTTCCAGTTGTGATCGTATTCGGATTACGGCGGAGGGTATGTTACGCACCTGTCTCTTTGCCCATATCGAGACCGACCTCAAAAAAGTCATTCGGAGCGGGGCTAGTGTAGAGGTGTTAGAGGAGACTATCCGGCGAGCTGTCTGGAAAAAAGAGATGAAACACCATATTAATGACGGCGAGGCGTTCAAACGTACCAAACGAAGCATGTCCCAGATTGGCGGTTAGCTTTCCATTGGAGCGACTAGCCCGTAGTCCAAATTAAAGGTAATACCAGATGTACCCATTCGATTCTTCCAGTAGCCTGATTTTGCCTGAAAAACCGGAAGGGTTGCCAGCCTCACTTTTGAATAGTGAGTCGGCAATTTCGGCATGGTTAGATCAACTTGGGCAAAAACTGGAAGATTTGGCGGTAACTTATAACGACTCGCTTTTTAACAAATATATCGGCCAAACTAGCGGGGATTTGAACCAGTTAGATGCAGCTTTGGGGGCGGCTCTTAGCGATAATTTTGGGCAATCGTTGGTGCGCCATTGGTTGGGTAAAGCCACCGACCCTAAATTGCAACGCCGTCTTAAATGTCTCAGTCGGGCTTTTATAGAGGCGGAGGTTTCCAAAAGTTCCCAGGTTTATGAACTGCGAAACTCGATTAATGATCGGCTGGTTTCCTATCGCCCCACCAACAAGGGCAATTCCCTGACCCGTAGCGAAATTCTCGAAATCCTACGCACCCACCCTGACCGAGAGCATCGCCAGACAGTTTATGAGCAGGCTTTAGCCCCGTTGGCAGCCGAATTAGCCCCGCGGGTGCAAGAACTTATCGTTCGGCGTAATGTGGAAGCAAAACGGCAGGGATATGCCAATTATTCCGAGCTGGTGCTGGAAAATAGCCGGATTAGCTGGCAAGAGTTGCAACATATCTTTTCCGAGTTGGAGCGACAAACCGACCCTTTTTATCAGAAATTTATTGAAGATAGCTGTCGCGAATATGGCTGGAAACGGGTGGAAGCCTGGGACGTTACCTGGATTGCCGACCAACGCGCCCACCTGCCCGAACAGCCCTTTCAACGCGACGGAGCAATCCCGGCAGCGAACAAGTTGCTGGAAATGATGGGGTTGCAGCCCAAAGCTTTGCCCCTCCAAATAATCCCCAAAGAAATTCCTTTTGGTGGGTTGTGTTTTAGTATTAAAATACCGACTGATGTACGGGTATTGTGCAGTCCTAAAGATGGTTATCCCTATTATCGGACCATGTTCCACGAATTCGGACACGCTTTGCACGCGGTCTTTAACGAACAGACGGATTATTTGCTCAAGCGTGAGCCTGGTTCGTTTAACGAGGGTATTGCCGAAATTGTGGCCTTTTTTACCCACTCTCCAGCCTGGATAAAAGACATAACAGGATTATCAGATGCCGAGATAAGCCGTTACAAGTGGGAAAACGTAGCTCGGCGGGTGGTGCGTTGGCGAAGTTTGATGGCGCAGGCTCGGTTTGAAATAGAGGCTTATCAAAATCCCGACCAGAATCTTGAGAAGCTCAATGCTGAACTTGAGGCTTACTATCTGCGTACTCCCCTGAACCTGACTCCTCGTTGGGCCGCCAGCAGTTTCCCCACTACCCACCCCATCTACCGCCAGAATTATATTATTGGTGAGATGATTGCCGCTCAAACCCATGCTACTTTGCAAAATCGACTGGGCGATTTTTTTGTAGGGGATACTGTGACTCGGCGGGGCTGGTTTGAATTTATTCACCAGAATTATATTGCACCTGGCGCATCACTGGATTGGCCTACCAAAATCGAGTTTGCCACTGGCTCACCCCTCAGCGTTTCGGCCCTTATCGAGGAATTGGGACTGGAGTAAGATTTACTCGAATAATTGGCTGATGGGCAGTTTAAATCCTGGTAGTACTGGGTCGCCAGTCAGTTCATCATCTATAGTAAGGGTCTGACGTTGCAGTTCCCCGGCGCGATAAACATAAACTTCTTGTTCTTCGGGGTTAATAACCCAAACCAAAAAGCCGCCTGCCCGCCGATAAGCTTTGGCCTTCCTCTCAATTTCGGTTACGCTGTTGCTGTCGGAAAGCACTTCTACTGCCAAATCAGGGGCAAAATTCATTGTCACTACTCCCCGCGTTACTCGGCTGGTTTGTACAAAGGAAACATCAGCCAGTCGCACCGTCTCGCTACCTGGGATAATAGCGTAACGCGCATCGGAGTTATAAACCTCACCTAATTTGTTAGCCAGGACAAAACCAGTCAGAAAATAACTTAGCCTGTTGCTAATTCTGCTATGGGGTTCGCTTGATCCTGGCATTTCTAATAACTCTCCTTCAACCAATTCATAGCGTTTGCCATCGTTGGGCAGAGCCAAATATTCAGAGATAGTGAGTTTCTTGGTTAGCAGTTCAGTCATGATTTAATCCTACCTTCCAGGCGATAATTTCCCCTTCACCCCTATTTTAGCATTTTTCAAAAGGAACGGGCAATAATTTGCTTTTTATTCTGACTCCTGAAAATCAAAGCGGGATTGGTAAAAATCAGGTTTGGGGCCGAACCAGAAGTGCGGGTTGGGAATTTCTGCCACTGGCACAACGGAAAGTCCCACGATTAATTGACCGCGTTGGTAGCCGTAGGTGGAGGATAAAATTACTACTGTAGGGGGTCGTCCAAAATGGCGGGCAAAACGAACTGCCCCTTCGCTGAGAATTTGCTCCAGAGCGCGCTGGCTTTCATCAAAATGATAGAGGAAGTAGCGGCCTTCGTTTAGGTCTACCATCTCGCCATCCGGCCCAGCTATCGCTAAATCCCCGCCAATTTCCCCCAGGTAAACGCGTTTCCTTTTCATATTCAAACCAATTCCTTTAATGCATTATTATAAAGGAAAATCAGCTCGGATGTAATAATTAATACTAAGTACGGCTGACTACAATACGAAAAGATGGGTAGGGGCGGGTTTCAAACCCGTCCGGGTGGGTTATAAACCCACCCCTACCTTTAATCACTACTTACCAGGACTTAGTATAACTACCGTTATAAAAAGAAAAACCGCCAAGTCGCCAAGAATTTTATAATTCCTGGTGTCCTGGTGGTTCAAAGCTTGAAAACTCGGCACTCAGCCCTAATTAGCGGGTGCCGACCATCGTTTTCATCTCGCGGCCTTTGGTATCCACAAAGTAGGTCGAAGCGGCACTATCAATCAGGTCAGGCGAGAGGCGGGCAGGCTCCATCGAATATTTCGCCAGCGCAATCATCTGCTCCAGCAAGTCGCGGGGCTGGCACATCCGAAAGGGGCGGTTTTGGGGCTTCATATGGCGATTTACCAGATAATCAATCGCCGAATCATCGTAAGGGACTTTCTTGGATCGGCATACCAACTGCCAGATTTGCCGCCACTGAGATTCGTCGGGGTCAAGTACATTGATTTTGTACTTTATACGCCGCAAAAAGGCTTCATCTGCTATGTCCATCGGGTCAAGGTTACTACTGAAGGCAATTAGCTGGTCGAAAGGGACTTCCAGTTTTTTCCCGGTAACTAGTGTCAGGTAATCGTAGCGTTTTTCCAGGGGCACAATCCAGCGATTGAGCAAATCCATCGGGCGGCATTGCTGGCGACCAAAGTCATCAATCAGGAAGATACCACCATTAGCCTTCATCTGGAAGGGAGCTTCGTAGACTTTGGAGTTTTCGTTAAAAATGAGGTCGAGGTTTTCCAGGGTTAGTTCGCCACCCACTACCACCACCGGGCGTTTAATCCGCACCCAGCGCGAGTCGTAGGGCAACTCTTTTTCTCCGGTAATATCGTCCATTGGGGTGTGGTTAATTGCGTCGAAGAGCTTGATAATTTGCCCGTCAGTTTCGATTGCGTATGGCACAAACATATCGCCCCCCATCAGGCGGGTAATCCGTTCGGCGATAGAGGTTTTACCATTCCCGGCAGCTCCAAAGAAAAATACCGAAGAGGCTGAGTTTACCGCTGGGCCAATCTGGTTTAGCACGGCGTCCTGGATAATCAGGTCGCTGAAGGCTTTACGAATGTTCTGATGTGTTACCACTACACTTTTGATGGATTGCGCCTTTACAGAAGCAATAGTTTCGGCAAATGAAACTGGCATTGGCCCGGCATAAGCGGTTTTAGCCAGGGAGTCATTGGCGCGTTGGGTGCCTTTCTGGGTCAATACATATTCATAACCTGCCTCACCCAGCCCCACTTGCCCGGCAATATCTATAATTTCCTGGGCTCGCAACTCCTCTAAAATTGTGCCAATGATTCCCCAAAAAGGTATTCTTAAGCTCACTGATAATGCGTTGCCAGTACATCGCCCCTTAAAGTAAATAGTGCGCACCACCATCTCGGATATAAAGCCTTTGTTCAGACCTAAATCTTCAATACAGGTTGGAATTTGAGGCCAGAATTGGGGCTTTTCTTCTGGAGCGGCTTTTTCTTCGTTGTCGGGGGCACGTAGATGTATAAAATATTCTTTAATTTCTTCGCTAGGTGGGAAGCCTTGTTTCTGCCGTTCCATTTCGGCAGCCCATTCCTTAACCTGCTTTTCGTGCAGCATCAGATGGGTCAGGCTTTCTTTGTCACCTTTGGCTTTGGCATCGGCAATAGCACTATATAAGGCCCGGACTACCAGACATTTCTCTCCACCCCGATAGACATGATGAGGGTAATGCTTTTCCTGCACATAACAATCGCTCGAAAGGTTGGCAGCGTTCATTTCTTCTATCGCCGCTGGCTCAATCAAAAACTGCATTCTCTTCTCTCTTTTAATCCCATATTGCTATAATATCTAATATACCCGGCACTTTACCAACGGCATTGTACTTTATACTTCAGTAAACCGATATAGCACGCCGGTACTAAACAAGTACCACAGAAATATTAACAGCATTGTCACGATTTTCCTAGTACCTTTAGCGTTGATTTTAGGAAGTGTTTGACCATTACTCCGATAATGTCTATAATTTGAGCATGAAAGTTCTACTCATTGGACAAGGGCCACTCCCGATTGAAGGCAGCGAAAAGAATAACGCACCCGGTTTCCGGGTCTGGCATTTTGGGCGGGCATTAGCGGAGGCTGGTAATCAGGTTCGGTTGGTCGGGTTAAATCCAGACCCAACTTTTACTACTCAATCCCCTCGCCAACTGCAAACCAACCTGCTTTACTATCCCACTTCTGAAGTTGACATAACTCAAAACGATTTTCTGGCAAAATTAATTACCGAAGATAAGCCCGATGCGCTGGTAGGGGCAAGCGTCTGGCCTTCTTATCTGGCGGCATTGTATTTACCCCAGGATATACCCTTTTGGGCTGACCTGTTTGGTAGCCCGTTAGCTGAAGCCCAGGCCAAGGCCGCTTTATATAACGATGATACCCTGATTGAGCCTTTTGCCCGCTTTGAACAGACCGTATTAGGTCGGGCCGATATTTTCAGTACCGTATCTACTCCGCAACAATATGCCCTGGTAGGCGAGTTAGCCATGTTGGGTCGGTTGACGGCAGTAACTTATGGCTACCATTTTGCTTATGCTATTCCTGCCGCTACTGACGAGACTGTTAGACCTCATACCCAAACTGTATTGCGTGGGAAAGTAGTTCCAGAAAATGCTGTTGTGGTGCTATGGAGTGGGGGCTATAATACCTGGACGGATGTGGACACCCTTTTCCAGGGATTAGAGGGGGCAATGGCGCAAGTACCTGAGCTTCATTTTGTCTCTACCGGGGGAGGTTTACCGCCTCATGACTCTGCCACCTATCCCCATTTTTGCCAGTTGGTAGAAAGCTCGCCCTATCGCGAACGCTTTCATTTGCTGGGTTGGTTGCCTTACGAGACGGTTCACAACTATTATTATGAAGCAAATCTGGGTATAATACTGGACAAATGGAGTTACGAAGGTGAGCTTGGTAGTCGCACCCGTCTGGTAGATTGGCTGAAATATGGTTTGTCGGCGGTGGTTACGGTCACGGCGGAGGTGACGGCGGAGTTGGTAGCAGCAGGGGCCGCCTTTGCCTTCCCGCATGGTGATACTGAAGCCCTGGCCGCTCTTCTGATAGATTTGGCGAATGACCCATCGCGGGTTAAACAGGCTGCTGAGCAAGGCCAAAATCTGGTTCTTGAGAAATATCATTATAAAGTGGCTTGCGCTCCGTTGGTAGAGTGGGTCGCCAGTCCGAAACGCGCCCCCGATGCCGCACTGGTAAAGCCCCTAAGAGCGGGGTTGGTAGATACCGAGCTACAAAAACAGTTTGCCAGCCTGACCAGCCAGATTGCGCAAAAAAACAGCCACATTGCCGAGCTGGAAAAATGGGCGCAAGAGCTGCAAGCAACTTTGAACAATAAAAATAATTCAAGCCTGACCCGAAATATAAGGCAGTTTATTCAGAATAAAACGAAGAAGCAAGAATAGTTGTCGGTTGTCGGTCGCCAGTTGTCGGTTTTTGATTTTATTTATTCGATTTTAGATTTGACCTTCGACTTTAGACTCGGCACTTTTAACTCGTTACTGGTTACTTTTATTTGGGAGCGATATGGACTGGCAAATCTGGGTTACAGCACTGGCTTTGTTATATGTGATGTTTGCGGCTTACTGGCTGTTACAGTGGTGGTTGGGTCGTCACATCCAGGGGTTGGGTTTGCTGATTTTCGGTAGACCGGGGCCAGCTTCCAATATCTATTTTTGGCTGCTAGCTCCGGGTGTAATTTTACACGAACTGAGCCACTGGTTAATGGCAAAATTGTTGTTTGTACCCACCGGGGATATGGCTTTGTTTCGGCCTAACAAGGGTAAACAGGCCAGTAACGGTAAGGTGGTACTGGGTTATGTAGAGGTCTTTAAAACTGACCCGATTCGCCAGAGCCTCATTGGCCTTGCCCCGCTAATAACTGGAATACTGGTGTTGATAATTATTTCAACCCTGCTTCAATTCCGCAATGGGTTTGGCGATGGTGGGCATATCGGCCAGACGCTGCTTAATCTGCCCGGCGACCTCTGGAATAGTCTTTCCCAGCCAATAAACTTTCTATGGTTGTATCTGGTTTTTAGTGTTAGTAACGGAATGTTGCCAAGTGCCGCCGACCGCCGACCCTGGCTAGTGGGATTCTTGTTACCAGGTGCAATATTACTGGTATTAGGGGTGGCGGGGTATCTTCCCGCCCTTTCGGACGATTTTCAGCAGGGCATTTTGCGTTTCTTGGGGAATTTAACCTGGCTATTTGCCTTCGCCGCTTTGATTAATCTGTTGTTGGCTATGGTAGTGATTGTATTAGAATGGTTGGTGAGTCGGGTGCGGCGGCGCAAAGTGGTTTATAACCGCCGCTAGGCTCTATTTTAGAGTAACTTCGCTCAATGCCCCATCGTGAACATCGTATATAAAACCTCTAATTATAAAATCGTTGGGTATCCAGGGATGGGATTTAAGTCGGCGGTATTGCCTGACCACATTTTCTTCCAGGTTCTCAAAAGAATAAAAGTGAGCTGGAATTACCGCCATATAGCCTGTTTCTTTTTCCAATCTTTCGATAAAATCTTGCTCATGGAAAGTCAACATTCCACATTCGGTATGATTTATGATCATTAACTCTTCTACTTCTAATAGATAATGAGCAACAATCAGCGAACGCAAAACATCTTCGGTGACAATACCACCGGCATTGCGGATAACCACCGCATCCCCGTTATGTAACCCAAGTGCGTCCAAAATTGGTAAACGATAATCCATACAAGCAATGACCGCTAGTTTGCGGGCTGGTTTGGTGGAAAGGTGTTGGTCTGGGAGATTGGTGGAGAATAATTTATTTGAAAATAGAACTTCGTCAATAGCACTCATTTCAGTATTTTCTAGGAGGTTCAGGAGTTTATCCAAAAACTTCTGAGTCACCTAATACAAAGTGTTAATAGGTCACGATTATAAGCTACGACCTATTATAACTCAATGCTGGCTATTTCTTAAATTCTGATTAATTGAGTTCTAAAATGGGAATATCAAGCTACTTATTTTCTACGGCCTGCTCCAAATCCAGCAAAAAATTGTCTTCCATTAATTCTTTGGTGGTAAATCTACTGGCTTCGCTCAATCGCTGCATTGCTGACCCGGCCTGGTTTAGCGCGTCTCGCATTTCTTTCAGATAAACCCTCCCCGCCCCGGTTATTTTGGAAATATCATATTTCCCGGTTTCGGCTACGTTGAGAAGTTTTTCAATTTTAGCGGCAGTAATATCTATAGTGCTTAGAGGCCAGGCCAGCTCATGGCTATAAGTGGCGATACTGGCTTGCATGGCTTCGTACTGACCCTGTTGCCGTTCATAATTAAGTAAATCCTCTTGGGCGGCAGATACTCGGTCAAGGGCTTCCAGCATAATATCCTGGGCAGTTTTAATCCGTAGCATCGTCCGAATATTCACTCTTAATTCTTCGCGGCTGACAGGTTTGGTAATGAAGGCATCTACCCCACTGTCCAGGCTGGTTAACTTGATTATTTCCTGGGCGTTCACCGCTGTTAGCATAATAATCGGGATATAGAGCAGGTCATGGCGTTGGCGAATTTGCTGCGCCAATTCCTGACCATTCATATCCGGCATCATAAAATCAATGCACATTACGTCCGGGGCAAAGTCATCCAGAATATTCAAGGCATCCATCCCAGAATAAACCACTCGCACCTCATGTCCTTCTCCACGCAAGGTAATCGCCAGCATCTCAGCCAGTGACATTTCATCGTCTACCACTAGCACCCTGGACTTACGTTTGGGTTTAGCCGGGACAAAATCCTTTTTGAGTTGTGTAGAAAGCATTGTGCGCACGCCTATTTCAGTTGGATTGGAGGACATCATCTTGTTACCCTTGGATTTCTGATTTGTAACGTAAAAAACTTGAATATATTCCGCTATCCCGTATTTTGAGCTAATTATAACGGCTCAATCTTACGAAAGGCATAACAAAATAGTGGTATAATAAACCGAATTTTGAAACTACAGACCTCAAAACAATTTGGAGAATAGCGAATGGTTTCCACTCAATCCCTACGACAGTTTAACATTTACAAATTTGTGTTGACGATACCGGGCATTTTGGTAGTCTACTCGGCTATGTTTACAGTTTTCTTCCTTTTAAGACTGGTTGGAGGTAACGATCCTATTGCCTTGAAAATCGGCGGACTGACTTTCCGTTGGTATGGTATTCTGATAACTATCGGGGTGGTGCTGGCTCTCTATCTAACTCAATATCTGGCAGAGCGGCGCGGGGAAGACCCTAATCGAGCCTGGGCCTTGCTACCTATTTTGCTGGTAACGGGTATTTTGGGAGCGCGTCTATGGTACGTAATTAATACCTGGGAAAAATACAAAGACCATATTTTCAGTATTGGCGATCCGAATATTGCCGGAGCTTTGGAGGTTTGGCGCGGGGGGATTGCGATCCAGGGCGCAGTAGTAGGCGGCATCATTGGCATCCTGATTTACTCCCGGTTTACAAGTATAAAGTTCTTGCGGTGGGCTGACTTTATAGTGCCGGGTTTGATTCTGGCGCAAGGGTTAGGTCGCTGGGGCAATTTCATGAACAACGAAGCCTATGGTAGAACTACCGGTTTGCCCTGGGGTATTCAAATCCCCTGTGAATACCGAACTCGCGGCACTACCCCGGGCACCAATGACACCAGTTGCCCGGTCACGTCTGGTAATGCTACATTCCACCCAACCTTTTTCTATGAATCGGTCTGGAACTATGCGGTTTTCCTGACGCTTTATTTTATGATTATGTACCCGAAGAAGGTGCAGAAAGCCCTGAAGATTCGGCTGCGCGATGGCGATATTTTCCTGGCGTATCTGGTGTTTTATAGTATAGGTCGCTTTTTTGTAGAGTCGCTGCGTACAGACTCGCTCTTTATTATCGGCAACCCGGTGGATGGTGGTATCCGCAGTGCCCAGGCTCTTTCGATAGTCGGTATTTTTATCGGCTCGGTCTGGTTTATCTATCGTCACCGCCGTAGCGAAACCCGCGACGACGAGGCTTTGTCAGTCAGAGTAGCTCCCCGCACTTTAGTCCCGGCAGTAGCCACCGCCGATGCTGCACTGGTGACTGACACTGAAGCTCTTGACGATAACGCCACCGAAGCGGTAAATGAAGAAGTTGAAAATAATGCTTCTGAGGTAAATGCCGAGGTTGAAGATGAAACTGAAGCAATAGTAGAGGAACCATCCGAAACAATCGGAGAAGTTAGAGCCTCGGTTATCGAGAAATCAGAAGGAAATTCTTCAGAGATAGAGACAGACGCCCCTAAGTCCGAAAGTTAGGTGACTGGCCTTAACATTCTTGCTCAATTTTCTGTCTCAGGGGTAAGGAGTGAGACCATTCGGTAAAGTTGGAATGTTCGGCAATAAATCACCGAGAATATGTACAAGGGAAAAGGGGTTAATTTGAGTAGTTAAAGCATCATACTCAAACCCCGCAACTTTGGGGCGGCTGGGACATTTTTGCCTTGAATCAACACCCGAAAATTACCCATCGCCGCCGGGTTAATCAGGCGCAATAGTGCCTCGCGTTGCTGTAGCAAATCCGCCGGGGAGAATCCTCCGGTCTGGACATAAGCAGATGAAGCCAACCGGGTGAACATCTCACCGATACCCAACCCCCCTAAAAATTCGGCTTGACTGGCTAGACCAAATTTTTTTAACCCCATTTCTTCGCCGACTAATTCCAAAGTGGTAAAATCAACATGAGCGGTAATATCCTGATGGCCCAGGTTCAGATAAGGATTGGTATGAACCTGATGCTGATAATAACATTGGAGCGTCCCGGCACTGCGGCGGGGATGGTAGCGGCTGGCGGCTTCGTAGCCATAGTCTATCGTTACGACATATCCCCTACTTAGAATTCTAGCTATTTCCCCTAACCATTCCAGCGAACGTAAATTCACTTCGGTACGATAGCCATTTTCGTAGCTGTTCAGGTCAATATTTAGCCTGTCGAAATATTCAGCAAGGGCGGGGCTAGATATTGACCCAACTTCCTCCACAAAGTTATCTTCTTCATCCAGCCTTAGGTAAATCTCCTGTAACTGTCCCTTTTCCACAGAAACGAGGTGAAACGCGAAAGCGTCTACCAGTTCGTTGGAGAAAAAGATGCCCTTAATACTTTCCGGCTCAAAATCGCCCCAACCGTTCCAACTCACTTTATCCAGAAGTGCCGCACCATTGGGAATTTTCAATAGGCGGCGTACCTGGGCTTCTCGTAGTTTCTCGCTTATCTCTACGATGCGATATTCCAGAGAAGTCCAGATTTCAGGGTTATTTTGATAAAGCTGGCTTAAAATATCCCCCGCCAACAAGCCCTGTCCTGCTCCCATCTCCACTAGCGTGAAGCGTTTGGGATGGCCTAACCTCTCCCACATCTCGGCAAACTGAAGAGCCAGAAGTTCACCAAATAAGGGGGTAAGATGGGGGGCGGTATAAAAATCGCCTCTAGCCCCGATTAGTCCCCGACGGTTGGTGTAATAGCCTTCCTCCGGGAAGTAAAGAGCCATCTCCATAAAATCGGCAAAAGTAATGCGCCCCGCGCTTCTGATTTGGGCTGCGATGCTGGCTTTCAATGTTGGATTGTCATTGTTTGCGCTAGATGTTATCATATTTTTGGTAGAATAAAGAAGAAAAAGAGTGGAAACAACCTAACCCATAGCCCCGTTCGCTGATTCGGGGAAGGGGGAATAAGAATTCTTTAGTCTTTATTCTTGCTCCTTTATTTTTTGCTCCTGAAGGTACTGACTATGGGCTTTCGCACTAAACTTATTCTCTCATATGCCGCAATAATTTTCCTGACTTTGCTTTTGGCACTAGCCCTGGTTTCGTTTGTGGTACAACAGACTCAACAGGGCGAGCGCGAAAAGACCGAGCAACGCCTGAAACGCAACGCCGAACTGGTTGTGGATACTTTAACCCAAAATGGCTCCATCCGCCCTACCGCAATTCCCACCTATGCCAGAGCTTTTGAAGCCCGGATTTTGTTGATTGCCGAAAACGGTGACGTATTGCTGGATAGTGAGCCAACCGATTCCAAAAACATGACTGGCAAGCATATAGCTGGTTTTAAATTAGCTCCTCGTCAGCCCACCACTACCTCAATCGCTTACAAAGGTAATTTTACCCTGGATGGTGTTAATAATATATATTTTGCGGTGCCTACAGTTTATCGTTCCGAAACCCGTACCGAAACTGATCTGGTGCTTTCAGTGCCGGAGGCGCAGTTAGCTTTTAATTGGGGTAGTTTCTTGCAGGGATTAGGGATTGCCGCTTCGATTGCTTTGATGATTTCGATTGGGGCGGCCTATTTCCTGGCTCGAAGTATTGCCCGCCCTTTGATTCGGATGACCCAGGCCAGCGAGGCGATTGCGCAGGGCGATTATAATCAACGGATTGAAAGCGCAGGTAAAGGGGAGGATGAAATTAGCCGCCTCGGTCTCAGTTTTAACCGCATGGCGCAGGAGGTTGACCGCTCGCAACAAACGATGCGTGACTTTGTGGCTAACGTTAGCCATGAACTGAAAACGCCCCTGACCAGTATTCAGGGATTTTCCCAGGCGGTTTTGGATGGCACTGCCGATAGTCGCCCGCTAGTGGAACATTCGGTGACGGTAATTTACGATGAAGCGGCCCGTATGCGCCGGTTAGTTGATGAGTTGCTGGATTTGAGCCGCATTGAGTCGGGCCAGATTGAGTTTAATCGGCGCGAGTTGGATTTACGCCGACTGCTGGAACGCCTGGTAATAAAACTTGCACCCCAGGCTGTTCAAAAAGGTATTAACTTTAACCTGGCTTTGGCTGCTTATCAATCCCAATTACCAGGGCCACGTTCCAAAGCCTCCAATGATCAGCCTACTTTACGGGGCATTACCGATAATAATCTGGCTGGCCCACTGGTGTGGGGAGATGCTGACCGTCTGGAACAAGTTTTTACCAATATAATTGATAATGCTATCAAGTATAGCCCGGAAAGGGGCGAGGTGCTGGTTGAGCTTAGATTGATTGAAGGCGGGGAGCATTTAGGCTTTAACCGAGCTCAAGTTACTATCAGTAACACCGGGCCGTTGATTCCGCTCGAACAGTTACCCCGTATTTTTGAGCGTTTTTATAAATTGGATAAATCACGAGCCAAAAAGAATGGGGATAGTACCGGGCTAGGTTTAGCGATTGCCAAAGAATTGCTGGAAGCCCATAACGGTAAAATCCAGGTACAAAGCCAGCCCATTACCACCGCTAATTATCCCTTCCCGGTACCTATAACCGAGGGATTAACCACTTTTACTATTTCTCTACCGTTGGTTGGCCTTCCTAAAACTGCTCCCGTTCTTCCAGAATCTATTCCGGCTCTGCCTCAGTAACGGGTATTGGTTCATAATATAGCCCGGTAGAGCCGAGGCGTGTCAACCGTTCGCCGCAGTGGTAGCAGTAAGTTTGAATGGTTTTGGAGAGTAAAATTGCGTCAGTTCCACAGTTCGGGCAGCTTATCAGGGTCTGCTCCCCAATCGTTTCGGTGGCAGGAATAGTTTTTTCAGTTGGGGGAGTCATTTCCGGTTGTTGAAAGTCAGATTGGGTCATTATAAACTTAACCTTTGTCGAGGGTAACTAGCTCACCCATTTGTTTTGTTTTCCAGGTACAATTTTCGTTTTTATTAGCTTATCTAAAAAATTATAGTCTCATCCCCCTAAATGTCAAGGAAGATTGGCTTTATCCAAACTGCTGTAATATAATATCTCTTGGCTGTACCTGCCCAACCTACCCTAGAAGGATTCAAAATGGCTAAAGTAGAAAAACGAACAATCGAGCTGGTCAAGGTTTTGCCAAATGGTGAGGTTTATCACCGGGCTACCCCCAGACCGTTGGCTAAACCGCTGGAACGCCGTCCCGATTGGCTGAAAATAAAACTCCCCACCAGTTCCAACTATTTTGAGTTGCGCCGAATTATGCGCGAACAGGGTCTGCATACGGTCTGTGAAGAGGCACATTGCCCAAATATTTCAGAGTGCTGGACTAACCGCACCGCTACTTTCTTGATGCTAGGCGGCATTTGTACTCGCGCCTGTGCCTTCTGCGATGTGACCAGTGGCAAGCCCGACCCGTTGGATTTTGAGGAGCCACGTAAGGTGCTGGAGGCGGTCAAGTTGATGGGGTTACAGCACGCCGTTATTACCAGCGTTAACCGGGACGATTTGCCCGATGGTGGGGCAGCGATTTTCGCCGAGGTTACGCGCTTGATTCATCAGGAAGTGGCGGGTTGTGCGGTGGAGTTACTTACGCCGGATTTTATGGGCAATTGGGACGCGCTCCAAACCGTTCTCGAAGCCCAGCCCGAAATTATGAGCCACAACACCGAAACTGTGCCGAGGCTCTATAGCAAGGTGCGCCACAAGGCTCGCTATTCCCGCACGTTGGAGTTTTTGCGCCGTACCAAAGAAATAGGTCGTCATTATAATGTGGTCTCGAAAACCGGGCTGATGGTAGGGTTAGGCGAAACTAAAGAGGAATTGGTGGAGGTGATGCACGACCTCCGGGCGGTGGAGTGCGACGTGCTGACCATTGGGCAGTATTTGCGTCCCTCTCCCAAGCACTTGCCCATCGAACGCTACTGGACTCCCGATGAGTTTGCCGAACTCAAGGAAATCGGGTTAGGTCTGGGTTTCAAGCATGTGGAAAGTGGCCCGTTGGTGCGAAGCAGTTACCACGCCCACGAACAAGTGCCTGTTAAGTAGTTAACCTAACCCCCTGACCCCTTTCCTGATTCAGGGAAGGGGGAATAAGATTTGTTAATATTCTTTTCCTCTACCGCAAAGGTCGTTCCCTGAGAAAATCGTGATTATAATTAGCCCAGTTAAAGAGAGCAGTAAGCTATCTAGCCCAAAATTTCGCTGGTGGCAACTGCTCTATTTTATTATTCAAAACGGGGTTATTATCGGGGCTTTGGATTGGCTGATTGCCCAGCTTTTGGGTGGGCGGTGGCCGTTGTTCAGCACTTATTTTTTTGTGGGGCTGTTTATCATCCTGACTATTATCGGTTATATCACGGCTACTTTACCCAAAACCCAACGCCGCCAACCCCGCCCCGATTTTGACATTCGGCTTGAGACAAAAACTCTGACTCTATCGCATCCCGCTCACCCGCCTCAAACCGTCCGGTGGGACGATATCGCCCGGATAGATTGGCAGGAGAGCCATTTGCCCCCGGCGGTGTTGTTGCTGTTTCATCCGGGCTCAACCACGTTTAAGTTTTTCGAGGCTCAGGCGGATGGCGGCCCGGTCTATTTGCGCTTTGAATTGGTAGGATTCGATAAATCACCAGTAGAAATTTATCAGTTATTAGACTATTATTGGCGTAACCCAGCCAAGCGGCAAGAATTAGTGACGAGTAACGAGTAACGAGTCGAAAGTTAAAAGTCAAAAAAACTGAAAACCAATGACCTTTGACCTTAAACTTTTGACCTTTGACTAACAACCAAGAACGAACAACCAACAACCAACAACCATTATGCTAATCAGGCCCGACAATCCCTATACCCAACGAGTTAACAAGCTGGTGAGGCGTACCCCTCTGGTGGTTTTTGTGCTACTCGGTGGTGGGATGTTGCTGGCGGCTTTGTTAGTGCCGATTTTTGCGCCCACTACAACTGTACCCTGGGAAACGATTGTAGTGGTTGAGGCATTATTGGCCTTGCTGTGTTGGATGCTGACTTTTATGATGTCACGGCGGAGCTTTACTAAGTTGATGACTCGAATCGGGACGCGCCTTTCGCCCGAAACTATCGCTTTCGAGAATCCCTATTTCGGGCGGGTGGAAATGGCCTGGGAAGATATTCTTGAGTTAAAACTCAACGAAACCAAAGGTAACGAAGGAATATTTTTCAAACTGAACGAGCAGAGCGAAGCTTATCAGGAGTTTGAGCCGATGTTTATGCGGGGTAAGGAACGCGAGAAGTTCGGCGGTTTCCACTGGCGGATGACCCCCGACCTCTATGACCGCCCCGCCCCCGAAATGTACGCCCTTATCGCCCGTTATTGGCAAGACCAGACCGCCCGCCAGGAACTCATCGAAGAAACAGCCCCAGCATGAAAAGTATTTCACCACAAAGGCAATGCAAACCTGATGGACAATTTTGATTATTCTTTAGCTAGAATAATGCCAACTTTTGCAAAGGAATTTGCCGTTATAAAGAAGAGTCTTTTTCGGCTGCTGTCTGAGAGTGGTGCTATTCAAACGATGTTTTTAGGTAGGAGTGGAGAGGTTATCGCTGCTTATGGCCCTTATGATTCCTCTATGAACACGGGTTTAGGTGTATTGTTGGTAGGAAGTTTTCTTTCCAGTCGAGAGCTTGCAAAATTATTAAATAATGAGCAGTTTTTATCTTTCTACTTTCAGGGAATAAATACCAGCGTTTTCATGAAAACTGTCCAAACAAACCATTATCTCGTTTTACTGTTTAATAGTAATACTCACATCGGGTTGGCACGGGTTCTAGCTGAGAATAGTAGTCAGGAAATTAGTGAAATATTACAAAAAGTTAGACTAAAATACTTGTTTAGGTTTATCAGGAACAAACGAGATGATGATAACGCTGCTGGTTCGCTGGCGGTTGTTTAATAGACCTTGGAACAATTATTGGGAGCAGACCAACTAATCATTCACATTCGTCTTCGGCGATTAACCCGTCAAGGTAATCGCCCAAACCTTCTTCGGCTAGTTGGCGGTCTTCATCAGCGAATTCAGGTTCAGTGATAGGGTTGGAGGGTTGGTTTGGCTGTAGGTGTGACCATGCGGCATCCTCTTCAGGGTGATTCCAATCTTCGGCTAAGACGGGTTCACTTAACAGGGTGATTTCATCAATTTGGGAAAGAAGGTCAGCTTTCGGCACAAACTTAGCTCGCAACTTTAATAGAGCGACATACTCGGCCACCTTTTGCAAATCGGTGTCATTCAAAGTTTCGATGGTTTGGACAAGCTGTTCTTTGGTAGTCATTTTAAAAATCCCTCCAATGGAATTATAGCACTTTTGCAGTATAATCCATTATGAAATAGCTTGTAAAATTTTTTAAAACTTTGTGTTCTTTGTTCTTTGTGGTGAGTAATCTTAATAAAGGGGTAGGGTTTATGATACAGGCGGTGATTTTGATTAATGTGGAGCGGGCGAGTATTCCCAAAACAGCCGAGGCGTTGTTGGCGATTGAGGGTATTCGGGAGGTGTTTTCGGTGACGGGTGAGTATGATTTGGTGGCGATGGTGCGGGTCAAGGAATACGACGACCTGGCGACGGTGGTAACGGAGAAACTGGCCCAAATCAGCACTATTACCCACACCACCACGATGGTTGCTTTCAAAGTATTTAATCGGGAAGATATAGAAGCCAGTTTTAATATAGGGGTGAAATAATGTCCGAAGACCGCAAATTTGGTTTTAATACTCGCGCATTGCACGCCGGGCAGCGTCCAGATCCGACCACCGGGGCGCGGGCCATGCCGATTTACCAGACCAGCAGTTTTGTTTTTGACGATACCGAGCACGCCGCTAACCTGTTTGCCCTGCAACGGTTCGGCAATATCTACACCCGCATTATGAACCCGACCACCGCCGCTTTTGAGGAACGAATTGCCTCGCTAGAGGGTGGCGTGGGGGCGTTGGCTCTCAGTAGCGGGCAATCGGCTCAGTTTATCACCATGTTCACCCTGCTAAATCCGGGTGATGAGATTGTCGCCAGTAACACCCTTTACGGCGGGACATATACCCAGTTTGATATAAGTTTTCGTAGATGGGGCATTAACACCATCTTTGTGGATGCCGACGACCCCGAAAACTTCCGCAAAGCCATCACCCCCAACACTAAAGTTATCTACGGTGAGACCATTGGCAACCCCAAGATTAACGTGCTGGACATTGAGGCGGTGGCGAAGATTGCCCACGAAGCGGGGCTACCCCTGGTGATTGATAATACTTTTGGCTCGCCCTATCTATGCCGCCCGATAGAGTGGGGCGCGGATATCGTAGTACATTCCGCCACCAAATTTATCGGTGGACACGGCACCAGCATCGGCGGGGTGATTGTGGATAGTGGCAAATTTCCGTGGGACAACGGCAAGTTCCCCGGCATGACCGAGCCAAGTAAGGGTTATCACGGGATTCGGTTTTACGAAACCTTTGGTGATTTTGGCTTTATCATGAAGGCACGAGTTGAGAGTTTGCGTGATATGGGGCCAGCCCTCAGCCCTTTTAATAGCTTCCTGTTTTTGCAGGGAGTGGAAACGCTAGGGCTGCGGATGGACAGGCACGTAGCGAACGCGCGGGCGGTAGCCGAGTTTTTGACCGAACATCCGGCGGTTTCGTGGGTGAACTATCCTTCCTTACCTACCAGTCCTTATAACGCCCTGGCTAAGAAGTATTTACCGAAAGGAGCGGGCGCGGTTTTCACCTTTGGCATCAAGGGTGGGCGCGGGGCTGGTCGCAAGTTTATCGAGAGTGTCCAATTGTTATCGCATTTGGCGAACGTGGGTGATGCCAAATCGCTGGTTATTCATCCTGGCAGCACCACCCACCAGCAGTTGAGCGACGAGGAGCAGATTGCCAGTGGCGTAACGCCCGATATGATACGACTTTCGATTGGCCTGGAGGATATAGAAGATATTATCTGGGATTTGACTCAGGCTTTGGAAAATTCTCAAAAATAGTGCTTTAAATCACGGAACAATCGGGTGAGGTAATTTATAATTAGCAAGAGCTTATCATTTTACTAAATACATGACTATTATAGAAAAATCTTAATTTAATGAAAGAGGCTACCGTTGAGTTTGGGCAAACGTTCTCTCTGGTTTGGTTCTTTAGCAGTTGTCCTGATGGTTTTTAGTAGTTTCAGTACGGTTCTGGCAAGTTCCCCGGTGGAAAGTGCAACCCTGGCGGTTAATTACCAAAAGGCTAATGCTGCCCCTACCCCTCCTTACGCTAACGGTTTTACCCTGGCTAACAATCCTACTAAGGTTTATTTTCAGGATTGTGGGCATTATTTAAGCCAGGGTTTCCTCTTTTTCTGGCGGCAACGTGGCGGAAATGAGCTGTTCGGCTGCCCTATCAGCGAGGAATTGACTGAAAACGGGCGCACTGTCCAGTATTTCCAGAAAGCCCGCCTGGAATATCACCCTGATCTTGCTGGTACAGAGTGGGAAACCAGTCTGGGCCTTTTAGGTTCGGAAATCTTGCAGAACGCCTCACCCGAAGAACTGGCTAACCCAGCTTATAAACCAGTTGCGGTTTTCCCTACCACCAAAGATAAAGCTTTTTTTGATACTACCCAGCATAGCATTGGCGGAGAATTTTACACTTTCTGGAAAAACTGGGGTGGGGTTTACCGCTTTGGCTATCCAAGGAGTGAGGAATACCCGCAGCAAGTAGACGGGCAATGGGTAGCGGTGCAGGATTTCGAGCGCAGTCGGTTTATCTATCATCCCAGCTTTGGGGTTAAGCAGGTGGATTTGGGTCAAAAAGCCGCCGCCCTTAACAAAATTAACACTGCCGCTTTAGACCGCGACCCCCAGGTGGTTTTATACGCCGCCGACCTGTGGGAACATTGGGTGGATGTGAGTCTCACTAACTTCATCGCTACTTTTATGGATGGGGATGTGCCGGTTCGGACTATTTCAGTTATTCTGGGAAAACCCGGTCATGAAACGCCTCCTGGCACTTTCAAAATCTTCAAGCGGGTAGCCAATGAGCATATGCGCGGTGGTGAGATTGGCACCGAAGATTATTACGACCTCGATAATGTCTTGTACACCCAATATTTCACTGGCGAAGGTCATGCTTTGCACTATGCCTGGTGGCGTTCGTCTTTTGGTTATGCTGCCAGTCACGGTTGTGTCAATATGAACCTGGATGATAGCAGTTTCGCCTGGAATTTCCTCAAGATAGGTAACTCGGTTAATATTCATTTCTAATCAGTTGTCGGTAAAGCTGTCAGCTATCAGCAAATTATCCAAAACAGGGAAAATTCGTAGGGGTAGACCTCTGTGTCTACCCTTTTTATAAGCTTGCAAACTACCCGAATTTTGATACAATATATCAATACCGAATTGACCGACAATTATTTAGTCGTTTGACAGGAATTGTTCTGTGGAAAATAAGCGTCGAAATGAGTTGGATAAAAGTAAATTAGCGGCTTTCAACAACTTGCCCGACCTGCGAGAGGTTGAGCTTGGAGCAGATTGTGGCCCGGAATGCGCCGAGGAGTGCCAACCATCTTTGCTGGAAATCCGAGGCCTGAATGTGGCCTATAGGGCAAATGTTGCCTTGCGTGATGTCAATCTGAAGTTGCGGGCTGGGCAACTGGTAGGGATTATCGGGCCGAACGGGGCGGGTAAAAGCACCCTTCTTAAAAGTATTTTGGGCATGACCAACGCTACAGGCCAAATCCTGATTGAAGGCCAACCCTTGAAACAAGCTCGCCAACGCTTGGCTTATGTTCCCCAAAAAGAAGAAGTACGCTGGGATTTCCCGGTCACGGTGGGCGATGTGGTGATGATGGGCCGCTATAAACGGATTGGTTGGGTGTGGGGGCCGGGCAAAGCCGACCACCAAGCGGTAGAGGAAGCTTTGGAACAGGTCGAAATGTTACCGCTAAAGGGGCGACAAATCAGCCAGCTTTCGGGCGGACAGCAGCAACGGGTCTTTATGGCGCGAGCGTTGGCACAACAGGGGGATATTATCCTGCTGGACGAACCACTGACCGGGGTAGATGTAACTAGCCAGGAAGTGATTCTTAACCTACTACATCGGCTAGTGGCGGATGGAAAGCTTATTTTGATGGCAACCCACGACCTGAATGCCGCCTCTCAAGAATGTGATATGGTAGTTTGCATCAACCGTCGCCTGGTGGCAATGGGTCAACCCAGCGAGGTTTTCACCCCCGAAGTTTTAACCGCTACCTATGGTGGTCGCGCTATTACGCTAAATGGCAATTCCTCAACTTTTATCCTGGAGTAATCAATAGTCAATAGTCAGTTAAGCACTCGTTTTTAACTCTATTCTTGCCCTCATGGAATAAATATGCTCGAAGAGTTCAACCAATTTTTTATCGAACCCCTGTCTGCCCCCTATGTGCAGCAAGCCTTGTTTGAGGTTATTATCCTCAGTCTGGTGGTGGCTGTGCTGGGGAGTTACGTGGTGCTACGCGGTCTGAGTTTCCTCAGTCTGGCATTATCGCACGCTATTTTTCCTGGGGTGGTTTTATCAGCTCTGTTAGGTTTTAATTTTTTGTTGGGGAGTCTGGTGGTGGGGGTGGTGGTCAGTCTGTTAATCGGGATAGCGAGCCGGAATGTACGGGTAGGGCACGACTCGGCGATTGGCTCAATTTATACCGGGGCTTTCGCGGTGGGGATTGTGTTGATTAGCTATGTTGGGCTAAACCGCCGCTTGAGTGAGTTTTTGTTCGGGCGACTTTTTGGGGTAGGTTGGGACGATATTGTAATTACGGCGGTGGTAGCTACTCTGGTTTTATTTTTATTATGGGTGGCTCGTAAGGAATTGTTACTGCTCTCGTTTGACCGCAATATGGCTCAGGCGCAGGGTTTGCCAGTTAATTGGCTTGAACTGGGTTTTCTGGCGTTGATGGCGTTGGTTGTGGTGGTCGCGCTTCCGGCGGTAGGCAATATCCAGATTGTGGCCTTGTTAGTAACCTCCCCCGCCACCGCCCGCCTGTTAACCGACCAGCTACGTCCGATGATGATCATTTCAGGGTTATTGGCTATGTTTGGCGGCGTTTTTGGCATTTTGCTGGCGGTGCGTTTTAACCTCGTTCCCGGTGCAACGGTAGTAGTAGTACTGACGGTTATCTTTATGCTTGCTTACTTCTTTTCCCCAAAACATGGGGTGTTGGCTCAGTTTTTTTCTAAATCGCCAATTAAAACTACTTAAAAACGTACAAAATAAAAATCGAGGTAAGGCCCCAAAGTGCCACAGAGACCAACATGGGTATATCCTTAATCAGAATTTCTTCGGGGCTACCACCTTCGTCCTTGCGATAGACCAGATAGAGATAGCGGAAGATACCGTAGAGGACAAAAGGAATAGTCAGGGCCATCAGGTTGTTTTTGGGGAGATTGGGAGCGGTGATAGTGTAAAGGGAATAGGCAATTACTACCGCGCTTGTCACCACCGAAATCATTTCCTGCACCAGTTCGGCGGAATACTCTTTCAAAATGCGGCGGTGGTCGGTGGCACCATCGGCCAGTAATACCAACTCATGGCGACGTTTGGACAAACCCTGGAACAAGGCCAATAGCATTGTACAAACCAGCAACCAGACCGAAACCACCACATCAATTACAAAAGCCCCCGCCACCGCCCGCAAAACAAACCCCGCCGCAATCGTAAATACGTCAATAATCACCACATTTTTGAGATAAAAGCAGTAGGCGATTTGCAAGAAGAAATAGCCCGTCAGCACCAAGCCAAAACGCCATTCCAGCAAGAAACTTAGGGGAATTATAATTACTACCAGCCCGACCAGCGCAACTTTAGCCACGTTTGGATTGAGTTTGCCGGAGGGCAGGGGGCGGAAGCGTTTTTTGGGATGTTGCCGGTCTTTTTCGATGTCTACCAAATCATTCAGAAGATAAACCGCGCTACTAATACCGCAGAACAGCACAAAAGCGGTGGTAGCCAGGAGCATGTCATTTAAGTGAAAAAGACGATTACCAAAAACCACCCCGGCGAAAATTATCAGGTTTTTAGACCATTGTTTGGGGCGCATGGTAAGAATCAGAAATTTTAGGGTAGACACGCCGAGAGCTTCCTTTCAATAATACAATTTCTCTATAAATAACCCGCCTGATAATAGCCCATAGGCTAAACAGCGTCAACTACTCTGAATTAGCACTCAATCTTGTTAATTGCCAAATCCATTGAAAAACTCAGGAAATAGTAGATAAACTGAGCAAATTGAACTGAATGGTTAGTTATAAACTCTTGTAAATCGTAATATGCCCTCTTGCGTCCAAAACACATGTAGATTAATATTACAGAGTGATTAGCACTCGCAAGACATGAGTGCTAACTTTACTGCATCAAAACCCGAAAGTATCATAGAAACAGCCGGAAACAAAGAGCTGTATCGGCAAATTATTGGAATCAGTCAAAAATGGCTTAACATGCAAAGCCTGTATTACAGGCTGGCTGTGAGAGCAAAAGACTTCAAGGAGGTAATACTCGAAATGGCAGTCACTCTGAAACCGTTGGGCGACCGCGTGGTAATCAAGCCTACGCCGAAAGAAGAAGTGACCAAAAGCGGCATTGTGCTACCTGATACCGCCAAGGAAAAGCCCCAGGAAGGCACTATTATCGCAGTTGGAGCTGGTCGCATGAACGACAAGGGCGAACGGCAAGCGATGGAAGTTAAAGCAGGCGACAAGATTCTCTATGCCAAATATGCTGGCACGGAGTTCAAGCAGGATGGCGAAGAATACCTGATTTTAGGCGAAAAGGACATCCTGGCAATCGTCGTTGGTTAAGCCGTAAAATACCCTAATTATAGATAAAGGAGTGAATTAGTAATGGCAAAGCAATTACAGACAGCAGATGACGCTCGCCAGTCGTTGAAGCGCGGCGTAGACATTCTGGCTAATGCTGTAAAGACAACCCTCGGTCCTAAAGGTCGAAACGTTGCTCTCGATAAAAAGTATGGTGCCCCTACCGTTACCCATGACGGTGTAACCGTGGCAAAAGAAATTGAACTGAAAGACCCCTTTGAGAATATGGGAGCCCAACTCCTGAAGGAAGCCGCCACTAAGACTAATGACGTGGCTGGTGATGGTACTACTACCGCTACCGTGTTGGCTCAGGCGATTGTTCACGAAGGTCTGCGGAACGTTGCGGCTGGCGCAAACCCCATGCTGCTGAAACGCGGTATTGACCTCGGCACTAACGCCATTGTGGAAAAGCTCAAGAGCTTCGCCCGCGAAGTTAGCAGCAAGGAACAGGTTGCTCAGGTTGCTACTATTTCCGCCGCCGATTCAGAAATTGGCGAGTTGATTGCCGATGTTATGGACAAAGTTGGCAAGGACGGGGTTATTACCGTCGAAGAGAGCCGGGGCCGTGATTACGAGAAGGAATATACCGAGGGTATGCAAATTGACCGCGGGTATATCAGTGCCTATTTCGTAACCAACCCGGAACGCATGGAATCTGTGCTGGACGACCCGTTAATTCTTATCACCGACAAGAAGATTTCGGCAATTTCCGACATTCTTCCGGTATTGGAAAAGGCTCTGGCCGTTAGCAAGAACTTCCTGATTGTGGCTGAAGATGTAGACGGCGAAGCTCTGGCTACTCTGGTAGTAAACAAAATGCGCGGTACTTTGAACGTTCTGGCGGTCAAAGCTCCTGGTTTTGGGGATCGCCGCAAAGATATGCTGCGGGACATTGCTATTCTGACTGGTGGGCAGGTCGTCAGCGAAGAACTGGGCCGCAAGCTGGAAAGCACCACTGTGGCTGACCTGGGCAAGGCCCGCAAGATTGTCTCCACCAAAGATGATACCACTATCATCGAAGGTCATGGCAACGAGAAGGACATCAAGAGCCGCGTAGACCAGATTAAGGCTCAGATTGAAACCACGACCAGCGACTTTGACCGCGAGAAGTTGCAGGAACGTCTGGCTAAATTGGCTGGTGGGGTTGCCGTCATTCGGGTAGGTGCCAGCACCGAAACCGAACTGAAGGAAAAGAAACACCGGGTTGAGGATGCTTTGAGTGCTACCCGTGCCGCCGTTGAAGAAGGTTTTGTACCTGGTGGTGGTGTGGCTCTGTTGAACTCCATCCCCGCTCTGGCTGATGTTAAGGCCGAGGGTGATATTCTGACCGGGGTGAACATTCTGCGCCGCGCTCTGCAAGAGCCGATTCGCCAGATTGCCGCCAACGCTGGACAGGATGGCTCGGTTATCCTTCAGACCGTGCAGCGTTTGTCCGTCGAGAAGAACAACCCGAACATTGGTTATGATGTGATTTCTGGCGAATACATCGACATGATCGAAAAAGGTATTATCGAGGCCGTTAAGGTAACTCGTAGTGCCCTCGAAAATGCCGCTTCGATTGCCGGTATGATCCTGACCACCGAGGCTTTGATTACCGACCTGCCCGAAGAAAAAGGCTCTGCCCCGCAGATGCCCGGCGGCGGTATGGATTACTAGGAAGCCGTTAGCTATTAGCTTTCAGCTTTCAGAAATTAAAAGAACCGCTCTCGCAGGAGGGCGGTTTTTTTGTTTAATTGTTTTGCTGGCTTTTTTGTAGATAGGCCAGTTTGTCGGGGTTTACAACCAGATGTAGCTGGCTGATATGTCCGTTGTCAAACTCAAAGTCAACCACCGTATAAAGGTTTTCTCCCCAATAAATTATTAAGCCCGTTTGCCCGTTAAGTTGAGAGGTTTCAACCCGAAACCCGGCTGCCGAGCTTTTTTTCATTATGCCAAACAGGAAACGGGCCACATTTTGCCCCCCATAGACCGGATTACGGGCCGCCAGAACCTTGCCGCCCCCATCTGAATAAAGCACGATGTCGGTTTCGAGCAAATTTAACAAATCCTCCATATTGCCGGTGCTACAGGCGGATATAAAGGAGTGGACTAATTCCTCTTTTTGTTGGGGTGAGGTTTTGTAGCGCGGGCGGCGTTCGGTAAGGTGTTTTTGGGCGCGGTGAAAAAGCTGCCGACAGTTACTTTCACTTTTCCCGACAATCTGCGCAATTTCGCTGTACTCATAATCGAACACCTGCCGCAGCAAAAAAATTGCCCGCTCGTGGGGAGTTAAACTTTCCAGCAATACCAGAAAGGCGATTGAAAGCGAGTCGGCCATTTCAGTCCTTTCTGATAAATTGGCGGTGTAAATTGGCTCAGGCAACCAGGGTCCAATATAAACTTCGCGTTGTTGGTGGGCTGAGCGCAACTGATCAATACACAGGCGAGTAGTAACAGTGGTAAGGAAAGCGCGAGGCGAATTTATCTCCTCCTCGCTTGCTTTTTGCCAGCGTAAATAGGTTTCCTGAACAATATCTTCAGCATCGCTGGCACTGCCCAGCATGCGGTAAGCTATCGAGAATAGCAAGGGGCGATTATCAATAAAACTCTCAAGCTGGCTCATCCCTACCTCCCGGCAGTAATTGCCTCCTGCCTGGCTGGATTTTTACTTAAAATAGCCTGGGCTGCAAATCTGGCACTGGCGAAGGTCGCGTCTGACAAAATTCCTTCGCTACCGACCCAATCTCCCACCAGATAGATATTATTATAACCGGGTAGACTTACTGGAGTTCTGCCAGCCAACCCACCCCGTTCGGCAGTTACCACCGCATTATACACCGTCAGGTTAGGCATAAAGCGGACTTCTACCAGTTCATCTCGCCAACCGGGTTGGAATAGTTCGAGCATATTTTCCAACTCGTCCCGGTCTTTGGTCGGGTCACTTTTCTCACCTACTGCCAAATATTTAGCCAGATGAATCACCGCCCTACCTTCCGGGGCTAATTTCGCAGTGGCAGAATGTACCGAGAAGTATAAGGGGTGGTCAATCCCTAGGCCAAAGGTGTTGCTGGGTTTGGGCAGCCGCTTCAAAGCCACGTTCAGGCAAGCGGCTCGGACTGGCTTGCTATACTCGGCAGCGGCTTTTAGCTCTGGGCTATCCAATATTTCGGTGGCAGCATGAGGGGTGGCAGCAATGATTATTTCGTCCGCCTCATATTTACTACCGTCCGCCAGGTTAAGCGAATGGCTTTTAACTTTCTCAACCCTAGCTCCTCTAATAATTTTAACCCCGGCTTCCAGGGCAGCTTTTTCCAGCGAGTCCACCAGCGTTTGCCAGCCACCATCAATATAATAAACACTGTTTTTAAGGCTCAACTGCAACTGAGTAAGAAATACCTCCGCCGCCATTATCTCCGGAGCGTTGGCGTAAGTCGAGACTCTCGCCAGTGTTTCCAGCAACAACCGGGTAGAAGAGTTGTGAACGTGCTGTTGTAGCCAATCGTTTAGCGTAATATTTCGGTAATCTGCCGGGTTCATTTTATTGATAGAACCTAGAAGGCCCGCCAGCTCCAGCTTGGCAGGTATAGTTAGCAATCCTGTCGTAATCGTATCCTTAACCCCACCAGGCAAGGGGTAAATTTTGCCTTCCAGCATTCCCCCGCCTTTGGTGTTGGGAATCCCGCCCTTAAAACTAATTCCCAACTCCCGCAAAACTGCCTCGCCATGATTGCCACGATAAAGGGCATGCGGCCCCAGGTTGAATATAAAGTCGTGGCTGGTATAGCTAATGCCTCGCCCGCCTAATTCATGCGCTTTCTCGAATAGGCTTACTTTTTTGCCAGCCCGCGCCAAATAGGTGGCGGCTACCAGACCGCCAAGCCCCCCACCGATAATCGCCACCTCAAGTTTATTTGAAATTTCTTCGCTCATTTACCTTGCTCCTTGTAATTTAGAATTTAGCAAACTTCCAAACACAAGGACGAGATAGCCTTTTATTTTGTGACACTTATTTTATTGCTTTTCCACCGGGGTGTTAGGGGGTGCGCCAAGCTGGAAGATTTCGTTGGTGCGGGTGGGGTCGGGGGCTAATAGCTCGGTACTGGTAATTTTGGCATCGCGCACATAAGAAACGTCATTTCCTCGTGGGTCTTTGAAAAACAGGCTATATTTATAACCCGTAACTTCATACGATTTCTTGGAAACGGTAAATTCCATCTGACCTTTGGATTTCACTTGCTTTCCCTCAAGTAATTGTTCCGCCTCGAACTCATAACGTAAGACATACGAGTCCTTATTTGGTTCGAGCAAGGAAACCTGGGTATACTTCAAAGAACCCGAATAAATTTGCTGGTTAGGGTTTTTGAGGAATTGCTCTTTGGTTTCCAGTTCGTTGACCGAATATTTGAAATCTCCGGAGGGTATTTCGATAATTTTGCCGGGGGGGTCAGAATAAATCCGATTAAGTTTTTCATCCTCGGTATAGAGAAAAGTTTGGCGATAAGAGTTTCCATCCACGCTGCCACTTTCGACAGATTTTATTTTGCTGATAAAACCGCCTTCGCGAATAAGACTCCAATCCTCATAATTGAGCGGGATGGATATTTTTACCGGTTTACCATCTTGCCCGACTCCCTCTGCTGCATCAGTCATATCGTAAAGGCGGTGGCGGATAGAACCAGGTGTAATGTTTTTCTGAGCCGCTTCGCCAACCCGCTTTTCAACCTCCGCCGCCGTAACAGGCCGGGAATTATTGAGAAATACATAACCTAAAACAAGAGCCGTAATAACTAATACCAGCGAAGCCGCCAATGTTCCCCATTGTACCAGGGCTAAAGGGCGTGGTTTTAACTGCGGCCCGCTTGCAATCTCAGCTTCCAGTCGGGTCGCTAGCCCAGCCGGGAGTTCGTGACGGGTCGCCAGTTCCACGCGCCGGATTAGCTCTTGCTCCTCGGCGGAAAATTCATCCAGATTTTGGTCTATATTATTTGCCATTGGTTTGCGCCCCTAGTTCTTTTCGCAGATTCTCCAGGCTACGATGCACCAACATTCGCACGGCTGGCTCATTTTTGCCCAATATTTTGGCAATTTCAGGATAGGCCAACTGCGCGGTAAATTTCAAAGTCAGAACTTCCTGCTGGGTTTCGGGTAAGCGGCGGATAGCTTCTTGTACTATCCGGGTTTCCTCTTGCCGCATTAGTGACTCTTCTGGCCCTTCCTGATCATCTTCTACCCGCTCCAAATCTTCCTGCTCAATCGTGGCGGTGCGTTTGCTACGGCGCATATGCAAGCGGAAGTGGTCAGCGAGGGTATGATGGGCGATACCGAATAACCAGGCAGTTGCCGACTCACCTACTCTAAAGGTGTGCCAGCTTTCCAAGACTTTACGGAAAACGGTGCTGGTCAAATCTTCGGCTTCAGCCTGATTACCCACCCGAGTTAGCATAAAGCTGTAGACCCCCGCCGCCTGTTCCCGATAAAGCTGGGAAACCAAATCGCCATCAAACTGAGCGACTGGTTTTTCTTTGCGCTCGGCTCTGGCTTTTGGGAATATGCTTAAAAGTAGCACCCTTAGCGGCATTTTGGTCTACTAATCTATTTTTCCAATTAATCATTCGTCACGGCAAACCCAATTGTAACGTCTCTTTTGGAAAATCGCAAAACTCGGTTGTCGGTTGTCGGAAAAACTGTTAGCCATCAACTTTCAGTTTTCGGGAATTAGCTATGGGTTTAGATATTCAATTTTGATTCCCTACCTTTGGTATTTGACCTTCGATTTTTAACTGACAACTGGATACCGATAACCGATTAGAACAAATATACTAAAACTGTAGTTATAATCAAAGCTATCAAAGCTCTATCCCTAAAAAATCACTCGGATTTTATAATCTTATGTCGAATTGGGGGGGAAACTATTGTAAAAGCTATAAATCTATGTATAATAGGGATAAATGTGGGGCAAAGTGGTGAGAAGTGGGGAATATTCCCTAATTCTCCGGGACTTTAGCGGGATTTGCGTTTGTAAAGGGAGTCTTTCAGTTCGGGAGTGGCCTAGTGTTTTATAGCCGATATGAACATACCATTGACAATAAAGGTCGGCTTGCTATCCCCGCCAAATTCCGCAACGAACTGACTCAGGGGATGTTTTTAACGCGCTCTATTGATAAATGTCTGGCGTTATACCCCGCTCCTACCTTCAACGAGATTGCCGCGAAAGTAAAATCCCTCCCGATTACCGACCAAAATGCCCGCGACTTCCGGCGTATGTTTTTCTCTGACGCGATTGATTGCGATTTTGACAAACAAGGCCGGATTATAATTCCCGCCGAGCTTCGTCATTACGCTGAAATTGGCGAGGACGATGCCGCCGTGATGGTCGTCGGAGTTGATAATTTCATTGAACTCTGGAATAAAGAAAAATGGGTACAGCTACAAGCCCGCGCTGAGGAAAATGGTAACGACATTGCCTCCGCGTTGGGTGGGCTGGGACTATAGGGACTGAGTATGAGCCAACCAGAAAGTGCCGCCCCCCATTATTCGGTGATGTGGCGCGAAACGCTGGACGGGCTGAAACTCAGACCGGGCGGACGCTATATTGACGGGACATTGGGGGCAGGGGGACACAGCTACGGGATTTTAGAGGAAACCGCTCCCGATGGGCAAGTGCTAGGGCTGGACGCCGACCTGACAGCCCTGGCGATAGCCCGTCAGCGTTTACAGCCTTTTGGGGAGCGTGCGCGACTGGTGCAGAGCAATTTTGCCCGACTGGCGGAAATTGCCGAGGCGCAAGGGTTTAAGCCAGTTGCCGGAGTGGTGCTAGACCTGGGACTTAGCTCGATGCAGTTGGACGATTTTTCACGGGGCTTTTCTTTTCGGGGGGATGGACCGCTCGATATGCGTTTTGGCGATGTACAGGGCGACCTGACTGCCGCCGAAATTGTGAATCAATGGCCCGAAGCTGAGTTAGTAAAAATCTTTTTTGAGCTTGGGGAAGAGCCCCAGGCCCGCCGACTGGCAAAGGCTCTGGTGGAAGCGCGAAAGCAGAGTCGGATCGAAACTACCGGGCAACTCGCCGGGATTATCGAGAGGGCGGCAGGGGGTAAAGCTGCCGGGCGTGATAAAAGACCAATCCATCCTGCCACCAAAATTTTTCAGGCGTTGCGGATGACGGTTAATCACGAACTGGAGCGGCTACGTGAGGGCCTGGCGGGGGCAGTTGAGGTTTTGGAGGTTGGGGGACGATTAGCGGTTATTTCCTTCCACTCGCTGGAAGATCGGGTGGTGAAGCAATTTATTCGGGATGCTGCCAGCGACCGAATAATCCTACCCGATACGCCGATTGAACTGGCCCTACCTAAAACTCCAACCTTGCGGCCTATCACCAAAAAACCGTTAGAGGCCAGCGCGGCTGAACAGGCTACTAACCGCCGCAGTCGTAGTGCCAAACTCAGGGTCGCCGAAAAGATTTAAAGTATAGGTAGGCCTTAGTGTCTGCTCTGTCGAAAAAGCATTTATCTATAATTTTTGAGGTTTTGGTTATGCAGATTCCGATGCGCGAGCCGGGGGGAATCCCGGTAGGGGCAGGACTGGCGGGAGTGGGCGTAGGTGCAACCCGTCGGGTAAGAGAAGCCCGCACAAAGTTAATAAATCGAGCCAGACAGGTGCGGATGGCCTGGCGGCTAATACTAATCGGGGTTTTGATTTGTTCGGCGGCAATTATCTGGTTGCATCAAACCAGCCAGATTGTCTCGCTAGGCTACGAGATTGAGAATATCACCAAAGAAGAAGCTGCTCTGGACCGCCGAGCCGAAGCCATCAACACCGAAATCGGGAAGCTGACCAATCTTCGCCGGATTGACGAGGAAGCCCGTAAGAAGCTGGGAATGACCGAAGCCGCCAAATTTGTTTATCTGGAAATTCCGGCAAGTTCTTCCAGCGCGGTTAATGGGGATTCGCCTAACCCCCGTCTTTATCAAGTGACAGATTGGTGGCGTATTGTTAGCCAGATGTTGCCTTCGCCCTGGCGTGATGTATTGCCTTCACGCCCGAAGTAAGAGGTAAAGCCCGTGAGTGACTCATTTGATAATAACAATCATAAACCCCGTCGCCGCCCCAACTACCGAAATCAGGTTTCGGAGTCAGCGGCTTATGCCATTGATAACACATTTGATAACATATCAAAGGGTAATGAGGGGTTGGACGAATTCGCCAGCAAAAAGCGGGTCTGGGCCATTACGCCGTATATGCGTGTCTGGATTGCGACGGGCATTATCACTATCATTTCGATTGCCCTGGTGGTTAACCTGTTCCATTGGCAGGTAGAGAAGGGTAAGGACTTAGCCAAAGAAGCCTCCAAGCAAAATCTGCGTACTAGCGAGGTTCCGGCGCGGCGCGGCCTGATTTATGACTCTAACGGACAGTTGTTAGCTTCTAACTCCCTGATTTATATAGTTTGGGGCGCGCCAAGAGGGGTTGATGTTAAGAAGGTTGATAGCTACGCCAATCGGCTGGCGAGTTACTTGCCGGATGCTTCCCGCCAGAAAATTGTGGACGCCTTAACCCCTAATACTGATAAAGACCGCCAGTGGAACCTGATTGCTACCGGGGTTAGCCCTGAAATCGCCGAAAAAATTCGGCAAGATAGTCAACCAGACCCTAAAACCAAAGAAGCTCCCAAATTAGACGGGATTTTCCTGGAGTCCAAAGCCCGGCGAGTCTACCCAAACAACACGATGTTAGCTCACCTGTTGGGGTTTGCTAACTTTGAAATGGTGGGTGCTTATGGGGTGGAGGGCTATTACAACAAAGTTCTGAGCGGTCAGCCCGGCAAGGTAGTAGCCGAGCGCGACGCTTACAACGCCCCGATTGCGCTGGGTGCGCAGCAAATCAGCCAGCCAGTAGATGGTGGCGACCTTTATTTGACGCTTGATACCGCGATTCAGGCTAAGGTGGAAAAAGAGACCCTGGCGGCGATGTTTCAATATGGGGCTTCGGCGGGCAGCGCGATTGTGATGAACCCCCAAACCGGGGCAATTCTGGCCTGGGTTAGCTACCCGGATTATGACCCTAACAAATTTTATGAAACTGATAACAAGCGTTTCCTGGACCCAATGGTGAGCGCGGTCTATGAGCCCGGTAGCACCTTCAAGATTTTTACGGCGGCGATTGGGATTGATACCGGGGCAGTTACGCCTGATAGTGCCGCGAACTTGCCCGGTTGTGTAATTAAGTATGGTTTTACGGTTTGTAACTACAACCGGGTCGGTTACGACAATCAGACCGTCACCAAAACCTTGCAGAAGTCCAGCAATGTCGGAGCAATGTGGATTGTCGAGAAGTATGGCCCACAAAAATATTATAACTACATGAAAAACTTCGGGATGGGTCAGGCAACCGGGATTGACCTATCTTCAGAAGGTGAAGGGATTGTGCGCTGGCCCGAAAATCCAAGCTGGTCAATGCTAGACCTGGATATGAACAGTTTTGGTCAGGCGATTGCGGTAACGCCTCTTCAGCTTATTACGGGGGTTTCGGCGGTGGCGAATGGCGGAAAATTGATGCGGCCTTATGTAGTAGACCGGATTACCCGCGATAACAAGGTTATCGAGCAAACCAAACCCACCGTAGTGCGTCAGGTAATTTCGCCGGAGAGTGCCAGAACAACTACTGATATGTTAGTGCAGGCGGTAAAAGGTGGCGAAACCCGGTTGGCGGACGTGAAAGGTTATCTAATTGCGGGCAAAACCGGAACGGCCCAGATTGCCGGGCCAAATGGCGGCTACCTGAACGATATCTATATTGGCTCGACCATTGCCTATGCCCCAGCTAACAATCCCCAATTTGTAGTGCTAGTGAGGCTGGATCGCATCAATACTTTTGGGAGCAATACCGCCGCTCCCGCCGTGAAAAATATCGTCGAGTTTCTGTTTCATTACTATAATATTCCGCCAACAGAGCAAGTAGTGGAAGCCAAGAAACCTTAATCTGTCCCTTCTCTCGACAAATTCCCTCGCTGCCTAATTAGTAGCGAGGGCTGAAAATAGTTAACCTAACCTCCAAACCCCCTTCCCTGGCAAGGAAAGGGGAAAGTAAGGGGAATGGAAAGTGCAAATTTAATAAAAATGGCCCAAAAGGGTGATTAGGAGGCATTGACGGAAACCAAAAGATGGGTAATAATGGGTCAAGGCGATAAATCCCACTAAATGCGATTTATCCCAAGATTGCGTGGTGTTAGCTTATCTGTTACAATCGGCCTACTTTTAACTGCATATCGCTGGCTTGAGACTCGCAAAATCTCCTTCATCTCCTATCTGCAAACGCGGGAATTAGTGCCACGAGAGCCGTTTTAACTCAATGCAATCGAGTAAAAAGCGTTAAAAAGAGTATAAAAGAGGTTTCTGGTTAAATAATGAATAAGCAACTCACCTTGCCTGATATAGTCCGGGCTACCGGGGGTCGTCTGGTTTTGGCAAACGCCACTACTCGACCAAATACAGGCACAATCTCTTCCATCCCAAACTCGCAAATTGATTCCCGTCAGGCCGTTGTAACGACAGGCACTTTAACAACTGAACTACAAGTTATAAAAAACGCGGTATATGATAGCCGTTTGGTTGAACCTGGTAGCCTCTTTGTAGCCTTACCGGGCGAAACCAGCGATGGGCATCAATATATCGAAGCGGCGGTAAAAGGCGGGGCAAGTGCCTTGCTGGTGCGACAGGATTGGCTGGAAAGCCAGAATGTTTTGCCGGAGGTACCAATCATCGCGGTGCCAGATACCCTGCAAGCCTTCCAACGACTGGCGGGTTGGTGGCGGTCACAGTTTCCGCACCTGAACGTAATCGGTATAACGGGTAGCGTCGGTAAAACCAGCACTAAAGAGTTACTGGCGGCGGCGTTGGGGCAGCGTTATAACGTTTTTAAGTCCTTCAAGAGCTACAACAACGAATACAGCCTGATGCCCTTAATTCTGCAATTGCAGGAGGAGCATGAACAGGCCGTACTGGAAATGGGTTGTGGCTGGGAATTCGGCGAACTCACGCGGGTTTGTGAGGTAGCCCTACCTAAAATCGGAGTAACGCTTGGGGTTAGTCACAGCCATATGGGGCGGATGGGTAGCCTGGAAAATATCGCTAAAAACAAGGCCGAGTTAACCCAGAGCCTTCCGGCTGATGGTTGGGCAGTATTAAATGGCGATGACTTTCGGGTAAAGGCAATGGCGAATATGACCGCCGCCAAACCCTTTTTCTATGGTAGTGACCCAGGCTTTGACCTGTGGACTGACCAAATCGAAACTTTCGGGCTGAACGGCATCGCTTTCACCGCCCATTATCAGGGGAAAGCCCACCACTTACGGTTGCCGTTGCTGGGTCGGCATAGTGTCCAGATTGCCTCGGCGGTTATCGCGGTGGGGTTGCTCTGTGGCCTTAACTGGGACGAAATCGAGGCGGGGTTGAATGACCCTCAGGCGCGGGTACGATTGCTGGTTTTGCCGGGTATTAACGGCTCGACCATTATAGACGATAGCTACAATGCCAGTCCGGTTTCGACGGTAGCGGCTCTGGATTTATTACAGGACACTCCGGCAACCGGACGTAAGCTGGCTTTTTTGGCTGACATGCTGGAACTTGGTGATTATGCCAGGGAAGGCCATCGCATAGTGGGTCGGCGGGTAGCCCAGGTAGCCGAGCAGTTAGTGGTTATGGGGGACTTGGGACAGATTATCGGGCAAGAGGCTCTTATAAGCGGACTAAAGGAAAATCAAGTAACCTTTGCCGCCGATAAAGCCGAGGCCATACGAATTTTACAGGAGAAATTACAGGTAGGCGACCTTCTGCTAGTTAAAGCCTCTCGAGGGATTGCCCTTGAGGAGGTAGTCGAAAAAGTGAGGGCCAGCTAATGTTTGACCGAATAGTTAATTGGGGTCTGGGACATAGCTGGTTTTACAATGATACGCTGGTGGATGTTTTTAACCAGACCAACCCTGGTAAGTCGCTCGACTCGCGCAGTATGGTACTCGGTCTGCTGTTGTCAGCGTTGGCATTTACTCTTTCCTGGGCGTTAGGCAAGCCCCTGATAGCCTGGTTAAAGGCCAAGAAAATCGGCAAGCGTATTCGGGTAGAAGGCCCGGAGAGCCATATGATAAAAACTGGTACGCCTACAATGGGCGGACTGATGATTCTTGGCTCGATGCTGATTGTGACATTCTTCTTTAACCTGTTGCCGACTGGTAAGTTATCGGTGTTACTGCCGATTGGAATGATTATTGCCTGTGGCGTGCTGGGCGCAATTGACGATATGCTCAGTCTGGTAGGGCGAGAGGCAAGCCCCGATCCAGTGCCGGGAGAGACTCCCCGGCAAAAACGCCGCCGTGAACGCCTGGCCCGTCGCGGCTTAACTGCCCGCTTTAAACTGGCCTGGTTGCTCGTGATGTCGTTTGTAGCGGCCTTCATCCTTTATGGGCCGCTGGACTTACAAAAGGTCTATATCCCGTTCGTGCGTGAGCCAATTGTGCTAGGTTGGATTTATGTACCAATCGCCGCGATTGTAATTGCCGGGTTCGCCAATGCGGTTAACCTGACGGATGGGTTAGACACTTTAGCCGGAAGTACCTGCGCTACCGCTTTTGTAGCCTATGCTATTATCGGCTATCTGCAAGAGCAACCCCAGGTTGTCTTTCTGGGTTTTACGGCGGCAGGGGCTTGCATGGGTTTTCTCTGGTATAACGCCCATCCCGCCCAGGTGTTTATGGGTGATACCGGGTCGCTGACGCTAGGGGCTTTGCTGGCAATTCTGGCTTTCCAGACCAATCAATGGCTACTTTTGCCCTTAGTGGGTGGGGTCTTTGTAATAGAAGCTCTTTCGGTGATATTGCAGGTGGGTTATTTCAAGTGGACTCACGGCAAGCGACTTTTCAAAATGAGTCCAATTCACCACCACTTTGAAAAAAGTGGTTGGTCGGAAACTCAAGTGACGATGCGTTTCTGGTTGTTCGGTCTGGTACTAGCAATGATAGGGGTGGCTCTGGCTCTGCTTTAAAATAGCGAGTTGAAAGTAACGAGTAATGAGTTAAAAGGAGTCAGGAGTCAGAATAAAGTAGTAAGCAGGATTTGACTTTAATTGACGACTAATTACTGATTACTGATAGCTTTTAGTAGTAAAGAGGTAAAAATTCAATGGAGAAGAAAAGTGAAGTGGTGGGGTTTGACCCCTGGCAAAAACTGGCCCACAACGGCGGAATAAAAGACGTGCCGTTGGACGAGGTGCTGAAAAAGCTGGAAGTGACCAGTAAAGAGGCCCCGATAGTCAAACGCTTGATGCTCAGTCAGGTCAAGAAAATCACCAAAGCGCAGGGGTAACTCAAACTTGGCAGGTCTGGAACTAAAAGGCAAACGCGCGTTGGTAATGGGCCTGGGGTTGCATGACGGCGGCCTGGGCGTTACTAAATTCCTGATAGCTCAGGGCGCAATTGTAACCGTAACCGACCTGCGTAGTGCCGAAACCCTGAAACCTTCGCTGGAAGCCTTGCAAGGTTTATCTGTAAAGCTGGTGCTGGGTGAACATCGGGAAGAAGATTTCCGGCAAGCCCAAATTGTGATCAAGAACCCGGCAGTCCCCCGCGAGTCGCGCTTTCTGGCAATTGCCAGGGAAGCGGGCGCGGCTATCGAAATGGAACTTTCGTTATTCTTTCAGCTTTGCCGCTCCAAACTGGTACTGGGGATAACCGGAACGCGCGGCAAAACCACTACAACCTGGCTGGTTGGCGCGATTTTGAAGGCTTGGCGACCAGAGGCAGTGGTGGCGGGTAATTTGCGAGTATCGGCTCTTAACAAACTGGACGAGATTGGGCCGGAAACCCCGGTGGCTCTGGAAATGTCGAGCTGGCAGTTGGAAGGTTTTGGCGAAAGAGCCCTCAGCCCCCGGTATGCGGCGGTGACTAATATGTCGCCCGACCACCTGAACCGTTACCGCGATATGACCGATTACGCCAACGCCAAACGCGAGATTTACCGCCATCAGGGGGCGGATGGACTGGTGGTGTTGAACGCCGCAGACCCTTTAGTTAGCACTTTTGCCGAGGACGCGCCGGGAAAGGTAGCCTGGTTTGCCGCCGAACCCCTAAACGAGGGACAGGCCGGCGCATTTGTCAGGAATGGCAATTTTATCTGGCGAGATTGGTCAGGTTACGAGGAAGAAATTGGGCCGCGCTCCTTGCTGAAATTACCCGGTCAACATAACCTGCTAAACGCTCTGACTGCTATCGCCCTATGTCGAGGCGCGGATGTCCCAGCCAAAGCAGTATGGCAGGGTCTGGAAAATTTCAGGGGTGTACCCGATAGGTTGGAACTGGTGCGAGAGCTAAACGGAGTCCAATATATCAATGACACCACCAGCACTTCTCCCGCCGCGACGGTGGCGGCTCTGGAAGCTTTACAAGAGACCAAGCCGGCGGGAATCATCCTGATTGCCGGGGGCGCGGACAAAAATCTGGAGTTTGAACCTATGGCTACCGCTATCGCCAACCCGAAAAATAAGGTTAAAGCGGTAATTTTACTTAAGGGGTCAGCTACTGCCCGGTTGCATTTAGCACTAGATGTGGCAGGAGTAGACCAAGAAATTATGCAAGGCCCGTTTGATAACTTTGAGGAGGCGATTCGTTTAGCTCAAAGTAAAGCCGGGGTTGGGGAAGTTGTTTTATTATCGCCCGGTTGTGCCAGTTTCGGACTTTTCACGCATGAGTTCGAGCGGGGGCAACGTTTCCGGGAAATTGTTCATAAATTATGAATTTTAAGTATTGAGTTTTGAGTTAAAGAAAGGTTTTAACTCAAAACTCAGCACTCGGCACTTAATACTATGGTAACAGCACAGACCGCCAAAACTCAACTGGCGAATAAATTAGGGGTAAAACTAATCACCGAGGGCAAGCCCGACTACTGGCTTTTGGCTCTGGTGGTTGTTTTGTTGATTCTGGGCACGGTAATGATTTATAGTGCCAGTTTCGTAACGGCGGCAGCCGCTAATGATGGCAATTCTGCCGCTATTCTTATTCGACACGTAATCTGGCTGGCGATTGGCTTATTTGCGATGGTGGTTTGCATCCAGGTAGATTACCATTCCTGGCGCAAATTTAGCATTTGGGCAATGCTATTCGTAATGTTTCTGTTGCTGGCAATTCTGGTCTTGCCTGACCAATTTGCCCCGGTTAAGTACGGAGCGAAACGCTGGATAAATTTCACCGAAAGTCTGCAATTCCAGCCCAGTGAAATTGCCAAAATAACTCTGATTATCTATGCCGCCCACTGGCTGAGTAGCAAGGGAACGCGGGTGCGTAACCTGTTTTATGGTTTAGCTCCTTTCGCCATTACTATCGGCTCGATAATCTTCCTGGTAATGAACGAGCCGGATATGGGTACTTCGCTGGTAATTGGGGCAATCGGCCTGGGGATGTTTTTTGTGGCGGGGGCGAACCTGCTGCACCTGCTTTCAGGGGCGGGTTTGGCGGTCGGGGTGTTCTGGTTGTTGGCGAATGCCGCTCCTTATCGGCTGGAACGCCTCAAAACCTTTACCGACCCTCTGGCTGACCCGACTGGCCCAGGCTGGCATACTTATCAGGCTTTGCTAGGGTTGGGTTCGGGCGGGGTTTTTGGAGTGGGTCTAGGAGCCAGCCGCAGCAAATTCTTCTGGTTGCCAACGGTCTATACTGACAGCATTTTTGCGGTTATCGGCGAAGAATTAGGATTAGTGGGTACGTGTCTGCTGGTAATTTTGTTTCTGGCCCTGGCCTGGCGTGGTTTTGGCATAGCCCGCCATGCTCCCGATGGTTTCGGGCGATTGGTAGCGACGGGCGTAACAATCTACATCGTTTTTCAGGCCTTCCTGAATATGGCGGTGATTTCTAACCTTATTCCGTTTACTGGCATCCCTTTGCCCTTTATCAGCTACGGTGGCTCATCTCTGGCGGTTTCGATGGCGGCAATTGGATTGTTGCTAAACGTATCTCGTCAGCAGGTGGATAATCCACGTGTTTTGGAATTAGCGGTAGAGCGAGAGGCTGAACGCCGCCAGCGCGATTTATTACGAGAGCAACGGGCCGCCGAGCGCGAAAAACGAGAGGCTCTGCGCACTATTCAGGATCAGGATATAGCCAGCAAAGAGGCCCAGGATCTAGCCGTAGCCCGCCAGAACTGGGAGCAGCGCACCGCTCAAGAGAAAGCAGAACTGGCATGGCGTGACAAGTTGGAGCAGGAGCTAACCCGCCAGAAGCAGGAAGAACAGGCTCGTAAACAGGCCCAATTGGCATTGTCGCAACAACGACAGCCGACCAGTCAAAAGGGCGAATTGCCATCGGTAGCCGCTAAGTCCTTTATGGAATTTAGCCAGGAAAGTGAAAATAGAGACGAAAAAGGCCAGTTTAAAGTACGCAAGCCGCGTAGGGATTGGGCCAAAGTATACAGCAACCTCGCCAACCGGAACGAGGGGCGTAAGTAGGGACTGTTCGACATGACAGTATCCGTCGGCGTAATCATTGCCATTGTTATAATAATTCTCTTTGCGATTTACGGTCGTGCTAGTACGGTTTTTGGTGACTTTGGACGGTTATTTTATCTGGTTTTAGGAACCTGGGGCGCGCCTAAACTGGTTGACCTCTGGATAAAATATCCGGGTAGCTACATAAAGAGTAACTTTAAGGCTCTGGGTTTTCTGGGGGATGTTCCCAAAGAGGCTCGCCCAATTCTACAGTTGCTTTTTGTAGGGATAATTGTCTTTTTGACTTATTTTGTCTTTATCCCCAAAGGGAAAGGGGCTAAACCGCCGCTTCTGGGGATAAGGCTTTTATCAACGGCAATTGCCGCCACCAGTGGTTTTGTAGTTGCTCGGTACTTTTACACAACTATAGACTCGATGATAAATGTGCCAGCAAGTCGGCAGAACGTCCCGGTTAACATACCAACGATTACCGTTGATAGCAGCTTCCGGCTACCTTTTGCCGATTGGCCTAGTCAGGTTCCGTTGATTTTGGTGGGGGTTTTCCTGTTATTTTGTCTATTTGCCGCTCCGCCCACCGATGTTACATTAATTAACCGCAAGATTGAAGTGACCAAACTAGGGCGAGTGTTTCTCGGAATAATTGGGGCGTTCGTTTTGTTTTATTTGATTATAAACCCATGACTTTGGGTAAAAAATGGAGTCTAACCAAATAGACACAACTCAGGTTTTTTTGTTAGGAATTGGGGGAGCGGGTCAGTACGCTCTTGCTGAGATGTTGTTGGATATGGGTTGTCGAGTTAGTGGTAGTGATTTCAAGCTTGGTGAAACCGCCCTCAGCCTTGAACAGCGCGGTGTAAAGCTCTACGAAGGCCACGCCGCCAGCAATATCGAGGGGGCAACCCTGGTGGTGACAACCGCCGCCGCCCCCGCCGATAATCCGGAACTGGTGGCAGCCAATCAACTCGGCATCAAGGTTTTGACCAACGCCCAGATGGTGGCGGAACTGGTCAACCAGAAACGTTGTCTGGCAATTGCTGGAACGCACGGCAAAACCACTACTACTAATCTAGTAGCCGGATTGTTGAGCAAAGCCGGGTTAGACCCCAGCTATTACATCGGGGGTAGTTCGTTAGACCTGGGACGGGCCGGACACGCCGGGGAGGGTGATTTCTCGGTAGTAGAGGCCGATGAATATGCCCGCCGCTTTCTGGAATATCAGCCGGAGGCGGTGCTGATTACCAATATCGAGGCTGACCACCTGGACTATTACGGCGATTTTGCCACATTACGGGCGGCTTTTAAGGAATTTGCCGGGAAGGCTCGGAAAATCTTCGGTTGTGCCGATGAACCCGAAGCCCGAAAGTTAGCTGAGGAATTCAAGAGTGAGCGCGGCGGCGGGGTTTATACTTATGGGTTGGATGGGCTGGCAGATTGGCGCGCAGTAGATGTACAGCCCAACGACTTAGGGGGTCATGATTTCGCTTTCTGGCAAGGTAGCTACATGTTAGGACGGGTTTCGCTGGCTCTGCCGGGTTTGCACAATGTGACGAATGTGGTGGGGGCCTTGGGGCTATGTATAACCCTCGCGCCGGAAGTGTCGCCCGCTACGTTTTGCAAGTTGGTAACGGAGTTCAAGGGAACCGCCCGTCGCTTTGAAGTAAAAGGCGAAGTAAACGGTGTTACGGTGGTGGATGATTACGCCCACCATCCCACCGAAATCAAAGCAACCCTGGCGGCAGCACGGGCGCGTTACAAAGGGCGACGGTTAGTAGCAGTTTTTCAGCCCCACACCTACAGCCGCACCAAAGATTTACTGGCTGATTTTGCAAATGCTTTTGGTGGGGCGGAGGTGGTGGCTTTGCTGGAAATCTTCCCGGCCCGCGAGACCGATACGTTAGGGGTTAGTAGTGGCGATATTCTGAACCTGATGCAGCATCCCGGCAAGATGACTGAGGTTTTAACCCTGGTCACCGCCGCCGAAACTTTGCAAAAGATATTACAACCGGGCGACGTGCTGCTAACGCTAGGCGCAGGGGATGTCTGGAAAATCGGTCAACAGTTATTAAGTAATGGTAGTAATGGCAGGAACTGAAAACTCAGCACTCAGCAGTCAGCACTCAGCACTCCAAAAGGTGTTAGGGGAATTGCTGGTAGAGAACGAACCGTTAGCGAAACATGTTTCGTATCGTATCGGTGGCCCAACGGATTTCTTTGCCACCATCACCAGTGAAGAAATTATGCTGGCTACCTTACGAACCTGCTGGGATAACGCTATACCGCTCCTGATTATCGGCAATGGCTCAAATGTTCTGATCAGCGATTTGGGTTGGCGGGGATTAGTGGTGGTCAATCGGCTGGCGGAAGTAACGATTACCGCGCAGTCGGACGGCACAGCCTTGATGAAGGCGGGCAGTGGGGCAATGTTAAGCGGGGTGGCTCGCAAGGTTGCCAAAGAGGGTTGGGCCGGGTTTGAATTTGCCGCAACTATACCGGGAAGCGTGGGTGGTGGAGTGGTCAGCAACGCCGGGGCGCATGGCAGCGACTTCTCCAGGGTTATGACCAGAGTGGCTGTGGGGCTGAGTAACGGCGAACGGGTTATTTTTAGCCCGGACGAAATGAAACTGGCCTATCGTAACAGTCGTTGGCGCGAACGGGTGGGAATGAGCAAGGCTGCATCCGGGCAACCAGGGAACGAACTGATTTTATGGGCGGAGTTTCAGTTACACCGGGGCGAACCTACCGAAATCAAGGCCCATATTGACGAGATGACTGACTGGCGGCGCGAGAAACAGCCCCAGGAGCCAAACGCGGGGAGTGTGTTTAAAAATCCGCCCCAGAACTCCGCCGGAAAGCTGATTGAGCAGGCCGGGTTAAAGGGCGCAATAATCGGCGGGGCGCAGATTTCGCCCAAACATGCCAATTTTATCGTTAACAACGGTGGGGCAAAGGCCGACGACGTAATGGCTCTGATAAAGCTGGCACAGCAGACTATCAAAGAGAAATACGATATTGAACTGGAACCTGAAATCGAACTATTAGGGGAATGGCCCGCATAATGGCAGAAGCAGAGCGAAAAATCAGGGTAGGGGTGGTATTTGGCGGACGGAGTGCCGAATACGAGGTCTCGCTAAAGTCGGCCAAAGCAGTGATTGCCGCTCTTGACCCGGCAAAATACGAGGTGGCCTTGCTGGGCATTTCGCAGGAAGGCCGCTGGATGCTCCTGGGTGAGCGCGGCACTGCCCCGGTAGAACCAGCCCAATTGATGGAAGCGGCGGCATCCAGCCCCCACGTTACAATTGTGGGCGACCCCAGCACTATCGGATTGGCGAAAATCGAGGATAGTGCATCGGGTATGACGGTTGGCGGGGTCGCCAGCTTTAACGGAGCGATAGATGTGATTTTCCCGGTGCTACACGGCCCCTACGGTGAGGATGGTACGTTACAGGGCTTGCTGGAAATGGCGAATATACCCTATGTCGGGGCGGGGGTGCTGGCTTCGGCGGCAGGGATGGACAAAGCCGTACAGAAAGAGATTTTCCGGGCGGCGGGTATCCCGGTGATTGATTATTACTTGCTGAAGCGGCGTGATTGGGAAGCTACCGCTACCAATGAGGCTGCCCGCACGGCCTTGCTGGGAAAAATTGAAGCTAGTGCCCCCTATCCCTGTTTTGTAAAGCCCGTCAACATGGGTAGCAGCGTTGGAGTGGGACGAGCGGTTGACCGGGAAGCCCTGATAATCGCTTTGGAAAATGCTGCCCGCTTTGACCGCAAAATTATCATCGAACGAGGGGTGCGCCCGCGCGAACTGGAAGTGGCGGTGTTGGGTAATGATGAGCCGGAAGCCTCAGTGGTGGGCGAGTTGGCCCATCAGGCGGTGTTCTATGACTATACCGCCAAATATATTGATAGTCAGGGGATGTCGTTTTACATCCCGGCCCAGATTTCAACTGAACTAAGTGACCGGATTCGGAATCTGGCGATAAAAGCTTATCTGGCTCTGGATTGTGCCGGAATGACTCGCGTGGATTTTTTCCTGGATCAGGATAGCAATGAACTTTATTTGAACGAGGTGAACACTATACCGGGATTTACCTCGCTCAGTATGTACCCGATGCTGTGGGAAGCCAGTGGTCTGACTTATCCGCAGTTGGTAGATAGACTTATCAGCTTGGCCCTGGAGCGTCACGCCGATAAAAACCGTAACCAGATAAAAGCAAATTAGGGGATAGACCTAACCCCCTGGCCCCCTTCCCTGATTCAGCGAAGGGGGAATACTATAGCTGAAAGCTCGCTAATGGATAACAAAGGGCCGCGTTACCAGAAAAAAGAAGAACGTTTCCAGCCCACTACGCGCCGGGAGGTAGAGGAGAGGCCACTTCAAGCCGACCATCGGCCCTCCTCTTTCCGCCCTCATCCGCGTTATCCCCGCCTGAACGCCGCCGAAGCACCGAGCGAACGCGCTCAAAAGATGCGACAAGCCCGGATTCAGGCTCTCAAAAAGGCTGAGAAACCTCAATCAGTAGTGTTGGAAAGCTCTGTTCCAGTGAATCGGCAGGCTGTGCGTAATTTTTCGCGTACCCTTAAACGAGATGTTAAGACGGGTCGGATTCCTTTGTTGATTGCACTGGTGATTGTGATTGGGCTGGGCTATTGGCTCTTGACCGCCCCCAACTTCAGGGTAACAAATGTAAAAGTGACGGGTAGCCGTTACCTGGACGCGCAGGGGGTTATCAACTTTACCGGGGTTAGTCAGCAGAACGTTTTTCTTTTGAGCGAGGACGAAATCGCCCGGAAAATTAAAGAGAAGCCTTTTGTGCTGGATGCTAAGGTCAGCAAGGCCCTTCCAAACGAGCTACGAGTAGAGATCACCGAACGCAAAACCCGGTTAGTTTGGAAGGTCGGCAGCATGAACTATATGGTTGACCCGGATGGCGTTATTCTGGAGAGCAGCACCCGTCTGGCTGATGATGCCAGTACCCTGACAGTGATAAATAGCCTTGATAGCAGCCAGCTACAAGCCGGGAAAAAAGTTGACCCGGTGGCGGTTGCCAGTGCTGAGGATATTCTGAACAAAATGAACGAGAGCGGAATTAAGGTGGCTTCGCTGGATTACTCGCCCACTACCGGGTTGATTGTGGTCAGTGCCGGGCAAGATGGAAAGCCGGGAACCTGGAAAGCCCTGTTTGGTACAAATGCTGAACTGGAAAAAAAGGTAAATCTGTTGAAGGCGTTACTGGCGCGAACCGACCTGACATGGACTTTTGTAGACTTGCGCTTTACCGATAAGCCAGCGATAAGCTGAGAATAATTGATATGTTCTTTAACAGTATTTTGGAAACAATTGGCATAACTCCTTTAGTGGCTTTGGATAGGCTGGGAGCGGGCTTGCCGGGGCGAGTGCTGGCAAAGATTGAGGCGGTGAACCCCGGCGCCAGTATCAAGGACCGGGCGGCCTTGCGAATTATAGAGGAAGCCGAGGCTGCGGGAAGCCTTAAACCGGGCGGCACTGTGGTGGAACTTACCAGTGGCAATATGGGGGCGGGACTAGCGGTTGCCTGTGCGGTCAAGGGCTACAAGATGGTTGCGGTAATGAGCGAAGGCAACAGCATCGAAAGGCGCAAAATGCTGGTGGGGTTGGGGGCAGAGGTGGTGCTAGTGCCACAGGCGGCGGGTAGCAAACCGGAGCAAGTGAGCGGTGAAGATTTAGCTCTGGTGGAGGAACATACCCAGCAATTAGTAGCAGAGCTTGGCGCATTTCGTCCTGACCAGTTCCATAACCCAGCTAACGTTCGCGCCCACGAACTATCTACCGGGCCGGAAATCTGGGAGCAAACCGAGGGCAAAGTTGCGGCTTTTGTGGCAATTGTTGGGTCAGGTGGGACGTTCATCGGGACGGCACGGGCTTTGAAAGAGCGCAACCCGACGGTGAAGTGTTATGCAGTTGAACCCGCCACTGCTTCTATCCTGGCGGGGCAGCCGATAACCAATAGCAGCCATAAACTACAAGGGGCAGGCTATAACCTGATACCACCTTTATGGGATAGCAAGTTGTGTGATGGGTTTTTGGGGATTGGGGACGAGGAAGCCACCGAAACGGCGCGGGCTTTGGCCCGAAAGGAAGGAATTTTCGGGGGTTTCAGTGGCGGGGCGAACGTGGCGGCGGCCTTGCGTCTGGCAAAAGAAGCCAATCCGGGCGACCTGATTGTTACGGTGATTTGTGATAGCGGCCTGAAATATCTCAGCACGGATTTAGTTGCGGAGTAGGTTGGATGGCATCAAACAGAGAAAAATTAATCGTCGGCATAGATGTCGGCACTTCCAAAGTTAGCTGCATAATCGGGCAGCTTACTAAGGATGCCCATATCAACATCATTGGGGTCGGGGTTAGCCCAAGCAAAGGACTTGCTAAAGGGGTAGTGGTCAACATCGAAGAAGCCTCCCAGAGCATTGCCAGTGCCGTAGAAAAAGCCGAAGCCCAGGCCGGTTTGAAAGTACCCTCTGCCTACGTTGGAGTAGCTGGGAGCCACATCAGCAGTATCAACAGCCGGGGGGTGGTAGCCGTAACCAAAGCCAATCGCGATATAAGCCACGAAGATGTCACCCGCGCGGTGGACTCAGCCAGAGCAGTAGCGATTCCGGCGCAACGCGAGATTCTGCACGTAATCCCCCGCACCTTTGTGATTGATGGGCAGGATGGGGTGCGCGACCCGGTTGGGATGAGCGGCTATCGCCTGGAAGTGGAAACCCATATTGTGACCGGGGCGGTTAGTAGCCTGAACAACCTGTTCAAAGCGGTACAGCGCATTGGAATAGAAGTGGAAGAACTGGTGCTGGAACCACTGGCCGCCAGCGAAGCGGTGCTAGGAGAGGCTGAGAAGCGGTTAGGCGTGATGCTGGTGGATATTGGCAGCGGCACTACCGATATCGCCATTTATATTGATGGCACTATCTGGCACACCGCCGTTCTACCGATTGGTAGCAACCATATCACCAACGATATTGCGATTGTGATGCGCACACCGTTGGACACTGCCGAACGCCTCAAGATAAAACAGGGCGATGCCTCGGTAATCGGCTCAATGAAGGGCTATTACGGTGATTATTACGGGCATGACAACTGGCGATTGCGAAAAGTAGACGAGAACGCTAAAGACGAAGAGCGACCTGACGAGATGATTGAGGTGGAAGCCTTTGAGATTGGCAGCAAACAACGGGTCTCGCGCAACACCTTGAACGAAGTAATTTACGCTCGGACGCGCCAGATTTTTGAGATGGTGCAGGCTGAGATTAAGAAAAGTGGTTACGATGGCATGATTCCGGCGGGGCTGGTACTAACTGGCGGGTCTGCCGGAATGACCGGGATTACCGATGCGGCGGCGCATACTTTGCGGATGCCGGTCCGAATCGGAGTGCCGCGTGGTTTGACTGGAATTAGCGATACTTTGAGCGCACCCACTTATAGCACCAGCGTGGGGTTAGTGCTGTGGGGTTTGCGTAAACTTAGCGGCGAAGAACTTGTGCAAGAGGTTCGGCGCACCAGTGGCGGTGGTGGAACAGGGGCGGGCCGGAAAATAAAAGGCTGGTTCCGTGAGTTCCTACCGTAGCCGGGAATAATTCAGAAGTAGGTCATCTCAGGTAGCTCTCCCTGATAACTGGCTCTACTTAAAAAATCGGGACATGCTGTTGGCAGCGATGGGAAGTTGAATCGGCTGAGTCGGACAGCTGAAAAAGATTCTAATAGCTGACAACTTAAAAGAGGGGCGCGTTAAAAGGAGAAGTTTTTTATGGCATCTAATAGAATACGGGATAGGGAACGTGATATGAACAGCACAGACCTGGAAAGTTTTGCCCAGATAAAGGTTATCGGGGTTGGCGGTGGCGGCTCTAACGCGGTTAACCGCATGATTGACAGCGGACTAACAGGGGTAGACTTTTATGTGGTCAATACCGATGCTCAGGCCTTGCTTTACAGCAAAGCTCCTAACCGCATTCGTATCGGCGATAAAGTAACCAAAGGTCTGGGCGCGGGTGGTAACCCGGTGGTGGGTGCGAAGGCTGCCGAGGAGAGCAGCGAGGAGCTATTTGAGGCTCTCAAAGGCGCCGACATGATTTTCATCACCAGTGGTATGGGTGGTGGTACCGGCACAGGTGCGTCCCCGATTATTGCCCAGATTGCCAAAGAGGTTGGAGCCCTGACGGTTGGGGTAGTCACCAAGCCCTTTAGCTTTGAGGGTAATCGGCGCAAAGCTTCGGCGGAAGAAGGTATCCAGCGTTTCAAGGAACATGTGGATACCCTGATTACCATCCCTAACGATAGGCTGTTACAGGTCGCCGATAAAAAGACCAGCATCGTGGAAGCCTTCCGCATCGCCGATGACGTGCTGCGGCAAGGTATTCAGGGTATTAGCGACTTGATTACCGTTCCCGGTCTTATCAACCTGGACTTCGCCGATGTTAAGAGCATTATGAGCGATGCCGGGTCGGCCTTGATGGCTATCGGGCATGGTACAGGCGACAATCGCTGCATTGATGCCGCCAAGATGGCAATCGAGAGCCCCCTGTTGGAACTTTCGATTGAAGGGGCGCGGGGAGTGCTGTTTAACATTACAGGTGGCGAAGATTTAGGTATTTTGGAGGTTTATGAAGCCGCCGAGATTATCCAACAGGCTGCCGACCCCGATGCCAACATTATCGTTGGAGCGGTAATTGACCCGCGTATGGGTGGCGACGTGAAGTTAACGGTAATTGCTACCGGCTTTGACCAGGTGCGTAAGCCCCAGTCACGCCCGGTACAGTTCCCAACAGTGCGGGCGGTAGCACCTCAGAGTGTGCCGAATCTATCTGCACCGCATGCCGAACCCGCCGCGCCCTATCCTTATCGTCCGGCGGTGAACGATGACCTGGATATTCCGCCCTTCCTGCGTTATCGTCAGCGCGGTAACGGGCAGTAAGTTAGGACTGAGGACTGATTGAATGTAGGGGAGGTTCTATGACCCTTCTGGGCAGGTTTCAAACCCGCCCCTACCTAGCCCTCGTACCTTTGAAGTTATGAAGCCGCAAACGCCCCATTTATAAAGCGGGTTAGTTTGGTGCGGCTCATAAACTCTGATTTTATGAACATACCCTATTGACCTCTTATTCAAGACAACTTGGGTTGTCAATCCTGAGTAAGCAAGTCAATACTCTCTTTTAACGCAAACCAAGCAGCGGCCCGCAAGGGTCGCTTTATTTTTGGTATGCTTCTTGCTCTTATTAACTTAGGGGCTTTTGAAATTTTCTACCCCTCCTTTGCCTAATTCCTACGACCTGAAAATAGCCACAAAATAAAATCATTGCTATCTAACTCAAACCAAAGGCGTCCACCATGCTTTAATCGTCAGGAATTGGTATAATAGGACTGAAAGAGGGTGCCTTGTTATATTCGACATTACATTTGATTAGATTGAAACACATTAAACTTTGGCTTTGCCATAAACCACTTATCTAATTTCCTGCTGTTTCTTAACATTTGGCATAACTCGGCCTGGTCAGGGTAAATTGAAGATACTAATAGTGACTCTGGCTGTGATATTTAGCATTATAATTTTGCCAACCAGGCTGTAAACTAAAACGGGGCATATTGGGACAAGTTACAATTTTGTTGGTTGGGGCTTTCGGCCTGTCACAAAGGCGTAATTGGGACACTCTACAATAGGAGAAATGGCATAGGAAAAATGTCCCAAAATTTCATCCTCAAATTAATGGCAAAGTAATGTTTGATAGAGTAAGCTAAAATGAGAAATAACAAAAGACGCGATAAATACTTTGTACATCGAGGGAACATGCTAACACTAGACCAAGCTTACAACTCAGCAACGCCCGAGCTACTCCCATCCCAAACTTTTACCTTTGAGCCGGAGAGTCTTGGAACTCAGATTTTAATAATTGATGACAGTAATCACATTTCGAGCTTGTTGGTGTCGAATATTTTCAGTCAATGCTCGGAAGTTAACCGCACCGTCCATGTAGTCCAATCCGGGACTTTGGGTTTGCTGACCACCGTGCCATTGTCTTTCTCGGACGAGCCCTCCGGCGAAGTTTTGACGATTTACACCGCTAGTTCGCCCAAAAACGCCTTACCAGTGCTTCGGCTGAATGCTATCCACAACCTCACGATTGTTAGCGATATTATGATGCCGGCTGATACTGAGGTTGGGTTGTTTGGTATGTTGCGGGAAATTGCCGAACGGGGTATCAAGGTTAATCTGGTTTTTATCAGCAGCGAGGGGCAGAACCGCTACTATGTTCAGGAATTGATTGATGCGGGCAAAGCCTTTTTCGTGGAAAAGGGTAGCGACGCCTGGGTGCAGTTGCCTTCGGCCCTGGTGCGCCATAGTGAAATGTTCCAGTATAAAACAGTTTTACGCAGTGATTATGACCGGGGAATTTTGGATACTGCTATGCAAATAAAGCCAGTACCTTTTGCAAAAAAACGCTCCTGGTGGCAAAAACTGGCCTTCTGGCAGGTTTCTAGAGCAAGCTAAATTGGGAATTGGTGGGTATAAAATGAGTGAGGGCGGTCTTGCAAAACCGCCCTTACTTTTTTCATAGCTGACATTGCCTGGATTAAACGAAGCGTTTCTCTTTAATACGCGCCGCTTTACCACTAAGGCCACGCAGATAGTAAAGTTGTGCGCGACGTACTTTACCTCGACGTACTACTTCAACCTTATCAATGCGGGGTGAGTTTAGCAAGAACGTGCGCTCTACGCCAATTCCGTGAGTAGCGATGCGCCGCACTGTAAAGTTCTCGTTAATACCACCGTTGCGCCGTCGCATTACCACACCCTCAAATATCTGGATGCGCTCTTTGCTACCTTCAACTACCTTGACGCCTACCTTCACGGTATCGCCTGGCCCAAAAGCTGGGATGTCTGACCGTATAAATGGCGCACTTAGCTCATTAATTATCTCGACCGCTGGCTGAGACACTGTTTTGTCCCTCCTTTCCGCCTAAATTACAGGCGAAAGGCCTGCCTGTTTTGCCGCCCATCTTCGCCCTGAACACTGTTTCTATAGTTGGTTTATCCCGTAATTGCTTTCAAATTGCACGGTTGCTAATTATAACAGCCCCTTTAGCTCCCGTCAACTCAGGTTTTAAGTATTAAGTGTTAGGGGGTTCACCGCAGGTTACGCGGGATTAAAACCCCTCGCTAAGAGAGCCTATGTATATAACACGATGGTTTATCAGAAATAATACTAAGTACGGCTGACTACAATGCGATAAATATATGTAGGGGTGGGTCTGTGACCCATCCGGGCGGGTTACAAACCCGCCCCTACATTTAAATACTACTTATCAGGACTTAGTATAAATCCCAATGGTTGAAATATAGGTTCTTTCAGCGCAGTGATTTATTGCCGGGCTAACTTGCTCCCTTTGCGCCTACACACTAGCAACCACCGCACTCAACAACACCCCCTGGGTAAGCTTATGGTCAAACTCAACCGGGTGGGTACTTCGTAAGGTCAGCGAATGTGGCCCTTCTAGTTTTGCTTTAGCCCGTAATAATTCCAGAATAGTAGAACCCAATTTAAAAATTGCTCCCAATTCCTCCGTGGTTGAGTCAAAGCCCAATAAGGCACTATAGCGGTCTACACTGGCCGGTAAATCGTGTACCTCCACTGCCAATTTGGCTATTCCGCTAACCCCGTTTGGATGCAGCCAGGCATCCCCGGCTGGTACTCGCAACTCGCGGGGAGTAACATCGGCGCACAAAAAAGGTAGGTCGGGGGTCAGGGGCGCGCCCGTTTGCCACTTGATTTGTTGACCATCGGGGCGTTCCCGACCACCAGGGAAGGGCCCCTCAAACTCCAGACCGCGCTGGCGAGCCGCTAACAGGTCATTTTCAATATCGGTGGGTAAAAGGGCAAAATCTATCAAGCCCTCCCCCTTATCAACCGTGTGGTGCCACCAGCGATGTTCGGGGGCTTCGCGTTTGAAGGCAATTAGCTCTAAGTAGCTACCATCGGCAAAAGTCACCAGTGCATTATGGGTTGCGCCCCCGGTGTGTTCCCCGCCTGGAACTACCGTAAAACCCAAGGTCGCATAATCCGCGCTGGCCTGCACCAAATCCTTAACCAGAATTACAATATGGTCAATTCCTTTTATCATTGTTGTCTAACCTAACCCCCTAGCCCCCTTTCCTGCATCCGGGAAGGGGGAACAATAACGGATTTAATATTTAACTTCATAAGTCATTACTTTACAATACAAACGAAACCCCTGATTGTTTCAGGGTAATTTCATGCTGAGGCTAACCCGCCCGCGCTTCTCATCTATCCCCAGCACCTTAACCTCCACAATCTGCCCGACGCTCACCACATCCAGGGGGTGCTTAATAAAACGGGTGCTCAGTTCGGTAATATGTACCAACCCATCCTGTTTTACCCCGATATCCACAAAAGCCCCAAAATCCACCACATTACGTACTGTCCCTTTTAGCAGCATGCCGGGTTTCAGGTCGCTAAGTTTAAGCACATCCTGTCGTAAAATCGGTTTGGGCAACTCCTCGCGGGGGTCGCGCCCCGGTTTTTCCAGGTTGTCCAGAATATCGGACAGAGTTGGCCCACCCACCCCCACCTGCTGAGCTAATTCTTCCAGGCGGCGAGCATCCTTGAGGTTGGCCCGGAACTCCTTTACGGCGGTGGGGGGAGGCAATGTTGGGGTTTTGCTCTCGCTTTTACCCAGCAAGCTTAATAGTTTGGTGGCGGCGGTATAACTTTCAGGATGTACAAAAGTATTATCCAGCGGATTCTGAGCAGTGGGGATTTTCAAAAAACCCGCCGCCTGTTCAAAGGATTTGTCGCCCAACCCCGGTACTTTTAGCAGTTCACGCCGAGTTTTAAACGGCCCATTGGCCTCCCGGTAGTTAACAATTGCCCCCGCGACTTTGCGGTTAATCCCTGAGACATATCCCAACAGAGCAGCCGAGGCCGTATTCAAGTCAACTCCGACATAGTTCACACAGGACTCTACTACTGTATCCAATGTTTGACTCAATGTTTTCTGGTCAACATCATGCTGATACAGGCCGACCCCAATCGCTTTTGGTTCCACTTTGACCAACTCCGCCAGAGGGTCTTGCAAGCGGCGGGCAATCGAGATATTGCCGCGTTGGGTTACGTCCAGGTCGGGGAACTCCTGCCGCGCCAACTCGCTGGCACTATAAACCGAAGCCCCGGCCTCGCTCACCATCACGTAGGCGGGTTTAGGATCGGGACAAGCCGCAATCACCTCCGCCGCCAAAACTTCAGTCTCCCGACTGGCGGTGCCGTTGCCAATCGCCAGCACGCCCACTTTGTAGCGGCTGATTAGTTCACTCAAGATTTTTTTAGAACCAACCCAATCGGCTTTTGGCTCGTGGGGATAAATATTCAGATTTGCCAGAGGTTTGCCCGTCGCGTCCACCACCGCAATTTTGCAACCTGTCCGAAAGCCGGGGTCAATCCCCAGCACTACCATTCCCTTTAAAGGTGGTTGGAGCAATAACTGGCGCAGATTGGCGGCGAATACCTGGATAGCGTGAGTTTCCGCCTGTTCGGTCAGGGCCGCCCGCACCTCGTTCTGGAGCGAGGGCAATAACAGGCGTTTCAGGCTGTCGGCGATAGCGGTTTCCAGTTCGTCTTTGAAAATTGAGCGTGGCTCGGTTAAAAATAGCTGCCCGGTAACTTTTTCTGCCAACCCTTGTGGTAGAGCCAGAGCTACTTTTAAGACCGCTTCTTTTTCGCCCCGATTGATGGCTAAGACCCGATGGGGTGGGATTTTGGCGGCGGGTTCGTCATACTCATAATATTGTTGATATTTACCCTCGTCGTCCTTCGCCCCTTTCACCAGATTGGTACTAAAAAAAGCCTGACGCAAAAATATCGTCCGTAGTTCCCGGCGCAATCGGGCATCCTCGGCAATGCGCTCGGCTACAATATCCCGCGCCCCCGCCAGTGCGGCTTCTACCGTTTCGACCCCTTTTTCGAGATTGATAAATTTGGTGGCATACGCGGCGGGCCTCCCGGTAAAGGTTTTTTGGGTCAGCATTAAATCAGCCAGAGGTTCTAGGCCCTTTTCGCGGGCGGCAGTGGCGCGGGTGTGGCGTTTGGGGCGGTAGGGCAGGTATAAATCCTCTACCTCTTGCAGTGATGCGGCTTTTTCGATGGCAGTTTTTAACTCAGGTGAAAGCCTTTTCTGTTCCTGAATTACGTCCAGAACCTCGAGTTTGCGCTGGGTCAACTGACGGGCATAGGCTACCCGTTTCTCAAGCTGACGCAACTGCTCCTCATCCATACTGCCAGTAACTTCTTTTCGATAGCGGGAAATAAAGGGAATGGTTGCGCCTCCGTCCAGCAATTCGATGGCGCGGTGAGCATCGGCAGCCCGTAATTTGAGTTCTGCTGCCACCTGTTCAATAATTCGGTTTTCGTCGCTGAGTTGGGTTGGGTTAGCTGTCACCTGGGTTAACTCCTGGGGTCTGGGTTGGGAAATGATTTATTTTATAGTGTTAGTTTAACTAATTTTGCTCGCCCCTGCAATTCGCTCCACAGACAGACTACCTATCAATTGACAGGGACTTCCCTTTAGAGTAGGATGTGGGCTCATCTGTTTTTAATGTGGAAATTTATGTTACAAAATAGCTGTGTTATACCAGAGTTCAAGAAGCCAGATTGAGGTTAAGTTGCCCAAACAAAAAGTCGAAGAATTAACCCCAGAACAGCCCAAAAATTTCGAGGAATCGCCTGCAAAAGCCCCCTGGCGTAAAAACTTAATCATCGGCGGGGTACTATTGCTACTATTTGCCCTGCTCTATGGCGTGGTTTTGAGTTCGTTTGAGAATGAAGTATCTGCACATACAGTCAGGTATACCCCCGGCAAGAAAGTAGCTGATTATGTAGAAATTGAGGCAACGATCCTAACAATAGATCCGTTCCATGACTCTACCACAATGCGCCTGGAATTTCAGCCCAAAGGAAATTTCCTCTCTGAGAAAGGAGTCACCGCTAAAAAGGACTTAAAGCTATATGTGAATAGTGTGAACGGCACTTCCGAACATTCTTTTGCCAAGGGCAAGCGTATGGGCGCATTTGAATTAGCCCTGGAATTACATGATGGGGATGTGGCTAATTATCCTTTGGACAAGTATGGGATTGAGCTGGAATTGGATTTGTTTGAGGTAGGAGCTGATAAAGTTGAAACCCCTGCTCCGATTGTGGTGAATTTTACAGGTGATATTCACGGCATGAAGGTCGAGTCGTCACTTGCGCCAGAAAGCACCGATGGTAATGTGCTTGTTAAAGCAAACGTTGGGCGGTCTGGTTCAACAATATTCTTTGCTGTAATTACTATGGCTATTTTGATCTTTTTGACTGTAGTAATGGTATTCGTAGTCGGGATGATTGCAACCGATAAAAGTCGCAAGGTAGAGTTTGATATATTCGTTTGGGGCGGTGCGCTGTTATTTGCTTTCCCTGCTATCCGCGACACCATGCCCGGCTCTCCACCAATTGGCTCATTAACTGATTTTCTGGTTTTTTTCTGGGTGGAGGGAATTCTAGTGATAGCGATGGTGGTAACTGCCATACTCTGGTTTAAACGTCCTACCGAATAAATATTGCAAGATTAATAATTCAGGGAGGCAGTAGCAATGCCTCCCTAGAATAATCCCAAATTTTTGTTTTTAGCTTTCCCACCGTCAACCATCTATCCCCGGATATTCAGCACGGTTTTGAGCAGTTTGCGCGAACTTGCAAGCGAATCCGACTCAAGGTAGGCTTCAAAAGCAGCATTTTGTAGCCCGGTTGCCAGGGTGGGGTAGGCGTGAATCGTCGCCAGAATATCGCTGATACCAAGCTTGTTTTGCATTGCCAGGGCTACTTCTGCCAGCATTTCACCTGCGTGTGCTCCCACGATATGCGCTCCCAGAATTTCTTCGGCCTTTTCATTCAAGATTAGCTTGATATAGCCTTCAGTTTCGCCTTCGGCCTGTGCGCGGTCAATATCTTTCCAGGGGAAAGTTTGCACCTTGATTTTGCCGTGTTGTTTCTGAGCTTCGGCTTCGGTCAGACCGACACGGGCGGCTTCGGGGTCGGTGAATGTTACCCAGGGCACTACCCGGTAATCCACCTTTTTCCGCCCAATCTTGGGCAAAAGAGCATTACGCGCAACTAACCCACCCTGATAGGCCGCCACGTGGGTGAAAAGATAACCGCCGGTAACATCACCAATTGCAAAGATATTTTCGCTTGAGGTTTGTAAATAATCATCAACTTTGATACCAGTTGCGTCAAATTTAACCCCGGCAGCCTCCAGGTTCAGATTGTTAACATTGGGTTCGCGGCCAAGTGCCAGAATAATTTCCGCCGCTTCCAGCTCGATAGTTTCAGTACCGCGTTGAGCAATTACTACTTTATTTTCGCCGTTGCGTTGGGCTTTTTTCAACCGCGCCCCGGTGATAATTTTAACTCCGTCCCGCTCCAGAGCATCAGTAACGGCTTGGGACATTTCGGGTTCTTCTTTGGGCAATACCCGTTCCGGACCTTGCAAGAGCGTAACCTGACTACCTAACCGCGCAAAAGCCTGAGCCATCTCAACCCCGATTGGCCCACCTCCGACGATTACCACCGATGGAGGCAGGTGCAACAAGTCAAAAACATCCTCGTTGGTCAGGAAGCCCGTTTCTGCCAGACCATCGACCTGTGGAATGCGAGGGTGCGACCCGGTAGCGATTACAAAGGATTGACTGGTGATTAATTCGTCATTTAACAACAATTCATGAGGCGATTTAAACTCCGCCTTGCCGAATTTGACCTCTACATCCTTAACGTAGACCGCCTCGGCTTCCTCCACCGTGTGAATGACGCTCTTTACTTTGCGAGTAACTTTTGCCATATCTACCTTGAAGTTAACCTCTGCCCCATCTTCCAGAAACGAAATTGACTCACGGGTAGTTTTAACGATTTTGGCAGCGTGAATGAGGGTCTTGCTAGGGACACAGCCAAAGCGCAGACAATCTCCGCCCAGCTCTTTTTTATCCAGCAGTAGGGTTCTTGCCCCCAGCGCGGCGGTAACTCGCGCTACCACCAACCCCCCCGAGCCACCGCCGATTACCGTCACATCATACTGATATTTTGACATAGAAATCTTTTCCCACTTATGTTGGCTAAATTATATCGGTTTAACCGCGGCCAACAGGCAATAGCCCGCCTGTCCCTGGCGAATCACTTCCGCCGCCCGTTTTGCCATTCGTTTGCCTTCGTCCAGATTCAGGCCGTTCAGGTCAAGCTTTTTGATTTTAACAATCATGTCCGCCGCTACCAATTTGCCCCGCACCTGTTCGGCCAGGGCTACCAGGGCCGCGCTCTGGTCTTGCTCCACAAAATCGCGGAAGCCCGATTTTTCTAGTATCTGGCGATAAACCGCCGCCGGACGAGCATCGGCAATACAGGCCACCCAGCTTAACAGCCCGTTTAAATCTTCGGGCAACTCTTCCACGTTCACCGTCATATCGGTCAGGCCCATCCGCCCACCGGGTTTAAGAATCCGATACATCTCGGCGGCGGCGGTGGGTTTGTCGGGGAAGGTGCAAAAGGCACACTCCGAGATAACCGCGTCAAATAGCCCCTCGCCAAAGGGTAAACGTTCGGCATCGCCTTCCTCAAACGACACTAGATGACTAACCCCGGCTTTTTCGGCGGCTTCACGGGCGGCCTTAAGGTTGCTCACCCCCAGGTCTACCCCAACCACCTGACAGCCAAAACTTTGGGCTAACTGAATAGCCGAAGCCCCGCGACCACTGGCGACATCTAATACCCTATCATCCGGCCCCAGGCGCAGCACTTCCCCCAGATGTTTGGTCAGGGCCACTCCGCCGGGATGGAAGGATTCGCCCAGCAAAATTTTGACCAAATCATTCTGGTAGAAAGTGGCACAGCAACTTTTTACTTCTAACGGTTCTAGCGGAATTGCCGTTTTTATCTGCTCCATTTTGCTCCCTCACTCGGTGAGATTTAATTGTAGGGGTAGGCCCACGTGCCTACCCTGTTTCAGTAAGGTACTGCTTGCTGCACCCCTACTTAGCCAGCACCTTGAGTTGTTTTTTGCCGCGTGCCTGCACAATGTTGCGCATACGGTCACGATTTTCCTCGCGGTAGCCCACATTGTTATAGGCACAGAAGGGAATGAGCTTGTTATCGCTGGTGACTTCCGAGACACAGCACTTCATAATTCGGCGGACATCAAAGGTATAGGCATCCATAAAACCTTTAATAACAATCATGAAAATGTTGCGTTCCAGGTATTCCAGTCCGGCGGGAAGCTCGATATTACATGAGGCGCACCCGAAGCTATTTTCAACCTTATCGCTACCGGGGACGGCGGAGGCTGACCAAAGAGCTTCCAGAGCCAGCTGAATTTCGGGGGATAATTGGGGTACTTCGGGCACCGTGCGATTGGTAAAATAGTCCAGATAATCGTCCATATTTATCACGCGCGGCAACGGCACACACACTTCACCACCATTCTCGACATAGGCGTAGGTGGTGGAACTGCACAGGGGGAAGGGGCAGGGAATCGGAATCAGGTCAGAAACGGTAAAGACTCCCTGGGTCTGGTCTTCAATCGCGTGGGCTACATCGGGTATTGTGAAGCGATCCATCGGGTTTAGCTCAAGGTGGCGACCTTCGTAGAAACCAGGCTGGAAACTAACGCCGCGCACCGCCGGATGTTTCATGGCAAAGCGGATTATCTCGCCAATCTCGTCGTCGTTTACCCCTTTGATGATACAGGCCACCAGTACCGCCGACATACCTCGTTCCGCCAGATTATCCAGAGCTTTTATTTTCTGAGGCAACAGGTTCACCCCCCGTATCGTTTCATAAGTGCTGGCTTTGAAACCGTCAAACTGCATATAAATCGCGGGTTGTACACCGGGAGCGGAAAGGGCATCCAGAAACTCCTCGTCTTTTGCCAGTCGCACGGCGTTGGTATTGACCATCACATATTTGATGCCCCGTTTCCGAGCCGCCAGAATCATATCCACCAGTTGGGGATGCAGGGTCGGTTCGCCGCCGCTAAACTGCACCACTTCGGGATTGCCCTCAGCCTCTACCAGATGGTCAAGCATCCCCTCCACCTCTTGCAAGGTCAGTTGAAAGCCGTGAAGATTGCCACTGCTGCTAAAACAGGTGGGACATTCCAGGTTACAATCCTCGTTAATCTCAATAATTGCCAGACAGGTATGCTGTTTGTGTTCTTCACACAGGCCGCAATCTTCGGGGCAGCCTTCTTTCACCTCGGTGTCGAATTTCAGGGGCAAAGTGCCGGGCTTGTTATAGCGTTGGGCATCCACGTACATCCGGGCATCCCCGCTAATCAGGCTGTCAAACCAGCCGTGTTCCTTGCAGCGTTTGTGCATATACACTTTGTTATCACGCACCAGCACCTGGGCATCAATGGTCTTGCGACATTCCGGGCAGATAGAGCGAGTATATTCGAGGAAAATTTCCTCTCGGTCAACCTTTTGAGGAATGCTAGGGGTATTAACGAGCAAGGACATGTATTTTTCTCCTTCTAAACAGTTGTCGGTTGTCAGTCTTCAGTTGTCGGTTAAGAGAGTTTTGTTTAAGGCGCAATCAAGACATGATCGGAAATAGATAGTATCAACATAAGCCGAAAAGTGTCCCAAATTGTCACAAAAACATGTAAATTAAATTGTCCAGGGAGCGTTTTGAACAGATTCTAGCAAACGAGGGAATATAACGTTTTACTGTTTGTCAAAATAATTTTAGGATAAATTTGGGTGGCTGTCCAGAGCTAAATATTCATTACTGCAAGGCCCTCGCAACTTTGACCAGGGCTTGGTCGTCCGGTGTCATCCCTAACTCGGCGGCAGCTTGAGCTACTTCTTCCAACAGGGTTTCTGGCTCTAGGACTGAGGATTGAGCATTGAGTGCTGAGTGCTGAGTGCTAAGGGATTCTGAGTGGGTTGATTCTATATTTTCAACAAGACTAGTTATGGCGGGTTCGATAGTGGGTGATTTGCCAACAACTTGACATAAAAATAAATAATAATCGTGAGCTGCATCCTCCAGGCGACCCTGTTCCGCTACATAGCGGCGGGCGGAACGGCCTAAAGTATCGGCTAAATCCGGGCGTTTTGCCAGCAGCCGCAAATATTCCAGTATTAATTCTTCCTCGGCATCGTCCACATCCACTTTGATGCAGCTATCTTCGGGCAACTCCTCAAATGTCCCGGTACGCGAAACCAGCACAGGCCGTCCCGCCCCCATAATCCGCAATAGACTGGCGGAGGTTTCGCCCGCCGTGGGGTAGCGTAGGTTCACACAAACGTCCGAAGCCGCCAGATAATCGGCGTATTTCTCGCCACTGGCATAGCCCACAATTTCCACCCGACTTTCCAACCCTAAAGCTCGCACCATTGCCCGTACATCGTAGTTGGGTGAAGGGCTACCCACCATAATGTAGCGCGAGGCCGGAAACTCCCGACTGAAAGCCTTGAAAGCCCATAAGGCACTATCCAATCGTTTGTAAGGGTTCAGATGGCCTAACGAGGTCAGAATAAACTCGTTTTGGGATAGCCCTAATCTCTGACGGGCGGCGGTTTTAGCTATCAGGGGCGGTAGTGGCACGCCCATTCGGGCTACGCCAACTTTTTTACCGGGATGTCGCGCCTCTATCAGCTTTTTGGCATACTGACTATGTACCAGCACCGCTTGAGCCGCCTCTATTGCCTCATCACATAGCGGGTAACGAAAAAGGGCTTCCGACAACTTGCCCTTAATGACTTGACGGGCGGTAGCGTCCCCTTCCGCCCCGTAATTTTTCGCCATAAGCCGGATATATTCCTGCGCCCGCCCGTGATTGAGATATTCGCCAATCAAAAAATGATGCAAGACAAAATCGTGCAAAACTAAAATACCTTGACCCTGGCTATTCAGCAACTCCCGGTAAATATAGGAGTGAGCTGCACTATTGCCCATATGAAAAAGCTGAGCGTCATATCCCCTGCTCTGTTTGCTAAACTGCTTTGCCGAATAGACCCCCACTTGCCGGGCTAACGCCGAGTTGCTGGGTTTGAGGTCGTTGTCGAGATATAAATCTATATCGGCATAACGGGCCAGCGCGGGCAATAATTCCTCGCTGTAGTCGCTGATGCCCGACTGTACCGGGTTTACCGGGCTGAAATAGGCCAGTTTTAGTTTCACCAATCAGACCTAACCCTCTAACCCCCTTCCCTGCATCCGGGAAGGGGGATAAAGCCTAATAAATCAAAGTATATTTAAGTTCTTCCTGAGAAGGAGGCTCAAAAATCAAGGCCCACTTTTTAAGCATAGCTTCAGGAATGCGAAATACTGCCAGAGGGAGTTGAGCATTTCTTGCCGCTAGACGGACAAGAAGTACCTCTTCAGACACGTCTAAAAAGTGGATTTTCAAATCAGTCCCCAACTCAGCGGCCCGCAAACGAAAATCGTCTCGCTCACTACGTGCCCAAAATCCAAAGTCTAAAATAACATCCACCTCAAGAGCTAAAACCCGCGCAGCAACATCCCACATTAAGGCTTCAACTAAATCGTGTCTAGCATCATGCTCTTTTTCAGCAAGGTCCTGTCCAAATAAGCGGGTATGCCATTCATCCGGTGTGAGGCGCAGAGCCGCATATTCTTGTTCAAGCTGCCGCGCCAGGGTAGTTTTTCCGCTGCACGGGAGACCTACCATCAAGTGAAGTGTCACTCTAGGTTCACCCCCAATCATCAAAACACCTGTTACAGACTCTCAGGGTCAATGCCGAGTTCAGGGAATTAGGTAAAAGGTCTTTCTTTTTCGCTTAGGGCGGTACACGAACCGCCCCTACGAATAGGACTCAGGGCAGACACATTGGTCTACCCCTACGAAATTCCCCCTTCCCTGAAGTGGAAGGGGGTTAGGTCTAAAAATCTACCCGCAAGGTAACGATTTTGTGGGCGGAAAGCGGGAAATCCAGCCAGCCTTCGGGGTCAGACTGCAAGTCGCTGATGACCTCCTGCTCATCCAGACCGACCAACCGCGCCCGCACTGGTTGTTTGAACAGCCGCACTTTGGTTTTAGGAATATCGCGGTCACTGGGATTCCAGAGCCGCACAATTACCGACTGTCCATCTTCGCTCTGTTTGATGGTGCTAAGAGCCACCACACGAGGCAAAATCTCTACGAAACTCTTGCTTTCGGGCAACTCCCCCGCCTGGGATGCGGCGGCAATTCCGACCAGCGGATGATTAAAGGCGTGGGCCTGTTGCTGTGCGCCCGAAATCAGCCAATCACCCTTGTGGGGCATAATGGCGTAGTGGAAATAATGATAACCCTGCTCCTGCGCTCCGGGGGTAGCCATTCCCGGCCCGGCATGTCCCCGGCGGGTCTTGAGGTCATCCCGACTAAGCCAACCCACACAGCGCAACAAAGTAACCGCTACCGCCGAAACTTTCTCCTCACCCTCTTTCAACGTGACAATCTCGTATTCGGGCAACCCTCGGTTCATCACCGTCAGCCCTAACTGTCCGTCGGCATCGTTAATCGAAACAAAGCTCTTTTGAGGGGCCTGGGGCATTGGGTCTTCAATCCAGCGGCTATCAAACTTCGGTACCCCGGTTGGCCTGGTTACCACGTCAAAAATCCCCTCGGCCTTGCTCTCTTTTGTCAGGAAGGGCGCAGGGAACAACACTTGCAATCGGTGGTCAGTAGAACGATTCAGGAATGAGGTCTCAATATCAATCCGGCGCGAACCGGGTGTAATCGTAAGTACGGTTGTTAACGGACAGAAACCCCGGTCTTTCTGGCGACTCTGGCGGTCATCGGTCAAGCCGTAGGGAATTTCCATAGCGGTTGTTACCTCAATCGCCTGTTCCAACTCCGATTTTCGGGTAAGAATCTGGGGAGCGGAGAAATAGTTACTGACGGTAGCGTCATTGGTGGGCGGTGAGTAGTTATACTCATCTCCGGCATCCCCCATACTGCGGAACTGGTTAATATTTTTGAAGGTTGCGCCCGTTTCTTTATCCTGTATGGTGAAGAAGCCAGTTTTGGGGTCAATTTCAATCTGATAAAACTCGTTCTCGATAACATCCGGCTCGCGTTTAACCTCTACTACGGTAGTTGGTTCGTCGGGCTGGCGGGGGCGCAAGGCAAAAGTTTTATAGCCACTGCCCGGCACATTTTTCGCCAGGAATTGCAACTCAATCGAACTCTGGCGGAAAACTGTTAGCTTAAAATTTTCCACCCCATCGTTAATATATTTCTGAGCCTCCGTCATAGCATAACTCATCAGGGTTGGGCTGGTACCCGCCGCGCTGTTAAAAACCGCCGTTACATCCAGGGTAACAGTTGCTAAATCATCCAGGTGGCGGTCAAATTTGATGTCAGTCATACTATAGCCCATCACCCGCCCGTCATCCCCCGCCTGGGCCGCCATACCGTTAAGGGCAAAGGCTGGGATATCCATCGTGAACAGCACCTCGCGGTCGCGGCGCGTAACCAGGTGGGGTAACAGCGTGCCGTCGCTATCAATAACTACCATATCGTCCAGTTCGGGGTCAACCGCCACCTGGAGGGTAGCTACTTCGTTACGCTTCAGAGGTACCGGATTAAAAACAACGATGGGCAGGGATTTTTCGGCCTTTGCTACGCTGGCAGTATCTATAGCGTTGACCACCGTGCGGAAGCCCTCGTTTCGCAATTCCACCGCAATCTGTTCAGCCCAGGCATAGCGGGTTTTCATCTCATCGTGTACCTGGTCAATGCTGCAACCGCAGATGCTGTCGTGGGGGTCGTTCTGCAAAAGGTATTTCCAGGCGGTTTGGTACATTTTCAAGAGCGATTCGGCATTATAGCTCGAATTGTTGGTGGAGAGGAACTTGCTCCATGCCAATGCCAGCCCAACTTCGCGCTCCAGCATGTTCTCGATTTTGCCATTCCACTGCTTAATCCACATCCGGGCCGAAAGCACCCCCGGTAGCAGGTGGGCTAACTGGCTATGGCGGAATTCACCCTTATGACGGGGGGTTTCGGGACGCTCCCAGACGCCCGTTTCGCGCACCTTTTCCAGAAAGAGCGGCAAAGTACCGTGTACCAATTTATAATTCTTGCCCTTCGCCCGCATAATTTCTTCCACCCGGCTCATAATGCGGGGTATTTCGGGGCTTGGTTCAAGATGGTCGTTGCCGTTCATCACCAGCGAAATACCACTGGCGGCCCGTTTAATCAGGAAAGTTTCCACTGCTTCAAGCTGACTGACTGCCCCTTCTATTCCGGTATTCCAGGCCATCGCGGTGCTATAACCCCCAATGTTGGCACTCCCAGGCAGGTGGGCTGAATTGACGATACTGCCATCGGGGGCTTCCCACAAAAATTCGATTTGTTTGATTTCGGGGCCAACGCCGCGCCAGAAAACCGCCGTATCAATCCCGAAAGCGCGCAAAATCTGGGGCATCTGGCTAATTTGCCCAAAGGAATCGGGAATATAGCCCACCTTCATAGGCGTCCCAAATTCCTTGCTTATTTTTAGGCCGCGTAACATATTTTGAATATGCGCCTCGCCACTGATTAAAAACTGGTCGGGCAGAATATACCAGGGGCCCACCAACAACCGCCCGCTCTGAATATGACGTTTCAGGTCGGTTTGGCGTTCGGGTCGGATTTCAAGGTAATCTTCCAGCACAATAGTTTGACCGTCCAGGGTGAAATACTTGAATTCCGGGTCGTTATCCAGAATATCCAGGACTTTATCAATCAGGCGCACCAGCTTGAAACGATAATTCTGGAAGGGTAAATACCACTCCCTGTCCCAGTGGGTGTGGGTGACCACCACCAGCGTGCGTTCTTGTTGATTGTCGCCCGCTTTTTTCTTTGCATCTATTTCGGCAATTGACATATTTATCTCTTTCTAGGTAGAAACCAGTCTTCCCTTAGCTATCCCCAGTTTGAGGTTATTATATTTGAGGCTATTATAATGGATGCTGGAACAGTTTGCATTAAGGCAGGTAGTGGTGATGAACCCTAATAATTAAGGGAGTCTTAACGGAATAGTTTACAGAAATTTTAGAAACTTTTGGGCCAATGTAGCGTATAATATAGGTGCGAGGTGATAATCACTATTCGCTAATAATTAAAACTGTTTCAGCATAATAGAATTCAACTTATTAAAAGGATGAGGAGATAATAAATGGAATCTTTAAAGAATAGAAGGCAGACGGCGGTATTAAGCGAAATTAACCAACTAGAGGCGGAACGCACCAAACTCTTGCTGAAGGACCATCTGGTGATTGCCGAACGACAACGCCTGGCCGAAATTCGGGAACAGTTGCCTATATTATGGGAGAAACGCCGCCACGAAATGGATATGTATTATCTAAACCGGGATTATACGATTGCGGCTTCCAGTGAAGATGAAGTTTTCTTCCGGGACAATCGGCGCGGGCCTCGCCTTCGCACTTCCGTAACCCGTGATGATCGGGATGCGGCTTAATTCAGAAATAGCCTCATTGAAATGATTAAGGCGGTATTTATTACCGCCTTTTTTATTTTGCTTCACAGAATCTTCACATCTCGATTTGAAACACTCACGTTTTACTCACACTAGGTTCGTTAAACTATATTAAAATCATATAAAGATCAGGCAGGAGTATTTTCACAGAAACTGTAGGAGCAAATCAATGCTTGTAAGCTATGGAAACGAACAATTGCTTGAAAAGTTAAGGAAGCAACAAATGAAGCCCTCTGATAATAAATTAGGATTGCTGCATGAATTACGGGAAAATCATCACGATATCTCGAACTATTTGGTAACCTTGTCTTTGTCATTGGAATTAACTACCAATTTACAGGATATTACCCAGGAAGAGTTTGAGGATTTACGCAAACAGGTTTTACTGGCCGCCCGTAAATTGCAACAGAGCCAGGATATACTATACGAATTGATGAATGCATTATCATCGGAAGAGAAAATTAACTATCCCTTGACAGACAACGCCGAGTCCTTTTAACCTGGCGGCTTTTTTCCCTTCTAAACTTTTCAATCCTACTTCAGAGCTTCAATTTCTTGAAAACCGCTTCGGGTACGCTTTTGATTATTAACATTACTCCGCGCCAGAACCAGGGAGTATAAAGCACATCCTGGCCCTTCTTCATGGCTTTGTAAACGTCTCCGCCAACTTTTTCGGCACTGGCGAACAGCGGGCCTTTCTTGAGGTGGGCAGTCATTGGCGTATCCACAAAACCCGGTTTGATGGTTACAACTGCCACCCGCGAAGCCGCCAGACGATTGCGCAACCCCTGTAGGAAGACGTTCAAGCCACCTTTAGCTGCCCCATAAACGTAATTGCTCTGCCGCCCCCGGTCGCCCGCTACCGAGCTAATCACCCCAATAACTCCGCGCTTTTGTTTCTCAAAATAGTTAGCCAGAATAGTCAGTAACGAAATCGCACTGGTGCAATTGTTATTGAATTCCCGTAGGCTTGCGGCTACATCCTGTTCAATCGCCCGTTGGTCAGGCAAAGTGCCATGCGCAATCAGCACGGTATCAAGCCCGCCCAGGCTGGCAATCGCTTTATCCACTAATTCCTGGTGACGGGAAAAATCGTTAATATCCAGCAAAAGACTTTCTACCTTTTTAGCCCCCCGCACTTTGAGGTCGTTTTCGACCGCTTCCAGCTTATCGGCGGTGCGTCCTACCAGAAAAAATTCCGCCCCATCCTTCGCTAACAGTTTGGCGGTTTCGTGGGCAATCGCCGAGGTGGCTCCCACAATCAACACTTTGGTCATAAACATTAATCAGCACCCTTCAACGGGTCAGTTACCCGTCGCCAAAAACTTGAGGAAAATTTAGGGTCAATGTACTGCTGAAATTCTTGCCACTTCGGGAAAGAGCGTTCAAAACTGGCCGCGCTCATCCGGGCATCTTTGGCAGGGTAAATTGCTCCCCCACTTTCAAAAACAATCTGGTCAAACTCCTCTAACATCTTGAGGGTTTTTTCGCCATGATAGGCAAAATCCAGAGCCAGCGTTACACCGGGGCGCGGAAATGAGAGTATCCCTGGCGATTCGACATTGCCAAAAGCCTTTAACACCGCCAGGAACGAGCCTCCCCCCGAATTGGCAATCCGGCTCAGAACCTCACGGATAGCGTAGTTATTGTTATCAAACGGCACCACGAATTGATATTGTAGGAAGCCGCGTTTGCCGTAAAGTTTATTCCAGCGGTCAATGAAATCCAGCGGGTAGAAATAGGGGTCGTAGGGGACGGTTTTGTAGCGCACTTTTTTGAAATGGATCGAGTAAAAAGCCGTATTAAAGGCTTTCATAGTCAGGTTGTTCAGCAAGAATTCGGGCGCGTCCAACGGCACACTAAAGGGTAACTGTTTGTTGCTGGCGGCACTCGACAGAAATTTGGAGGGGTTGTTGTTACCGCGCATAAATACGCCCCGGCCCAGCTCTTTGCCTTTTGCCAGACAGTCCACCCACGATACGGTGTATTCAAAGCCCTGGTCGGATTGGGCGGTGATTTCAAAAAATTCGTCCAGATTTGAAAAGCGGATTTCTTCGACATCAATAAAAGAGTTTTGAATCGGTTTCAGTTTAAATTCGGCCCACAAAATTACCCCGGTCAGACCTAACCCGCCAATAGTCGCCCGGAAGAAGTTGCGGTTTTTTTCCGGCGAGCAGAATAACTTCTGACCATCCGAGCGTAACAACTCAAAACAGGTAACGTGGCAGCCAAAAGTGCCGTTGCGGTGGTGATTCTTGCCGTGTACGTCATTGGCAATCGCTCCACCCACCGTGACATATTTTGTGCCGGGAGTTACGGGCAGAAACCAGCCACGTGGTACTACTACCTCCAGAATTTCAGCCAGACTAACTCCCGCCTCACAGCGAATCACGCCCGTATTTTCATCAAAACAAATAAAACGATTAAGACCGCTGGTATCCAGTAAAATCCCACCGTCGTTTCGGCAACTATCGCCATAACTACGTCCCAGGCCATAGGGTAAAACCGTTTGATTAGTTTCTTTTAGTTCAGTTAAATCTTTTTGCCAGTAAACGGGTTTAACATTCTCAGGTTTGATGCTGGGATAGCGACCCCAGGATTCGTATCGCCTCATTTTTTTACGTCTTTCAAAAATTAAGAATTACAACTCTACTTTTGTTAACGATTCGCCGCCAGGGTTTGTTTCAGGAGCTTCACTGCTGCCTGATTTCTTGAAGCGGTTTCGGAAAATAAACAGGGTGGCAAGGCCCAACAGCACCCCGTACCACAGGGTACAAAGCCGAATGAGAAAAGTGGCGGTGGCGGCAGTCGCGCCAGTTACCCCTTTGACAATCAGGGTTAACAGTCCGCCAATCGAGCCGTCCGCCACCCCTAGCCCGCCCGGTAATAGCGAGATTGTGCCGAGTAAACTGGCGGCTGCCATAATAAAAGTGCAGTTAAGTAATAGCTCGAAACTGGCGGTTTGCCCCAGGCCTAGCACCACCAGAAAGAAGGCAAAACATTCGCCAAACCAACCAACAATGGACATTAACAGGGCGGTTAGCAACACTTTTGGGCTAAAAAGTTTGTAACTGCTATCGTAAAAAGCTTGCAGGTGGTGAATGCGGGTGCTGAGGAATTTTATTCGGCCTAACATTTCGAGGAATTTGTTTGCCAACCAACGCCACTGTACCAGCAAAAACAATGCCAGTGAGCCTAAAAAAACTAGCAACATTCCCAATCGGAAGAAGGGATTATCAAAAAAGAAGAGGCCAGTACAGGAGAGAATCAGCATTGCCAGACCGTCGTTGAAGCGTTCGGCGACTACGATGGGGGCGGTGACCATTACGGGTGTGCCGTTCAGGCGTTGTATCAGGAAGCTTTTCAGCACTTCGCCGACCTTGCCGGGGGTGACTGCCATTGACATGCTGCCAAAGCTGACGATAGCACTATCCATAAAACTGATTTTCTCTGCCCCGTTGCCCACCACTTTTAAATAATAATGCTGTCTCAGGAAGCGAATAAAATAGTTCCCGGTAGTACACAATAATACTGGCACTAACATCCACCATTGGAACTCGGCTAATACCGCCAGCGTTTTGTTCAAATCCCCAAAAATTGCCAGGGCTACCCAGACCAGTATCCCGAACAACATTGAGGCAAACAGTTTGCCGCGTACTTTTGTTACAAGCTCCACTAATTCAAAACCTCGTGTGAATGGTTGCCAGTTGTCGGTCGTCAGTTGTCAGTTTTAGAATTCCCAAACCCCTAACCCCCGACCACTATCCCCTGATTTTTTATGCCTTGTATATAATATCACACTCCTACCAGACTTTAGGTAAAATAACATTAAATACCAGAATACGCGCTTACTGGAAGTTCAACAAACCTACCCAACCTCGCCCCTTTGCCGTTTGTCGCCCCTACTTTGGAGCTGTTCCTTTTTTTTCTCATCGGTTAAAACTGTCCAGATAAACAGATGTTTAGCGGGCATGGCACTAATCATTGCAATGATTTCCCGGGGGGTGGCGCGTTCGTCCAAAAAGCGAAAGACCCGGCGCGCCGGATTATATTTAAACATCCCGGTAAAAACTGTTTTCATTTTTCCACTAAAACGACTCATAGCCTCTAGCATAAAAGAATCGAGGGCATAGTAAAATGGGTTTACTCCTGGCACTTTGAAGGGATGATTATATTTAAGCAGCGAATTGATAATTGCGTCGCAATCGTTCAAAATACGAGTAAAGGCATAACCCGATGATGGTTTTATCATGCCCCCCGCCGTGCCAATCGCCATAACATTTCGGCCCAATCGACGCTTGAAACGGCGGTCGGTTAGCAGGATTGCCCCGCCTTCTACTGCTTCGGCCTTGTAATCCTTGATTCCCAGGATTTCTTCGACATAGTTTTTCATTATGCCATCATAATTGGTGTGTTGTAACCCAACATACTCAATCAAAGCCTGGTTCTCGGAGAAGGGGAGCAGGTAGAAAAAGCGCATATCTTTGGATTGGGGAATTCGGAAATCGAATAACGTAGCACTTTTAGGATTGAAACTTTTTTGAGGGGATTCCAACAGCCAGCCCACGAAATATTGCCTTATAACCTGTTTGCCAAAACGTGGGGTATGCTTGAATTCGTAGGGTCGTACCCGGCTGTCGAAAACCCACCGCCCCAGATATTGTTCCGCGCCAACTTTTACCAGTGCTCCTTCTTTTTCGTTTACAATTGTCTGAACTCGACCCTGCAAAAATTCCACATTCGAGAATTTGTCTAGCTTATTCTGCACAAACTGGTAAAAATCTAGCCCCCGGATGGTTTTATAGGCATATTCGCCCAAATCCAGCTCTCTGGCAAACTCATCACTCACAAAGCTTATGTTGTTCCAGCTGTGATAGACAATCTGGTCAAAGTCGGTGGGCCGGTCCGCCCAAAAACTAAGAGTGCGGTCATTCTTATCTTTATGGTTCTGGTCAATGATTAAAATTGAGCAACCAGAGAAAGGGCTGTTCACCAGATGATAAGCCAGGGCTAACCCGGCTACTCCCCCGCCCACGATAATAAAATCGAATTTTTTAGTTTGAACTATTTCGTTTTCTGTCATATTACTACCTCTGACTTTAAATAATCACCAGAAAGTCAGAAAGGGCACAGAGATAATTGAAGGTTGGACATAAACAACTGAACTAATCCCGGACAGCACCAGTCCGTCGTAGGGACAGCCACGAGGGCTGTCCTGAATCAATCCCGGACAACCACAAGGGTTGTCCCTACGAATTCTCCATCCCCAGTTCCTGAACCTTCGAGTTATGTCCAGGCTTTAGTTAATTAAAATTTCTTGGCGTTCTTGGCAACTTGGCGGTTTAATTTCCCTTGCGGCTGGTGCGTTTTCTGTTGTGAGGTTTACGGCAACCATCCCACAATATTTCATTCTCTATTTTAGATGGGGAAGGTTAACAAAAGGGTTTAAGGAAATAAAAAAGGGCAGACACGTTGGTCTGCCCCTACCGAAAACTAATTACTGCTTCGTAACCGTATCGTTGGTGGATGACTGAATCGCCGTTAGCAAGCGTTCTGGCACGGCTGGAAGCTGGTTAGCCCGTACTCCCACTGCATCGTAAATGGCGTTGGCAATGGTTGCGCCACCCGGCACGATGGGCGGTTCGCCGACACCCTTCGCCCCAAACGGCCCGTCCGGCGCGGGAATTTCCACCAGATGAACATCAATATGGGGAACCTGGACGGCGGTCTGAAGGGCGTAATCCATCAGGCTGCCACTGATGAGTGTGCCGTTTTCATCGTAGACCAGTTGCTCGTAGAGAGCCCAGCCTAGCCCCTGCACCACTCCGCCATGCACCTGACCGCGCACCTCTGCCGGATTGATGGCCTTACCCACATCCTGCACTGCCACGTAGTCCAGCACCTCAACCTCGCCTGTTTCGGAGTCAACCTTAACCCTGGCAAGATGGGCCGTAAAACCGGGCGCGTTATTGACGATGGCACTGCTACCCCGGCCAAAAACCGGCTCGAAGCGTGCGCCAAAGTTCATGCTGCGACTGGCAATCTCCGCCAGGGCGATAGATTTGCTGCTAACCCCCTTGACCGAAACCTTGCCGTCCTTAATTTCCAAATCTTCGGGGTTGGCTTCCAGAATCGTCCCGGCAATATTCAGAATTTGCTCTTTGGCATCCTGCGCGGCCTTCAGCACCGCCGCGCCGACGGTGTACAGAGTTTTACTACCACCACTGGCCCCGGCATAGGGCGCACTGTTGGTATCCACATTTTCCACCGTAATCTGGCCTGGGTTTAGCCCCAGAACTTCGGCAGCAATCAAACCCAGGCTGGTGGTAACTCCCGATATATCAGAAATCCCGGTTGTGACGGTCAGATTCCCATCGTGGTCAAGGCGACAGGTGCTACTGGCTGGCTCCAAGCCGCCGGGCCAACCGCCAATCGCTACTCCGATGCCTTCGCCCGGCTGCTTGTTATGGCGATTTTGCCATAGCGGGTGACTCTGCAAATGGGTGATAACTTCCTTGAGGCCAATCCTGGGTAGAGGCCGCCCGTTTATTTGAAGGTCGCCTTCCTCGGCGGCGTTCTGGAAGCGCAGTTCCAACGGGTCTTTTCCTAAAGCCTGGGCTACGGCATCCACCGCCGACTCATAGGCAAAGGTAGCCTGGGGCGCGCCGGGAGCACGATACGCACCAACCCCTTGCTTATGGGTCAATACTTCAAAGCACTCAATATCAAAATTATCAATTTTGTAGTAACCACCAAAGACCAGTCCGGCGATAAACAAAGCGGTGCCAGGATATGCTCCGGTCTCAAAATAAACTTTGGCTTTGAGGGCAGCGAAGGTTCCATCGGCTCGCGCCCCAAGTTTTACTTCGATAATCGCGTTAAACGAAGGATTTGCGGCGGACAAATCTTCCATTCGATAAAAAGCCAGCATAACCGGGCGGCGTGACAACTTAGCCAGTGCCGCCGCGAAAAGCTCCCCAAAGGCGAACTTCCCACCAAAACCACCACCAACCGGCATTGCTACCACTTTAACTTTGCTTTGGGGAATACCCAGCCCAGCCGAGACCTCTTGTTTGGCATAGAAAGCGGCCTGGGTGCTGGTGTAAATGGTCATGCCACCCGTCATTGAGGGTTCGGCGGCGGCAACCTGATTCTCGATATAACCTTGATGTACCATTGGCAGGGTGTAGGTATTTTCGACAATAACGGTGGCCTCGGCAAAACCTTTCTCTACATCACCACGCTTGAAATTATTGTGATTACTGATGTTGTAATGAAGCTTGGTTTGGTCTTCCTCGGCTTTGGCTACTCCGGTTGCGTGCATTTGCGACTCGCCATCCACACCATGCGCCTGTTTGACTCGGACATGGGGTGCATCTGGTTTGAGGGCGTCGGTAATATTTGCGGCTACGGGTAAAGCTTCGTAGTCCACTGTTACATTATTCACGCCGTCCAGGGCTGCTGCTTCGCTCTCACCCAATACTACCGCCACTGGCTGACCGTAAAATATTACTTCATTGTTAGCCAAAGGATTGCGCCGCCGGGAGGTGCCGCCATCCCCAACAATCGGCAAATCCTGGGCAATTACCACTCGTACCACGCCGGGTATCTTTAAGGCCTCGGAGCTATCTATATTTTTAATTCGGGCGTGGGCATAGGGGCTAACTACTAATCGGGCGTATAACATTCCGGGAAGTTTTAAGTCGGCAGTGAAATGGGTCTGCCCGGTAACTTTCTCTGCCCCATCGGTTCGGGCGGTATCAATGCCAACCGCACTAAAAACCGCAGGCTTTAGAGTATCAGTCACAGCTTGTTTCCTTTCTAAATATGGATGCTTTTTATTAGGTTAGCTAATTATATAATGAAAAGGCCTAAGAATAAAGGAGCAAAACGCCTAGATTCAGGAGAAAGAATAGTTGTCGGTAAAAACTACCGAGTAGAAAGTACTGAGGGCCGGGTTAAAGAATTGGCCGATAGCTGATGGCTGACAGCTTGAGTTTTAGATTTTAGATATTGGATTTTAGATTTATGACATTCGACTTTTAACTCGGCACTAATAAATCCTGTCCATCCTGTCTATCCTTGTTAAGATTCTTTAACGCATAAAGGGAGCAGGATTTACCACCTGGTTTTGATAGCGCACTTCGTAATGGATATGGGGGCCGGTGGAATAACCCGTGTTGCCGGAGAGCGCAATAATCGTTCCAGCCGTTACAAACTGCCCTGGTAATACCAGAATTCGCGAATTGTGGGCATACACCGTCGTGAATCCCCCCGCGTGCTTAATAAACACCACCCGCCCATAGCCCCCACCCGAATCCCCGGCATATTCAACAATCCCATCGGCGGTAGCTTGCACCTGGGTTCCTTCGCCAACTCCAATATCAATGCCGGTGTGAAATTCCCAGCCGGGTCTGACTGCGATACCCGAACCTTGCAGCAAGCGGGCTGGAATTGGGCTAACACCGAGGGCAGAACTAATAGCAAGGGTGGTGATTTGGGCTAAAGGAACTACCGCGGCAGTGGTGGGCGAAGGGCTGGGGGTCGGGCTTGGGCTGGGCGTAGCGGAAGGGCTAGGAGTTGGGGTAAAAGCCAGGGTAGGGGTCGCGGTTGGGCGAGGGGTAGCACTTGGCAAAGGTGTGGCAGTCGGCACCGGGCTAGGGGTTGGCGTAGGTAGCGGCGTTTCGGTAGCGGTAGGGCTAGGCGAAGGGCTGGGGCTAGGAGTCGCGGTAATACTAGGGGTTGGAGTGTTACAAGAAACAGGGGTTGGCTTGTAGCCAGGCGTATGAACGGTTTGAACTGGTTTGAAAAGCTGGGGCGGCGCAGGGCAAGTGGGGGTGACGGTTGCGGTAGGGGTAGGTGTAGCACACTCGTTGGGAGTAAGGGTAGGAGTAATCGTAACTTCTGGGGTGGTTGTTCGAGAAGGGTCGGGGGTAGGAGTCAGGTTTAAGGTGGGCGTAGGAGTTGGTTTTGTTCCACAGGTTGGGGTAGGCGAAGGGCTTGGTGAGGGCGTGGGAGTTGGCGAGTTGGTGGGAGTCGGCGTAACCGAAATGGTGTTGGTTAGGTCGGGGGTTAGCGAAATGGTCGCGGTTGTACTATCTACTACGCTATTGTTTAATACTCGACTATTGCTCTTTCTTATCTGGACAAAAATCGCTGGGCGCGGCCCAAAGGGTGAGGTTATCGGGCCTTTGGCGGGCCAACCTTTGGGAGCAGTTTCCATTTGAGCCATGTAACCCGCCAGGTCGCCATCAATCGCCGCTGCTACCCATGAGCCGGTAAAACCGGGATTACGAATTACATCGTGAACATCATCGGTCTGAGTTTGGGGAATAAGCTGGCTTACCCCTCCTTCCCCACTGCTAACCTGAAATTCTTGCCAGGGTATAGCGGTTTTTGCTCCCGGCGGGGGTGTGGGGAAAGTAATAATCTGACCGTAAGGCTGGGGGGTATAGGTTGGGCCAGCCTGCGCGAGTTGGTCAAGCTGGCTAAATGCCTTTGCGGCGGCGGTGGCCTGGGAATCCCTATCCTGTGCTATCTGGTCGCGCTCGTTCTGTAAAGCCTGTAAATCCTTGCTTAAACTTTGCTGTCCCACTAAAAGGTAAAAAGCTATCAACAGGTTAGCGATTAACAACCCGGCTACCAGGAAGGGGGCTAGTTTGATTTTTTTCTTCTCACGCACTTTTTCCAGGCTGACAGGTTGGGGAGGTCGGGTCTGTATAGTTTCCAGAGCCACAACTTGAGCTGGCGTAGGCGCGAGGGGAATATGTTTAGTAACAAAAGAGCCTGTTACAGCTTTTGGTTTGGCAATCGCCAGCACTTTGCCCGGTTCGACCACCAGCCAGAGAGGGATAGCTTTTTCCGCCGCGCTTTTTTTTAGGAGTTTAAGTTGGTCATAATTCGGCACTTCCGGCATTACGCTCTCAGCAAAACAGGCGTTGGCGGCCTCCTCAAAGCCACTATTGGCGAATAGCTGACGGCCAATATTGTCGAGGGGGTCTATCAATTGGGCGGTTGCCAGATAGGAGAGTGCCCTATCCACTTGCCGCCGCAAGGTAAAAAGGTGCCAGAGTATAAGGTTGGCTTTTATCAGGTAGGGGTGAGTTTCGAGCAGGTTTTTCGCCAACTCTTCGGCCCGGCTGAAATTGTTGCCCCGCCAATAAGCTTCCAGCAACCAAACCTTAATATCCAATCGCTCCGGCTTATTTTCGGTAAGTTGCTCATATTCGGTGATAATTTCGGCGAAAACCTGGGGGGTGGGACTCGTTTTGTTAAAACCGGCCCGACTGAGATTTGTCGTTGCGTTCCCACTACCGTAGCCCTTGCTATAAAGTTCCAGGAGACCATCCCGTACTTGCTCATTCTGAGGTTCAAGCTCAAAAGCGCGTTCGTAATTACAGACGGCTAGTTCAAAGTCCTGCTGTTTGAGGGCTAGACGGGCGCGGTTAAGATACAGGCGGTAATCATGAGGGTCGGCAGCCAGGGCAAAGGCTAGAAGTTTGTCGGCCTCGAAAAAAGGACCCTGATAGGTGTAGGCTTTGGCTAGAAGCCGAGTTCCCTCCAAAGCGCGGGGATAGTAGCGGAAGAGATACCGTGCCAAAGCTACCGCGTACTCAAAGTTCCCAGCTTTCAGGGCATTTTCGCCACGCCGTACTACTTCTTCAAATTTCACATGCGAATTTAGCAATTTAATACCAGTTAGTCTAGAAATCCTAATTCCCAACGCGTGCGGCAAGAATGAGCTGGAGAATTACGTCTGCAACAATAAACGGCAATCACCGACATTTATACAATTTCTGACAATACTGATGGATGATTTTAATGTTAAAAAAAATTATATAACGGTTAAGCCCATATTACAAGAGTTCAGGAATTTTTTAGTTGACATAACAATTCTGAAATGCTCTGCCTTATAAATCAAGCAAACCCTGGTGTATATCCCTGCAATCTGCTACTAATGGAACGGGCGAATTATGTTCAGGTTTCAATCAATTTGCTGGGGTTTTTTGGCATGTGATTGGACAGGGTAGGCCATTTTAACAGGTTGTTAAAAATATTATTTGAAATTGTTAAATACTTATAAGTTAATATCGTATGTTTAACGTCCTAACAATCCACTCAAAAATATAATACTCAATATTGTAAACTAGTCCCACCTTATATAATAAATGATGCTTCCACTCGAAATTTCGGAATGGGCCTACCGAAGATTGCCGAAGTTGGGGGAGAATGAGCGGGTTATGCATTTTCCACTCTGGATATTTACCGCAGCTTACAGCAGGAAACCCATATTTCTGCCAGAAAAGCCGGAAGTTTGTATCTGGCCTCTACCGAATTAGAAGCCCAGGTGCTAAGCGAGTTTGTAAAAATCGCTCCGCCGGAATATCGCGGTCAATACTTTGAGGCTAAGGAAGCTAAGGCTCAATTTGATTTTGTTCAGGAAAGTTATTGCGTGGGGGCTTTGCACTTTCCCAATGACCTGACAATTGAGCCCCGCCAACTATTGCGACAGCTTATCCCTTACCTCACCGAAAAAGAGTCTATAACTTACATTCCCAACACCAATATTATAGAAGTAACAATTGAGGGCGCGGATTGTGTGGTGCGGGATGCGCGGGGGAGCAAATGGGCGGCTGACCAGGTGTTTATTTGTAGTGGGGCGGAATATCGCACTGTGTTCCCGGAACATTTTGTAGCCAATGGCCTGATTGTCTGCAAGTTGCAGATGATGGAAACCGTGCCTCACGCGCGTGTCTTGCCCCACTCGATTTTGTCGGGGCTGTCTATCCTGCGCTACCTGGCTTTCAAGATTTGCCCATCTACGACTTGCTGAAAGAGCAGCCCGGCGACCCATACCTGAAGGAAAAAGGGGTGCATCTGCTACTAAAACAGGCGGCGGATGGCTTAGTGGTTATTGGCGACTCCCATGAGTACAAAGCGGTGCAGCAGGCGGCGATAATGGAGGAATCTACTGATAGCCATTTGAATGAAGCTATTTTGCAATATGCCCGCCAGATAGTAAAACTACCCACCTGGGAAATTCGCCAGTTCTGGAACGGTTTTTATCTTAACTAACCCAAAGACGATATTTACACCGAAACTATTGCTGACAAAATTCATATCGTAACGGGCATTGGCGGTAAAGGGATGCGCACTGGGGCTGGTTTCTGTAAAGTCCATATCGAAAAAAGGGCTTTTGAGGCTTTGGCACTCCTTCACCCAAATTTAGCGCAAAAGAGCAGTAAATTGCTTTTCATACTTCCCACAAGAACTAAAAATAATAGAGCCGAAAGTTAGCAATTTGAGTTAAGCTTAAGTTTGACCAACTTCAACTGCCACTGCTTGGCCTGCCAACAA